>CAINLR010000119.1 GCA_903850425.1 uncultured Verrucomicrobia subdivision 3 bacterium | reverse complement strand
TGGGCCGTTACCTCACCAACTAGCTGATAGGCCGCGGGCTCATCGTGAAGCGTCAGGCCTTGCGGTCCCCAACTTTGAACTTGCGTTCACATCCGGTATTAGCTCGCCTTTCAGCGAGTTATTCCAGGCTTCACGGCAGATTGCCCACGTGTTACGCACCCTTGCGCCACTCCGACTTCAAAATATTGCTACCTTGAAATCAGCGTTCGACTTGCATGTCTTATCCACGCCGCCAGCGTTCGTTCTGAGCCAGAATCAAACTCTCCGTATAAAAACGTTAGTTGATTCCTGTCTGTGTTGTTAATTCAGACAGCTTACTTACTTAATTGATTAAAACTCTCCGATCTTAACCACTAACAGTTAAGTTCGAAGGGGCTCTTACTAATCGCACAATTCAATTTTCAAAGAGCAAGCGGCATTACTGCCAAAATTGCTTTGCCATCAATTCGCCCCCTCATTAGGGGACAAAAAATCTGACTGCTGAATTATCACTTCACCAAACTCAGCCTGTCAGTTTCTGGCTTACAGTCGCTTGGCTTCACTTTTGAAACCGCAACCAATGTCAACCGGCTTTCGCCGCCCTCGTTACCGCGAACTACCGCGAAGGGACAGAAAGATTATCAGACAAAGCAGATCATGCAAGAGTTTTTTAAAATTATTTTTGATGTGTTAAAAAGGTCATAATCCCCTTTGTTTACAGGCTAATCAAGACCACGCTCGGCCAAATCAGCTTCATCCAAACCAAAATAATGTCCAAGCTCATGCAAAAATGTGGTGCGAATCTCCTCGCGATAGGCCAACTCATCCCATTCTGCAAAATCCCAGAGATTCTCCAGGAAAAGCACGATTTGTGGCGGCATCGCCGTCGAACCATCATCTGTAAATTCTCCCCCTGTAAAGACTCCAAGTGTGTCAGCTGCAATACCATCCGCCTGCAATCCGAGATTGGGCGCGCTCTCGAATGTCACCGGAATTATTTCGGCCTTTCTGCGCAATGGGGACGGCAACTCGATTAATGTGTCCTCGATTTCTTTTACTGCAATGGCTTTGAGATTTTCCCATTCGGCTTTCATGCTGAGATTTTGCGCCCAATTCATTCAGTCGGCAATTTATCTCTTCATCGAACGCCGTCTTTACGTTTTGGTTCTGTGCTGGGCAAGCCTGAAGCGGCTCCACCCCCCTCACAAAGTGGTAGCAGCGACTCATATCCGCCCTGCCTGCGCGGGCAACGGATGGCGGTGGGACGGATGGCCGCCACCTAAATTTTACCGACAATGAAATGAATCTGGCCAGAGGCTCCTCACCCGCATTGCTGCGGTTTGCAACTTCAGAATCTCGCTGGTGCGCAGCCCGGTCATGGCTTCAAATAATTGTTGAAAGCCCAGCACAACGGAATGCGGATTTTTCATCAAGACCGCGACAAACTCGTGCAACTCGTCCGCACTGCCGGGCATGAATTCGCGGCAGTGTCGAACCTCCTTGGACGGTTGATACCGGGGGCGGTCGGCCACCGGGTTGAGGCGCACGATGGCCCGGCGCTTGGCGTATCGGAACGCGTTGTTGAGAGTGTTTAGCTCGCGGTCAATGACTCGCTTGCCCTTGCCGTTCCGGGTTTTCTTGATCCGCCAATCCCGGTATCGGTCGCAAACGGCATCGGTGACGGACTCGACGGGAATCGCCTTCCAGAATTCCAAGAGTGTGCCGCAGTTGCGGGTTTCCTCAATCAGCGTGCCGCCGCTGCGCCCGCCTAAGTTTTTGTCGAGGTAACCATCCTTTTTGTAACGGTTGATGATTTCACCGACGGTCACTGCTTCCGTTTCGGCATAAGGGTCTTTGGATGTTCCCACCGCAGCACGGCGTTTATGCAGCTCCTCGCGTGCATGTTTCAGATTCGTGGTTTCAAGCGAACGCCAGGTGCGCTTGCCGTTGACTTTTGGCCGCTCGAAATACACGTCGGAAGACGTGTTGCGGTATATTCCGGCTTCGACGTGTTCAAACAGAGGACTTGCTTGGCTCTGACTTTGGTTGACGACAATTTTGCTCATAGGTGACTTTTTGTTTGCCGTTCAACTAGGCAATCGTCACCACATGCAAAATACCGATGGACTAAATTGTGGACTAAATCGGTTTCTGCTCTAAGTCGGTTGTCACAAAACCCCAATAAAACCTGGTGCGCCTGGCGGGAATCGAACCCACGACAACCTGCTTAGAAGATGGCAATGCCTGTTAAATCGCCTTTATTTACAAGGTATTTTTGCATATTTCCCAGCAAAGTCAAGCCTGCGGTTTCCTGCCCCCTTACCGCTGTGGCGAAGACGTGGTCTATTTTTGGACTACGACCGGAACCCGTTTTTTGATTTTTGCGGTCGCGATTTTTTTCGGTGGATTGGCGTTACGTTGAATCCATACGTCAACATCGTGATAGTGATGTCCCGACACATGGCCATAGGGTTTTCCTGCGGTTGCTTCAACTTGGAATTATTTTGTTCTCATAAGTGATTTCTTGTTTGGCGGCTTACTCATTTGTCTGATTTTTCAGGTGGAGCCTAATGAGTTTGGAGGGAAGATTTTGAAGATGCTGGCCGGCGATGGTTTGATTATCGCGCAACCGTTGGTCGGCCAATTTACCGTAGGCAATCAGCACGCTCGGTGCTCCCGCCGTGCCGCCTTTTTCACCGCCGACGTGGTAGAAAGAAAGGCGACCGGTGATGAAAAACAATGATGTGGCATGAGGCCAGACATGGTTTTGGAACCACTGCGTTTCCGTCCGGGCGAAAACCAGCGCGAGGCAATTGTTGTGCTGGGCGCAACGGGCGAGCCAATCGCCGGTCTTCGGGCCGTAGGGTGGATTGCACCAGACGAGTCCCTGCCACGGTCGCAACAGACCGTCGTCTTCGATTGTGTAGTGATTGTCCGCCGTTGCCCAGGGGCGTTTCACCGGCGCACAAGGGTCAAGGTCGAACGGACCGAATGCCTGGATGATTTCCGGCGGCGTCAGCCATTCCTCCTTGCCGTGTTCAAGATTCCGGTCGTGCCGGAAATTGCCGAGCTTGATGGTTTCGTGACTGCCGACGATGTCGGTGTCATCCGCGATTTTCCGAATGATTTGTTTTGTCATCGGAAATCGCGTTTGACGGCGATTTCTCTTTGAAACTACGGAGCAAGTGGAGGCTTACCGATTGTGGATGCGGTCGGGATTTTCGCGGAGAAAATCCGCAAAATCGGGCTGAATACGCTGCACCACCGGGTCAACGGGATAAACAATGCCATCGGCAGCGGCGATGGCATTGCGGGGCACCAAATCAAAAATTAAAAAGCCTTCCCGGTAATACGCTCCGGCTGCCAGGCGTTCATAACCATCCGATACCATCAATTCATCCACTAGATGCGGTGGGGCAAATTGGCCGGCGATGGCTGGTTGCGAGGTGACGATGACCGGCCTACCGTTTTTCAAAACAACGCGCTCAAGCCGAATATCGTCATCAAAAAATTTATTCTGCAATGCAAGCCGGTCCAGGTATTCGGCTGACAGGCATTACTGACAGTCAAGGAAGACAGGCTTGAATGACTATCATCGTTTGGGGTTTCCTTTGATGTATTGCACGGACATAACTGAGTATACTGAGTCATGTGTTGGATTGGGTGTGTTGTGTTGGGTAGATGAGTGTCCATGGAGTCCCCTATAGCAGGCCCCAAGATTCCCTCCGGGTAGCGAATTTCGTTATAGAATATTTCAACAACGGGATGGGCTGACAGGAAAACATAGGCCAAGCCAGTCTCCGGGTGGATGCTGGGTGGCACGATGCTTTGGCTGCCATCAGCCCGCCACTCACCGCAATACGCACCGTTGCGCTTTAGCCTGCCGGAATCTGGAAACCGACCTTTGATCCGGGCCCAGATTTGGCAACCGCGTGCGCCTCGCGTAATAGTGGTGTTCGCAGTCCATGGATTCGCCATCTTGAACTGCTCAATCAACTCGTCGTGGTCGAGGTCAATCGAGCATAGCCCGCCAGATTTTTTGCCTGTGACGATGCCGATGTTGCAATCGGTTAAGGTCGCGAGGTATTCGGGGGTCATACACCAAACCACCAATGGCGATCGGCATGTTGTCCTTGCGAATAACAATCATATCTCCGCCTTCATATTCAAACATGCTCATTTCCATGCCTGGCAATCCTTCAATCGGCCCCCCGCAGTTACGCAGTAAGGTTTGAAACGCGGCGTATCCCCGGTTATCGAGAAGAGCGTATTGATCTTCGGATATGTTCCCAGTGTTCAGGCATACGCGTAGCAATCCTGACGAATCGGCTGCGGAGGCAGTCACGTTAGGATTTGGTTGGTTAGTATTGGGTTTTGTTTCGTTTTGTTTGTTGTTCATAATTTTGACTCCTTCAGATTTATGTTTGACGCGGTTTTCTCAATCCCATGAAGCATCAGTTCAATTCGGCGTTGTAGCGCATGATTGCCAGTCCCAGACAGGCTTCAAAGCAACCAAGAAGTCCTGCTTCGCAGGGATTAAGCCTGAATGCGGTGGGCAACAAGCCGGCCGCCAACCACGGTGTTGTGGCTGGTTGAGTTGGAATTCCCGTGCCGGTGGCTAATAGGGGAAAATTGAACCTCAACAAACTGTCCCAAAGCTCTGTTGCCCCGTGTGGGCCGGTGGCAAGGCCGCAAAGGATGACCGGTATTCCACACTTGGCGATGGCTATCGTGTGGGTATCCAAGCGGGAATTCCATGCCACTGAGAATTGCGGCTGTCCTGGTATAATGCCGCAACGCCGACGCAACATCGGCTTAAGAATTTCATAAGTCTTGGGCCAGATAAACGACTCATCGTGTGTCACGAATTGGCCGGAGTTAATCGTTAAGTGAAACAATCCCGATGCGGGATTGGATTGTGATTTATAGGTGTTGTTATTCATTTTGTTAGTTCCTTCGGAATTCGTGTTTGACGGCATTTTCCCTTGAAGTCCAACGAAGCTGGTGACCGCCCCGGCAGGATATTTATTTGTAAAATCTTTCAACAGAGACACCCCCGCCGCCCTAAAATATAAGGTGGATGAAGAAGACATCACACCTACCACATTTGTCAGCGCTCGTGCGTGAGCGCCTTGCTTCCCTTGATGCAACCAAACTTCCCGCCGCCGCCATGGCTCAAATCGAGCGCGATGCTCTCATGGCTTGTCGTTACGCCGTGGAACGCGCCGTTACTGCCCCCCGGATTGGGCGCGCGGTGGTGGCGGCGCTGGCCGCGCCAGCGGACACCCAGGGTTGCAAGGGCGGAACGCCTTTGCCCAGCAGCTTTCAACCACGAATAGTGGGTGAAAGCGTAGCTGGCCTCACACAAATCCCAGAGGGTGACGGTATCGTCAGCGATGCTGCGGGGGTGTCCAATCAACCGCCAAAGGAGGCCGCATGAATGCCAAAACGACCAGTGTTGCATTCTGTCGCTCACGCTTACCGCAAGCCTTGGCGGGCCAGATAATGGCCCATCCACGCCGCGCGGGCTGGGAAAATACCACGGTGAATCGGGATAAAATTCCTCCTTCCATTTTTTATGTGCCTCAATCAAGCCCTTCAAACCGGCGTGGACTTTGACAAACGGATTGACCGCATGTTGCCCCTTGCAACGCCAGACCCGCAGACTCTTGCCGTCTGGGGTCACATAACCCGGTTCATTTGGCTTCGCCGATGTTTGCAATTTCAGAATCTCGCTGGTGCGCAGCCCGGTCATGGCTTCAAACAATTGTTGAAAACCCAACACAACGGAATGTGGATTCTTCATCAATACCGCGACAAACTCGTGCAACTCGTCCGCGCTGCCGGGCATGAAATCTCGGCAATGCCGGACCTCCTTGGAAGATTGATACCTTGGGCGGTCAGCCACCGGGTTGAGGCGGACGATAGCACGGCGTTTGGCGTAACGGAACGCGTTGTTGAGGGTGTTTAGTTCGCGGTCAATGACTCGCTTGCCCTTGCCGTTCTTAGTTCTTTTTATCCGCCAATCGCGGTAGCGGTCGCAAACGGCATCCGTGACGGCATTGACCGGAATTGCCTTCCAGAATTCCAAGAGTGTGCCGCAGTTGCGGGTTTCCTCAATCAGCGTCCCTCCGGCCCGCCCGTTCAAGTTTTTGTCGAGATAGCCATCTTTTTGGTAGCGGCTGATGATTTCACCAACCATCACCGCTTCCGTTTCGGCATACGGATCATTGTGTGTCCCGATGGCCGCCCGCCGCCGGTGAAGTTCCTCGCGGGCGTGTTTCAGATTTGATGTTGCCAGCGAACGCCATGTCCGCTTGCCGTTGACTTTTGGACGTTCGTAATAAACGTCGTTGGTGGATTTGCGGTAGATGCCGGTTTCGACAAACTGGAATTGAGGGGCAGATTCTGCCCCCTCAATTCCGATGGACTTGTTGCTCATGATGCCTTTTGTTTGGCGACCATTTACAACAGGCTTTTGTCCTCCCCGCCCCAGTTGTGGACTATAAACTGGACTATAGCGGGTCATCCTCCGGTCATCACTTTCTGAACCACCAATAAAATATGGTGCGCCCGCCGGGAATCGAACCCGGGACAACCTGCTTAGAAGGCAGATGCTCTATCCAACTGAGCTACAGGCGCACTAATGTTTACAAGGCTTTTCCGCCGTTTTCCATGCAAGGGTTGACTGTTGTTATAGTTTTTGTTCTAGTTAAGAGATATGAATACTTATCCATTTCGCAAAGTCTTTGACAAGGCGAACCGGCGTGTTCGTGGTCTGTGGCTGCGAAACGGTTCATATTACGTTCAATGCACCATAACAAATTCGTCAACTGCTTTGAAGCATGTCACGAAGTTAAAACTAGAACACGCAAATAATCTTGAACAGGCGAAAGTCGAGGCCGCAAAAGTCAAAGACGATGCCTCCAAGGGGCAAGGAACATTTGGAGCGATGGGGCCGACATTTAAGTCGTATCGGGAGCACTACACGACGACAAACCACAAGGCGGAGAAAACAAAGGCGAACGAAGATCATTTCCTTCGGCAATGGGAAAAGTTTCTGGGCGAAGATTGCCGCATTACAAGGATTTCCGCTCAAAACATTCTTGCTTATCGGACGGCATTGCTAAATCGGCAACCCAAAGGGGTGAATGCCAAAACGGTGGTTGATGCAATCACCACGCTGCTTTCAAAGGATTTTGAAGTTGATTGGGATGCTCCGTATGAAGAGTCGCTTGCACGGGCATTGAAGACCATCTCTGGCCCTCCGATCTAACCCAATGCCAATGACAGAACACCCCGACATCCCCCCCAGAGGTCGCATCAGGGGCATTGGAACGATTTGAAGCTGCTGATTCGCTTGGAAAGGCCGAAACGCTAAATTGCAACATGCCTAGTGTAGTGTTCTGTAAATGAGGGGTCATAACGGTGATGTGGCGACTTGGGCCGCCCGGGCTTTGGAAATCTTGGCCAGAATTTCCTCACCCTTCTTGCGCCAGACGTATCGCTTGGGCGCCAGATTTCGCTCCGCCA
>CAINLR010000118.1 GCA_903850425.1 uncultured Verrucomicrobia subdivision 3 bacterium | reverse complement strand
TGGCGGAGCGAAATCTGGCGCCCAAGCGATACGTCTGGCGCAAGAAGGGTGAGGAAATTCTGGCCAAGATTTCCAAAGCCCGGGCGGCCCAAGTCGCCACATCACCGTTATGACCCCTCATTTACAGAACACTACACTAGTTAGGCGTAGTCGCCACGCTTTATGAAACGATACATAGCCATTCTTTCAGTTCTAACACTGTGCGTGAGTTCGGTTGTCGGAGGGATTACATATTTATTCGACACCGCGCCGCCGCTGGAACTAACGCAGGCATATCCTGTAGCATTGACCGCGCTCGGCACAAATGTTGCCCAGTATCATTGTGTGATGGCCTTTCCGATGAAGAACCAGGATTATTATACCAATCACGCGAGCGGAGAGTGGTCATTCAACTTTGTTAGCACGAATGGCAAGCACAAGATGGTCTGGGTGTTTTTTGACGACAAGACGGCAGCAATTCCCAACTTTGACCACTCAGCAGGATTTTAATGACTACGCCTAATATGTTGATAGACTGCGCGTGAGTTGAGGATTCTCCGAAAAGAAAAAGCGCGGACGGCTTTCGCCATCCGCGCTTGAATTGTTTTCGGAAACTTATGCTTGCGGAGCCGGAGCCGGGGCGGCAGCGGCGGCAGCTTCTTTGTCGCGGTCTTCCATCGCGGCTTTGCGCGAGAGGCGCACGCGGCCTTTTTCATCCACGCCGAGGCACTTCACGGTGATCTCGTCGCCTTCTTTGACGATGTCTTCGGTGCGCTTGACGCGGAAGTTGGCGAGCTCGCTGATGTGGACCAAGCCGTCTTTTCCGGGGAGGAATTCGACGAAGGCGCCGAATTCTTTCACGGTCACAACTTTGCCACGATAGATCTTGCCGATCTCGGCTTCGGCACCCATGCCGGTGATGGCGTCCACGGCGATCTTCATGCCTTCCGCCGAAACGGAGAACACGTTGACCGTGCCGTCGTCTTCGATGTCAATTTCGCAACCGGACTCTTCGACGAGGCGCTTGATGTTCTTGCCGCCAGGCCCGATGAGCATGCCGATCTTCTCGGGGTTGATCTTGAGGACTTGAATGCGCGGAGCGTATTTGCTCAGTTCCTTGCGCGGTTCGGAAATGGTCTTGGCCATCTCGGCGAGAATGCCGAGGCGGGCGACGCGGGCTTTTTCCACCGCAATTTCCATGAGGTCGTGCGGAATGCCTTTGAGCTTGAGATCCAGTTGGAAACCGGTGATGCCTTTTTCGGTGCCGGCGATTTTGCAATCCATGTCGCAATACGCATCTTCCCAGCCGATGATGTCGGTGAGGAGCTGGTATTTGGAAATGGTGTCGCCGCTGTATTCGGTGCAGATGCCGACGCTGATGCCAGCGACGGGACGAATCATCGGGACGCCGGCGTCGAGCAACGCGAGCGTGCCGCCGCAGACGGACGCCATCGAGGTGGAACCGTTGGATTCCATGATCTCGCTGGTGACGCGGATGGTGTAGGGATAGTTCGCCGTCGGAATCATGGATTCGATCGAGCGTTCGGCGAGCGCGCCGTGGCCGATTTCGCGGCGGCCGGGGCCGGTGATGCGGCCGGTTTCGCCGACGGAGAAATTCGGGAAGTTGTAATGCAGGATGAATTTCTTCTCGGTGCCGCCGCCGGTGTAAGAATCAAATTCCTGCGTGTCGTCGCCGGTGCCGAGGGTGGCGAGCGTGACGGCCTGGGTTTCACCACGCGCAAACAATGCGGAACCGTGAGCGCGGGGCAGAATGCTGACTTCGCTGGAGATCGGACGGACGACGTCAAACGCGCGACCATCAAGGCGCTTGCCGCTTTCGAGAATCAATTTGCGGACAGCTTCTTTCTGGATGTAATAAAACGCGTCGTTGATGACGAACTTCGTCACTTTTTCCGCGCCAAATTTTTCCACCAGCTTCGCGCCGACTTCGTCTTGAATGGCTTTGCAGGCACCTTCGCGATTCAGTTTGCCGGGGGTCAACAGGGCCGGAACGAACCGGTCGCCAGCGAGACTCTTGGCTTCGGCGAGAATTTCGTCGGGGACGATGTTGAGGGTGATTTCGCGTTTCTTCTTGCCGACTTTGGCGGCGAGTTCCTTCTGCGCGGCGATGAGCGGCGCGCAGCATTCCTGACCAAATTTCAATGCCGCCGCGAAGTCAGCCTCGGTAATTTCCTTGGCCGCGCCTTCATACATGACGATGTCTTTTTCGTTGCCGACGTAGATGAGGTCGAGATCGCTCTCGGCCTGTTCCGCGTGCGTGGGGTTGGCAATAAATTTTCCAGCAATGCGACCGACGCGCACCGCACCGAGCGGACCGGCCCACGGAATATCGCTGACCATCAACGCCGCACTCGCGCCGACGATGCTCAAAATATCGGGATCGTTCTCGCCGTCCGCGCTGAGGAGCACGGTCTGGACTTGCACTTCGTTATACCAGCCTTTGGGAAACAGCGGACGGATCGGACGATCGGTGAGCCGGCAGGTGAGAATTTCTTTTTCGGTCGGACGGCCTTCGCGTTTGAAGTAACCGCCGGGGAATTTTCCAGCCGCCGCCGCTTTTTCGCGGTAGTCAACGGTGAGCGGAAAAAAGTCCTGCCCTTCTTTGGCCTTGGTGGCGGCCACGGCGGCAACGATGACAATCGTCTCGCCGAGTTGAACCGTCACGGCACCGTCCGCCTGCTTGGCGAGTTTGCCGGTTTCGATGGTGATGTGTTTGTCGCCGACGAGGGCGGTAATTTTCTCGGACATAACTAACTTTCTGAGCCGCCGCCTCCCGAGGAACTTCAGTGAACCCCAAAATGTTTCGGAGTTGAATGAAATTTCCCGAAGGCGGACGACTATTCTTTCGCGAGGTTTTTGGTTGGGGAAACGGGTCTTCGCGGACGACCCGGCTCCAGTTGGAAAGCGCGGGGAACACCCGCGCCTTCGCGGTGAAATTATTTACGCAGCTTGAGCTTCTTGGTGACCGTGTGGTAGCGGCCTTCCGCCGTGTTGGCGAGGTAATCCAGCAACCGGCGGCGTTGGCTGACCATCAAAAGCAGACCACGGCGGGAGCTGTGATCCTTCTGGTTTGTCTGCAAATGCTCAGTCAAATGGTTGATGCGGTGCGTGAGCAGCGCAATTTGCACGTCGGCAGAACCAGTGTCTTTCGCGTGCGTCTTGAATGTGTCGATCGTCTTTGCTTTCGCTTCCATATATGTAAATTAGGGGCGAAGACTAATTATTTGCGCGCCCGGTGTAAAGCGAATTTCTTCCCGCAACGGGTTCGCTGATCCGCTGGGGGACACTTCAATAGGCGCGGGGGCATTTCGCGAGCAAATGATCGGAGGAGCGGCCGGAGCCGCAGCGGTGTGAAATCGGTTCCGCAATCCGACCGCCGTCTCGAGACGTTCGCCCGTCCGGCGACCGATTGGCAGGCCCGGTTGGGGCGGCTTGCGGATGCACGGCAAATCGAGGCCGTGACCGCTGTTCTTGAAATCGCTACGATTCCCCGGGCGAGTGGCGGCGGATCGGTCTGCGGCCGGGTGGGAATTGCGTCCGCCGGGTTGGTGCTCGGCATTCCGGCGTCTTGGATAAGCTCTATTGGTCGGGAAATGCGCTCACGTCGTAAAGCGTCATGGCATAGACCGGCGCGCCATGATTGGTGGAGAGGCTCGCCATGGCGGCGTTGATCAGGTTCGTTCGTAGGCCGGGCGCTGGGCCGCTCATCGGGCCGGTTACCTGACAGATGAAGACAGCTTCGTTGTTGATCACCGTTAAGATCGGCGAGGAACTATCCCCGACGATTTGACTATATCCGAGACTGTAATTTCCAAACACCAGTTGGTTGGCAGCCTGACCGCACCGCGCCCCGCCATTCAGCAGCGCCGCCGTGAAGGTGGTTACATAGGGGGTATTCTGGCTGGAGTAATGCATCAATATCGCCAGCGCGGGCTGAGAGTTGGTGTAATTGCCGGTGCGCAGTCCGCTCACCTTGGACGAAATATCCGGCAACACGCGGTAGCTCATCGGGTTTGTTCTGGTCATCAGGCAAAGCGTCATATCGCTGCCGAGGTTGGTCGAAGCGAGGATGGTATTAGTGTAGAACGAGCCATCGGGCAGCAGCCACAAATGCAGGTCCTGCAAATTGCCGGTGGCGTGCGTGCTGGCGATACAGTGCCGCGGCGAAAGCGGCGAGAAACAGCCGCCCACCATCCACGGCAGAGTCTGGCCGGCAAACTCGTTGGGGGCAAACCGGCCGACGCTCGTGGCGAGAATGTTGGTGACATCGCGCAGCCAGAATTTCGGATGCAGTTTGGGCTGCGCCGGAAAAAGGAAGCTCACCTGACCCGTTTTAGAAACGAAGTCGCACACGCTGCCGTTCGTCCGGCAACTGAGTTGGGCCGCCATGTGGACCGCCAGCGAAACCGGCATGGTCCCGGTGCGCGATAACTTTGGCGCGGCACCGCCCGCAATCGCCAGCGCCAGCAGAATGGGAATCAATGTTCTTTTCATGGCCTGCCGTTGGTTAAACCGAACACGGCGCGAGCACCGCGTCGGTCATGCCGTGGACAATTTTTTTGTCCGCCGGAACAATCGTCGCCAGCACACCCCCCAAGGCCGAACGCAAATTATCCCCTTCGCCAGTCACAAAATAATACGGGCACAGCCGCGTCCGGCCTTTCATCGGCACGACTTCGTTCTTCGCGAAATCAAACCAACTCGCGTCCACCAGCGACGGCTTGTGAAACCGTTGCAACACGCTGGGCGACCTGTCAAAGCTGGCGAGCGCGGCATCCACCGCCGCGCTCCAGTCCGCGCCGGACAAATCGCTACCGAGATAAACACCCCGCGCGCCCCAGGCATTTTCCGAGAAGCCCGACACCTTCAAAATCAAGTCGCGCTCCCGTTGCGACATTGCCTTGAGCTGCGACCAGTCCGTGAGGTTTAGCTCGGGAATTGCCGTGTGGGGCGGCAGCGGCGCGGGATCCACCAGCCAGGTGTAGGGCACAATTTTCTTCAGCCGCGCGAGATAACCTTCGCCCAGTTCCTGCCGCCAGAAACTTTGCAGATTCCGGTTCCACAGCAGCGCAAACAGCATTTTCTCCTCAAACATCGGCTTGGGCGGCGGCGTCAGGCGGATTTTCTTTTCCACCGCGAGTTCAAAAATCTTTTGCGCGCTGGCAACATTGGGCAAATCAAACAACTCGAAAAAACGATAAACCGCGTCCCCCTCGGCGAAGTCTTCAAATTTTGAATTTTGAATTTTGAATTTTGAATTGCCGAGTTGGTCCGCGAGCCATTCCATTTCCGGGCGATAGGTCGCCGCCTCTTCCGATACGACGATGTGAACTTGTCTTGCGTCGCCAAAGATGGATTCAAACCCGCGCATCATCCCATCCGCGCTGCCCAGAATTGCCGGTTTCCGCTTTCCGCTTTCCGCTTTTGCGTAAGTTTGATTGAGCCACGCCGTCAATCCAATCCCGCCCGGCACCGAATCCAGTTCGGTGATGCTGAAACCATTTTCCGTCAGCAAAATATCGGGGCGGATGACGCGCGGCACATCGTTTTTGAATGCCGGCGAGCGTTGCAGCGCGACGAGGTCGGCGGGCTTGCCGAGATCCAGCCAGCGCGCGACCCACTCCGGCTGTTTGCCCTCGACGCTCTTGCGGTAAAGCAAATTGGTCGCGCGATAAAATTGCAGCAGCACGCGCCCGAGCGATTCGATTTCCGCCGCCAGCTTTTCGCCCAGCGGAAACGGCGCGGGCGAAGTCTTCCAATCCATCCCGGCAAAGAGTCCGCCGGGCGGGAGCGCCGCGCGAAGGAAGCGGGCATTTTCGGCGGCGGCATTTTGATCAGCTGTCAGCGGAGAGTTTTCCATGCGGTTAAATTTTAGGGCGACCAACGGCCGCGATAAAATTTAACCACACTGCCCGTGGTTGCAATCGAATATGGAAAGGAGTTGCTCAAAAGCGTGTTGGTGCTTATGGCGGACCAATGCAGCAGATCGGTGGACGATAGCAGGCTGTAGCTTTGGCCAGCCAGACCGTCGAGCCAAAGTGTCAGTTGTCCGGCGGAACTGCTGGTGGCGGTCCGCAAATGAAAGGGCGGCAGCGGCGGCACAATAAAAAGCGTCACGCTTTGCGCCGGCAGGGTGCGCGCGAGGATGCCGTTGGTGAACGTCTGATTGTTCAACGGACTGATTTTATTGGTCGCCAGTTGCCAGACTTGCGCGGTGCCGGTGGCGGCGAAGTTGGTGAGGTTCAGCGTGACCGGCGTGAGGTTGTTGAGGTCTTTGTTGATGACCATCACCGTCAGTGCCCCATCGCGGCTGCGCTCGGCGGCGAAAGCGGCCAGCGCATCTGGGTTGGGCATCGTCGCCGCAATGCTGGTGTCGCCAAAAGTGGATGTATTGCCGTCGTAGTTGCGAAACATTTTGATCGCGTTGTAGGCCGGCGAATTGGTGCCGGGACAAGTCCAGCGCGTTGCGAGATCCAATCCTTCGCGCCCAAAAATGCCCAGCACATCGGCCTGTGCCGTCGCGCCGTTCATGTAATTATCCGCGCCCCAATTGTATTCGGTGATGCCGGTGAGCGTGCCGGGATAATTCGTGGCCACCCAGCTTTTCATGCGTGGAATCAAGGCAATGACGCTGTTGATCCATGATTCGTCCACATAATTTGTGTCCCACAAGGCGCGGGTGGAACGGTTGCGCGCCAACGCCACGGTCGTCGAGACGTCATCCGTCAGCGGCACATTCGATTCCGCCGGATAACAATGCAATGTAAAAATATCCAGCAGCCGCCGGCCGGCCGTTTGACTGCGCTGTTGCACTTGTGTCAAGAACCACGGCCCGAAATCCTGCCCGCCATGCGCTTTGCGGTCGGGATAATTGGCGGGATTGTAATTGTAGCTGCTGGAGACAGATTGATCGTAGCCGCTGTAAAGATAGCCCGGCCAGCCCCATTCCTCCGGCCCGGCCACCAGCGCATTCGTATCAATGCCTTTCACCATCGCCGCGTAGTCGCAGAATTTCCCCAGCACTTCATCCATCGTCGCGCCGAGAGGATGCACGTCGCGATGCGTGCCCTGCCAGATGCTCCACTCGTTATCCATGAGGTAATAGCGCAGTCCACCCGCGCTCGCCGCGCCCCATTGATTGGTGAGATGCCGCACCCAACCCGCTTGGAAATTCGTGTCGGCCGGCATGTTTGCGTCGGTCGGATCGTTGGTGGCAATGTTGAGCCCGTTGGTCGAAACGCCGTTGCCCGCATCTGGGAACCAATAGTCACTGCCCGTTTGCGGGCCATATTTAGCGATGGAAAAACTCGCCAGCCGCGTGCGCCCCGGCCCCAGCTTGCCCACCCAGCCGATGATGGGAATGGTCAGCATCGCCTGCGCGTTGCCGCTTTTGGATTCGGCGATGAAGTTGTCCGCGTCGCCGCCGGGCGTGTTGGGCAGGCTTGGCAGACATTCAAAATACCAGTCGGCCGCGAGGCTGGTGACGTTGTTCGACCAATTGTAACGGGTTTCCGAATTGCCGCCGGACCGATGCAGCGGCACGTTCAAATCCTTTAGTAGATTGGCATTGGTGGCAAACGCCACGCCGTAGATCAGCGGGCTGATGGCATGACGATTGACTCGCGCATCAATCCACACGGTCACATTCGCATTGGTGCCGGCGGTGACGGCATTCGTGATCAGTGAAATGTCATCCACATAAAACGTCGGCTGCGCCGCGCCGATCCGATCCTGAATGGAAAAACGGGCGAAGTTTGGCTGACCAGCCACGCCCAAAGCCGCCAGCGAAAAAGTGAATTGCTGCCAGGTATTCGCGGCCAGCGCTGGCAGATTAATGGCCGGCTTCGTGCCGCTGCTCAATTCCGCGTAGATTTGCAACTGCTGTCCGCCGCTCGCGCCACCGTTGATCCAAAAAGTAAGGTTGGTGTAAAGGCTGGAATCCATCGCGTTGTGCGCCAGCGACAAGGCACCCCAGGCATTACTGATGGTGACGCTGAAGGACTTCGTGCCGGCATGAACATAGGTTCCGCTGTAATTCAAATTACGGGTCGCGTTCCAACTCCAGTCATCCCAACTGTTCTGGAGCGCATCGTCATAGACGATTTGATCGGCCCGCAGCATCGCGCTGCCCAATCCAAGAAAAATGACGAACCACAAAAACAGCCTCCGGCAAAAACCTGAAAATGAGGCGGGGCGCGGCGCGAAAGGTTTTTGCATGGCACCAATATGCCGGCAAATTAACCGCGTGGCGAACGGCTTTTCTGTCCTGAATTTACATGACGCATTTGCCCGTTGCCAGCGCTGCCCAATCTAATCAGTATCCAAAACATCCAATATGAAAAAGCTGTTTTACCATCTGTTCCTGCGGCTCACGGCGGGCGCTTCCCTGTTTTGCTGCCTGGCGGGGAACTTGATTTTCCCGGCGTTCGCGGACCAAACGATTGACCTCAAGGGCGACGCCGGCGGCAAACGCTTCGACGGCATCGGCGCGGTGAGCGGCGGCGGTGCGACCTCGGTTTTGCTGAAAGATTATCCCGAGCCGCAGCGCAGCCAGGTTTTGGATCTGCTCTTCAAGCCCAAGTTCGGCGCGTCCATGAGCGCGCTGCTGGTGGAAGTTCCCGGCGACGGCAACGCCACGCAAGGTGCCGAGCCGAGTCATATGCACACGCGCGACGATTTGAATTTTAGTCGCGGCTATGAATGGTGGTTGATGCGCGAAGCCAAGAAACGCAATCCCGATCTCACCCTCGACGCCTGCGCGTGGGGTTGTCCCGGCTGGGTGGGCAACGGCAGTTTCTGGTCGCAGGACATGTGTGATTATTACGTTAGATGGATTCAAGGGCTGAAAAGTGTTTATGGCCTGGACTTGAATGCGATTGGTTGCCGCAACGAAAAAGGCGTCAACGCGGACTTTGCCAAAAAATTCCGTGCCACATTGGATGCCAATGGTCTGGACAAGATTCGCATTCACGCCTTCGACAACTGGGATAAAACCAAATTCGACTGGGCCAGGCACATGACCAACGACCTGGAGTTGAGAAAGGCCGTGGCCATTTTCAGCAACCACACCATGTCGGAAATCCCGACGCCCGCCGATGTGCTGAAGCTCGCCGAGTCATTGGACAAACCCATTTGGAACACCGAAGAACATGTTTACAAAAAAGGTTTCGACTGCGAGCTCAGCCTGGTGAAGGCGTTCAACGAAAATTTTCTGCACAGCGGTGTGACCAAAATTGTGAATTGGTATCTCGTCGGCTCGGTCTATTCGCTCGAACCGTATGCGGAAGATCCCGCCGCCATGATCGCGAATTCGCCGTGGAGCGGATTTTATCGCACCCGCGAAGTCTTGTGGGGCTACGCGCACTACGGCCAATTCTCGAAGATCGGCTGGACGTATCTCAACGGTGCATGCGGAAAACTCAATGACGGTGGCTCGTTCGTCACCTTGAAGTCGCCGGGCAAGGATTACAGCGTCATCATTGAAACCAAAGGTGCCAAGACTGTGCAGAACCTCACCTTCAATGTCAGCGGCGGTTTGTCCAGCGGCAAACTGTGCGTGTGGCGCAGCAACGCCAAGGAACAATTCGTCCGGCAAACCGACATCAAACTTCAAAACAACTCCTTCACCATCGCGCTGGAACCAGACACGCTTTATTCCATTTCCACCACCACCGGCCAGCAGAAAGGTTCGTTCGACAACATTCCAGCCGAAACGAAATTCCCGTTCCCCTATTACGAAACATTTGAAGCCTACGCTTCGCCCAAACAATTTGGTTATCTGCCGCGCTATACCGCCGACATTGCGAGCGTATTTGAGATCGCCGAACGCCCGGACAACACCGGCAAATGCCTCCGCCAGGTCGTAAGTCAAAAACCACAAAGCTGGGCGCCCGAATGGATGCCTTACACCATCATCGGCGACGAACACTGGCAGGATTACGAAGTCAGCGCGGACATCCTTCTGGACAACGGCGGCTGGGCCGGTGTCATGGGCCGCGTGAATAACGTCGGCGACGGCTACGGTTGCGCACCCAAGGGATATTATTTGCGCCTGGCGACAAACGGCACCTGCACATTGGTCGCCATCAACGGCAAGGCCGGGGCCGTGGATCTCGGCGACAAAGAACATCAGGAAGCACTGCGGGCCGCCGGCAACACCGGTGAGAAAGGTGAAAGGCAAATGATCACTGGCACCGCCAAAAACTTTGATGTGAAGCAGTGGCACAACGTGAAGCTGCAATTCGCCGGCACCGCCATCACCGGCTTCGTGGACGGCGCGCAGGTTTTATCCGCGACGAACAGCGTCTTTTCGCACGGTATGGCCGGCCTCGTCACCGGCGACAGCAAAACTCGCAACACCGCCTGCTTTGATAATCTGCTGATCAATGCTGTCGGCACGGCGACACCAAAACCGACGACTTTCAGCAAAAAGCAAATGCCGATTTACAAATAGCGGCTTTCAGCCCTTTGAATTAAGTTCTGACCTGCCCGCTGCCGATACCGAGCCATTTGTAGCTGGTCAATTCGTCCAGGCCCATTGGGCCGCGCGCGCCGATCTTGTCGGTGCTGATGCCGATCTCCGCGCCCATGCCAAATTCGCCGCCGTCGGTGAAGCGCGTGCTGGCATTCCAATACACCGCCGCCGAGTCCACTTCGGCGAGGAATTGTTGCGCGTGCGCCTCGTCGCGTGTGACGATGCTGTCCGAGTGCGCGGAGCCGTAGTGGTTGATGTGGTCAATCGCGGCGCGCACGCCATCCACGACGCGGACGTTCAGGATGTAATCGTTGTATTCAGTGAAATAATCCTGCTCGGTGACGGCGCGCAGTTTTAAGTTTTGAATTTTTAATTTTGAGTTCAAAACTTCGCGCGTCGCGTCGTCGGCGCGAAGCTCGACGTGCTTGGCAAAAAGTTTTTCGCCGATGACGGGAAGAAATTTTTCCGCCACCGCCTTGTCAACGAGCAAAGTTTCCGCCGCGTTGCAGACGCCGGGGCGCTGGACTTTGGCGTTCATCGTGATTTCCTCGGCCATCTGCAGATCCGCGTCGGCGTCCACAAAAATGTGGCACACGCCCTTGTAATGTTTGATGACGGGAACTTTACTGCACTCGGTCACGGCGCGAATGAGGCTCTCGCCGCCGCGCGGCATGCAGAGGTCAACGTATTGCGTGAGCGAAAGCAAAATGGGAATCGCCTCGCGATCGGGCGTGGGCACGACCTGAATCGCGTGTTCGGGAAACTGCCGGTGTGCGATTTTCCCCGCGTCAATCATGGTCTGGGCGATGATCAGGTTGGAATTCAGCGCCTCCTTGCCGCCGCGCAGAATGGTGGCGTTGCCGGATTTGAAACACAGACTCGCGGCGTCGGCGGTAACGTTCGGCCGCGATTCGTAAATGATGACGACGACGCCGATCGGTGTGGAAATTTTTTGCAGCTTGAGTCCGTTCGGACGGACGCGTTCATCGAGAATTTTCCCAACCGGATCGGGTAGCACGGCGACTTCACGCAAGCCGCGCGCCATGCCGGCAATGCGTTTGTCATCGAGCTTGAGCCGGTCAAGCATCGCGGAGGACAAACCGGACTGCGTGCCGAATTCCATGTCGAGCGCGTTGGCCGCTTTGATGGCGTCAGCGCTTTGCTCCAAGGCCGTGGCCATCGCGAGCAGGCAGGCGTTCTTTTCCGCCGTCGTGAGCTGGGCAAGTTGGCGCGACGCCGCCTTGGCGTGTTTTGCCAGTTGCGTCATCTGTTCCGTCAAATTCATGTCGGAAGAAATTACGCCATATTTACTTTCTGAAAAGGGCAAACCGCAAGTCTGGCTGAAGGCCGGGTGAGGGATCGGGCGAACCATCCACCGGCGCTCATTGGTGAATGGTCGCAATTGCCCCCAGCGCAGCGCCCGGGGACGGGCCCTCCGCTCCCTTTCACGCTTGCATCCGGTGCCGGTTGCGGCTTGGCTGGGGCAAACACAAAAGAACCATTATGATCGTAAGCATGTGGATGTCGCGGGAGGTCGTGACTGTAGGACCGGAAATGTCCGCCGCCGAGGCGGCGAAACTGATGACGCAAAAACGCGTGCGCCGGCTCATGGTTGTAGAGACATGGGCGAATGGCCTGCGCCTGCTCGGCATCATTTCGGCCAAGGACGTGATTCACGCCTTCCCGCCGCACGTCAACCCGTTCGCCATCGAGGGGCCGGACGCCCGCCTGACCCCCACGACCGTTGCACAGATCATGACCAGCCACCCGCGCGCAACCACGCCGGACACGCCCATCGAAGACGCCGCCGCCCTGATGTGCGAACATAAAATCGGCGCGCTCCCGGTGCTGCGCGACCAGACGCTCGTGGGGATCATCACGGAATCGGATATTTTTCGCGCGTTCGTCAGCCTGTTCAGCGCGGACAAAGCCGGCGCGCGCATCACCTTCGACGCGACGCAGGGGGAGGACGTGTTTGAATTGATGGGCAAACTTTCCAAGCGCCATCACCTGAAAGTGACCAGCCTGATTTGGACGCAGAATCACGAACTGCCGGTCTGCGTCGTGCGCGTGGTGGGCGGCGGCGTGGATCGGATGCTGGGTGAACTCTGGAGTTCCGGTCATCCGGTCGTGAACGTCATCCGCTTCGCGGAAAAGGCAAGCACCGCCCTGCCGCTCCAATCCATTCCGCCGCGCCCGACCCCGCCCAAACCCGACTCCTCATCCGAGTTGTATCCCTCGACTTGAAGCCACCGCCGCGCTGCACTTGCCCTCGCCGCCTTGGTGGGGTTGGGCGGTCAGCATGAGCGCCACCAAAAATCGGGGAGGATTTGAAATCAAATATTTCCGCCGGGGAACTGGCTCCTGGTAAACGCATCACGCTCGACGCCACCCGGGGCGAAGATGTTTTTAAACTGATGCGCGAATGATCAAGGCAGGACGCGCTGCGCATGCCGCGCGGGAACTTTGGCCGCAGCGCGCAGCGCGTCGGCGAGTTGTTGCGGCGTCCACTCATTGCCAGAGAACTGACGGAAGATTCTCCGGTTCACATCCAGCACGACCGTGCGGAGATTGTGCGAGTAGGTGCCGTTTTCCTTCCAGAAATTCAGATCCACTTTGGGCGCGAGGCCGGCCAGCGTGGTCGGGGAGGCAACGGCGAACAACCAGCCGTTCGTATCCTCGCCGCGATAAAACTTGCCGTAGCCCGCCAGAATCTGCGGCTGGTCAAAACCTGAATCGAACGAGATGGAAAGCAGCTGCCAGTTCGCCGGCGCGTTGGGATCTTCCTTCAGCAGTTTGCGCGCCTCGGAAAAATGTTGGTTCATGCGCGGGCAGAATTCCGGCAGCGGACAGCTCGTGAAGAAAAAAGTAAACGCCACGGCGCGGCCACCATAATCCGAAAACCGCACCGCGCGGCCGGTTTCACTGGTGAATTCGTAGTCTGGCAATTCGTCGCCGGGCTGGAGTTCGGACTCGACGACGCGCCAGGTCGGCACCGGCGCCGGCGCGTTGGTGCTGCCCACGCGCTTGATATTATCCACCCAGTCATCATCGGCGGTCACCACGAGATCGAACGTGATGACATCGCCGGGTGAAATGGCATTCAGTCCGTTGGTATCGCGCACGGACAAGTCCATGGTCATCGCGAGCATGTAGCCAGGAATCGCTTCATGCTTGATCGTGGCGTGCCGATGGTCGGGCGCGATCTGTTTGACGACCCCGCGCGCGGGATACGTCTGCGTCGTCTGCGCCAAAATCGAACTCGAGAGAATCAGCAGCAGCGCGAAGCAAAAATTCAGTTGTTTCATAAAGAAATTGGCAGCCGGTCACAACCGCCCGAACGGAGGACGACCGTTTTTGTAAAATTGATAAAGCGCCGCATCTGCGGCAGGCAGCTGGATCGTCAGCGAGCGGGACACGCGATTCGTCGCCCCGCTCCAAAGTTCCTTCACCCAAACTGGTCTCCGGGCGCTTAGGCCGGCACGCTCCAAGTCCACGGTCAGCACCGTGTTGGTTTTCGCACAATTGAAAGCGGCGAGATAGAAACAATTTTTATCCGTGTAGGAAAAAAGATTTGCCGCGCGATCGCCAGTGTTGCCTTCGACGGGGCGAAACGACTTTTTGATTTTGGCGACCGCGTTGATGTCCGCGTTCGTCAGATATTTCTTCGCCCGCTCCTTGCCCCCCGGATCAGCGTCGCGGCTGAAGTCGTCGCCGGAAATGAAAATGCCCGTGATGGCAGACGCCGTCACGCGCGCCCGATTTTCGCCTTCGCGGTGGCCGGCCAAAACCACATGGTCAGCATCATTGAAATCATATACACCCGCCAGCCACCAACCGTAAGTCAGCGAGTTGAGCGCATATTCGCTTTCGCTGATACCGCCGAAAGTGTCGCAGGCAATCCGGCGCGAGTTTGCATAATGCGCCGGGAAGAGCGGCGCGATGGACTCGTTCAAATAGATGCTCGGCCCAATGGAATCGGCCACAAACTTCATGCCAGCATTGTAGGCCTGAAGACCGGTTGTGACTTGCGAATCAAAAAACTTGTCGCCTTCCAGCGCGCCGTGTCCCAGAAAATCGGCCTTGATATATTTGAAGCCCGCCTGTTGGAAACGGTTCAACGTGCGTTCAATCAACTTCCTCGTTCCGGGATGCGTCGGATCGAGCGCGATCCCGCCGTCGAGGGTTTGCTTCTGGCCGTTGGCGTAAAGGTAAAGGTCCTTGAATTGGTAATCCGTGCCCGCAACGGGTGCCTCCGCGCGATCGCCCCACGCCGTGAAGGGCGTGAAATAAATTCCCGCCGCCTGATGGTTGGACTGGCAATGAGCGACAAATTGTTTTAGTTCGCTGTCGCTGAATTTATTCCAGCCGGAATCCAGACCAATGTAAACCACGCCGTCGTTTTGAAAGTGATGCGGCAACAACTCGGCGGCAAAAAAATCAGAGACCTCGATGGCTTTCGCAAACGAAAGCTGCCACTGCAATTTCCCCCAACTGTTCCAGCCGAACGGCACGCCGCTGCTCCACGCTCGCGGCGGCGTGACGACCGCGTTGGCTTGAGCAAAAGTTTCCAATCCCGTGCGCCAGTCGTCAAACCAGCCGATGAAAACTTTCGGCGATTTGATCAGTTCGCCACTGATTTTTCCGTGCGGCAACACGTCGCGCGTCTCGGTGGAGGTGTTGCCGCCGAAAACTTCCAGACTCGTGAGCGCGTTCGACGTCGTAATGGATTTAATTCCGGTTTTCCATGTGTCGTGCGCCACGGAACCGATCACCAGACCTGCGCGGCTGGCATTGTTGTAGAGGGCGGAAACCTCGTGGCTCATCACTTGCGATCCGAACGGGGCCGCGTTGTAGCGCGCCCATTTGTCGTTGTCAAACGGAACGATCAAGGCGCGATTGTCGCCGTCCGGGAGAAACTGGACCGGCGTTTGCGAGGTCAGCGGCGACAGGTAATTGGCCGCCACGCCGGGCCGCCGCAGAATTTTCACTTCGGTCAAAATGTAGTCCCGCGTTTCATACAGCCAGAAGGTTTGAATCATTTTGTCCGCGTCCCCATTGGCGGATTCCACCGTGAATTCCGAGCCGCGACCGAAGCCGTCCTGGATTTTCCGGCGCGCTATTTTTCGGGTGTGGTAATCGCGACTCGTCACCGTTTCCGGCAGTCGCGCTTCGGCATAGGCACGGGAGATCAGCAGTTTTCCGCCGCAAAAAATGTCCGCCCAACCGTTGGCCAGATCGTATTCGACGCGCCATTTGCCAACGTGCATCGCAGAAACATTCCGGGGTTGGTCGGTGAGGGGACGAGTCGGAAGATCCGGGCGGTCCCCGCCGGGGGTCTGGGAAAACGCCATTGGTGCCAGCAGGCAAACCGCCAAAACCAATCTGCGCCCGTTGCGGAAACCTCGGAACACTATGGCGAGGCTCATGCGAGTGCGCGTTCAAAATACTCCAGGTTGTCCGGGCTTTGCATTAGCACCGGGCTGAAGATCGGTGCTAATGGCAGCTTTAACTTGAACGCGCATCAAGCTCATTTACCCACGCGGATCAGCACCACGCCATGCCGCGGCACGCTGGCTTTGAAGGCATCCGCAAAAGTTCCCAAATCCTTCTGCCGCCACAAATCCCGCACCAGATGTTTGCCGGTGAGACCGAGGTCTGTCCATTTGACTTCGACTCCCGTCTCGGTGGTGCCGCGATTGAAGAGGCCGATGGCTTTCGAACCGTCCGCCATGTCCTTGGCCCAGACTTCGAGATCACCATTTTTCGCAATGCGCCCGGCCTGTTTGCCGAGCGAGTCTTGATTGACGGCGAGCACTTCATCGTTGCTCAACAAGCTCAGCGTGAATTCATCCAGTTGCGTCATGTCGCAGCCGATGAGCAGCGGCGAGGCCAGCAGGCACCACAGGCTGATGTGCGTGTATTGTTCGTTCGGCGTGAGGCGCGTCGGGCGCAGGCTGCCCCAGCCGAGTTTGCCCACGACGAGCATGTCCGGATCGTTCCAATGGCCCGGGCCGGCGAATTTTTCGTGACCGGCCTGCGCGAAACCAATGCCCGCCATACTGCCCCAGGAGTCGGTGATGTCGCCGGTCGTGCGCCAGCAATTGCCGTTGACCTGCGCGCCCCACGTCCAGACGTCGCCCATGCCGTATTGGCAGAGGCTATAAACGATGTCGCGGTCGGCCTTCGCGAGGGCGGCTTGCATGACGGCGTAGGGATACATCTGCTCCGTAAGTTTTTTGGGCGCGGCGGCGGACCAGCTTTTGATGACGCCCAGATTCGTGGCTGAACCGCGTTTGGCTTCCAACTCCGGACTGTAGGAGCACCAGTCATATTTCACATAATCAAAACCCCACTCGGCGTATTGCTGCGCATCTTCCAGTTCATGGCCAAAGCTACCGACGCAGCCGCCGCAGGTCCACGGGCCGGGCGAGGAATAAAGTCCGATCTTCAGACCTTTGCTGTGGACGTAATCCGCCAGCCCTTTCATGTCGGGAAAGCGGGGGTTCGGCAGGATGCGGCCGGCGGCATCGCGCGCCGGACCTTGGAGCGTCGGGTCTTTGGAATCGCGATGCGTCTGCCAGAAATCGTCAATGTTGATGTAGTTCCAGCCGTGATTTTGCAGCCCGCTTTTGATGAGGGCATCGGCGGCGGCTTTGACTTTTTCCGCCGAAACCGCACCGGCAAAACAATTCCAACTGTTCCAGCCCATCGGCGGTGTCAGCGCGATTTGATCGCCGCAGACAATTTTCAACGCGCGCTGGTCAGTGCCGAACTGGTTCCGGGCGTGGAGCGTCACGACATATTCGCCCGGTTGCGCCAGCGCGCCGACGAGTAAACCGGTTTTTGCATCGAGCGTTATGCCTTTGGGCAGATGGTCGGCGGAAAAGGTCATCGGGCGGACGCCGGTCGCGGAAATCATGAACAGCAGAGCGTGGCCGGGACGCACGCCAAAGATGGCCGCGCCGTTGATGCGCGGCGTGGGCGGGGCGGGCGGCGTGAGGATCACCGCGTCTTCGTGCGGCGCGGCGACAGTCTCTGGTCGCGCGCCGGAAATTTCAAACTTCGCATTGGCCCAATCGGCGTGGTCATAATTGATGCCATCGCCGGCATCGCCCACCATGAGGATCAGGTTTTTGATGCCGGTGAGATTGACTTCGAGCGCTTTGGCCGGCGTGCCGGCACGCATCACGCCGCTTTGCCAGAGCGTTTTGCCGTCGCCAATGACAGAAAACTCCACGCTGGTGGCGTCGTTGTTCACTTCGGCATCCACGCCGACCGTCGCGGAAAATTTCTCCGCGCCACCTTGGAGGTTCAGGTAAAGCACGCTCTCCGCGTGGGTGCCGAGCCCGTGTTCAAAAACCACGTTGCCGAGGGTCAACGCGTGGCCGTCCACGGATTTGTTTTTGTGCGCTTCGCCCCAGCCCTGCGAGGTTTTGCTGAGATCCAGTTCGTCGAGCCAGACCGGCGCGGCGGCGGCGGTGGCACCGAGAAGCAACGCCAACGCCAGCGTGGCCACGGTGCCCAGTGAAGAATGACTGATTTTGATTGCGGGTTGTTTCATATTTTTGAATTGGTTCAATGTGTGGATAAGTTCACGGTAATTTCAAGCGATAAAACAGGGGCGAGGTCATGATCCCAAATCCGTGCGACTGCAAAAATCGTCTCAAAAAAACACTTGCGGCTGGCGACGTTCCCGATCCGGCTTTAAGATGGACCTGCAGCCTTACACGGTGGGTAACCCGGCGGGCATTGGTCCCGCCGGGAGCAGCAGCGAGCACGCCTTATTTTTTGCCCGCCGCCCGAGGATTGACAAAGGATTCGTTTATGCAACTTAAAGCAGGCCGGTTGGCGTTTCGCGTCGCGTTGATTTATATCATCGTGGCCGGAAGCTGGATTTTATTCTCGGACAAGCTGCTGGCACAATTCATCACCAATGCGGATAAGATCATTCACCTCTCCATCATCAAGGGCTTGGGCTTCGTGTTGGTGACCGGTGGTTTGCTGTATCGGCTATTGAGCCTGTGGCTGAAGCGCTGGGAGCAGGAAGCGGAACAGCGGCTGGCAGCGGTGGCGGAGCTCCAGCGCAGCGAGCGGGCGTTGAAAACCATCAGCGGCTGCAACCAGGTGTTGGTGCGCGCCACCACTGAGACAGGGTTGTTGGAGGAAATCTGCCGGGTGATCGTGGCGCAAGGCGGCTACCGGCTGGCCTGGGTGGGCGTGGCGGAAAACGACGAGAAGAAATCCGTGCGGATCGCCGCCCACGCCGGTCACAACGACGGCTATCTGGAACAACTCCAGGCGACGTGGGCCGACACCGAACGGGGCCGCAGCCCCACGGGCACGGCCATCCGCACCGGCCAGATCACGGTCTGCCCTGATTGCCAGACTGATCCCACCGTCGCTCCGTGGCGGGCGGCGGCGGCCCAGCGTGGTTACGGCTCCGCCATTGCGCTGCCGCTGCGCATCGCCGACAAAGCGTTTGGTGCGCTGACGCTTTACGCGGCGGCGGCCAACGTCTTCAGTCCTGCTGAAATCGAGTTGCTGACGGAACTGGCGGACGACCTGGCCTACGGCCTGCAGGCGCTGCGCACGCGGGCCGAGCAGGAGCAGGCCGAGGCAGGGCTGCGGCAAAGCGAATGGCGGTTCCGCAGTTTGATCCAAGACGTTCTGTCCGTCGCGGTGCAAGGCTATGGGGCCGATGGCACCGTCCAATACTGGAACCAAGCCTCCGAGCGGCTTTACGGCTATTCGGCCACCGAAGCCGTGGGCAAGAACCTGCTGGACCTGATTATTCCGCAGGAAATGCGGGCGGAAGTGCAGGCGGCCATTCGGCAGATGGCCCGGTCCGGGCAGCCCATTCCTGCTTCCGAACTCTCGCTGATGCGCCGGGACGGGTCGCGGGTGCCGGTGTTTTCGAGCCATGCCGTGGTGCAGTTGCCCGGGCGCGAGCCGGAATTGTTCTGCATTGACATTGATCTCACCGCGCGGAAGCAGGAGGAGGCCGCGCGCCAGCGCAGCGAGCAAAACTACCGCGAGATTTTCAACGCCACGAACGACGCCATTTTTCTGCATGATGCCGCCACCGGCCGCATCTTGGACGTGAACGAAGCGATGTTGCGAATGTATGGCTACGATTCCAAAACTGAAATCCTGGCGGGCAGTATGGCGCGATTGAGCGCGGATGAGCCGCCCTACACTTGGGCGGAGGGCCAACGGTTCATGGGGCAGGCCATCCAGGAAGGGCCGCAAATCTTCGAATGGCTGGCGCGCCGGCAAAACGGTGAACGGTTCTGGGTGGAGGTGTCCCTGCGCAGTTCGCAACTGGACGGCCAGAATCGCATACTGGCGGTGGTCCGCGACATCACCGCGCGCAAGCAGGCGGAGGATCAAACCCGCGCGTTCGCCCAGTTAAGCCAGCGGTTGAGCGTCTCGACCGACCCACTTGGCGCGGCCGACGCGGTCGCGGACACCGCCTTGGAACTGCTTAATTGGGACGCTTGCTTTCTGCTCCTCTATGATTCCGCCAGCGACCGCATCCGGGAGTTGATCAACAAAGACACGATCAACGAACAACGGGTGACCGTGCCAGTCCCGATGGGACTGATTCACCCCACGCCCATGCTGCGGCGCGTGATCGAGCAGGGCGGCCAGTTGGTGCTTCGCCGGGAAGCCACGGATGACATCGGTAACACCCGACGCTTCGGCGACCTCAGCCGGGTATCGCTCTCGCTGCTCTATGTGCCGCTGCGGCACTTGGGACGAGTCACCGGCTTCCTGTCGGTGCAGAGCTACCGCCGGAACGCCTATACCCCCAAGGATCTGGCGACCTTGCAGGCACTGGCCGACCAATGCGCCGGGGCCATTGCGCGGATCCAGGCAGAAGCAGCGTTGCGCGCGAGCGAAAACCGGCTGCAATTCCTGCTGACCGCCTCGTCGGCCATCATTTACTCAAGGCATGCGGCGGGCGATTTTGCCACCAGCTTCGTCAGCCCCAACATATCCGAAGTGCTCGGCTATGAACCCGAGGCCTTCACCAGCAGGCCAGAGTTTTGGCAGGCGCATGTTCATCCCGACGACTTGCGCTCCGGGATGGCTGATTTGGCGAGCCTCGCCCAGGCGGACACGCTGACGCGCGAATACCGTTTTCGTCATGCCAATGGTTCATACCGCTGGATCCACGACGAAATACGCGTGGTGCGCGATGTCCAGAAACAGCCGCAGGAATTGGTCGGCTATTGGTTCGACATCACCGCCCGCAAGCAGGCAGAGGCGGAACTGAAACGCAGCCATGACCAGTATCAACGGGCGATCATCGCGGCCAATGCCATCCCCTACCAGAAAGACTATGCGGCCGACGTGTATGTGTTCATGGGTGAAGGGATCAAGGACCTCACCGGTTACGCGCCGGCGGAGCTGCGTTCCAACGTCTGGAAGGAAATCATTTTGGAAACGGTGTTCCTCGGCGAGGCGGCCGGCCTGACGGCGGCCGAGGCCATCCGGCGAATCCTCCACGGTGAACTCAAGGGCTGGCACACCGATCATCGCATTCGCGCCCGGAGCGGCGAAATTCGCTGGATCACCGACGCCTCGATTCCCCTGTTCGATGCCGGCGGCAACTACACCGGCTCGATTGGCATCATTCAGGACATCACCGAGCGCAAGCAGGCCGAGGCCACGTTACGGCTGATCCGCTTCAGCATGGAAGCCGCCTCGGATGCCCTGTTCTGGATGACCCCGGACGCGCGCATCGTGGACGTCAATCCCGCCGCGTGCCGCGCCCTCGGTTATACCCGGGAGGAATTGCTCCAACTGCGTGTGGAAGACGTGGACGTCCACTACTCTGCCGAGCTCTGGCCCCAACATTTTTCCGAACTCCGGCAGCATGGTTCGCTCACGTTTGAGTCCGTGCATCGCGCCAAGGACGGCCGGCTAATCCCGGTGGAAATTGCCGCCAATCATGTGGCCTACGGGAGCGAGGAACGCAACTGCGCCTTCGTGCGCGACATCACTGCGCGCAAGCAGGCCGAAGCGGCGGTGCGGGAGAGCGAGGCCGACCTGAACCGCGCCCAGGCGGTGTCCCACACCGGCAGTTGGCGGTCCGACATGCAGCGCCAGGCAATCCACTGGTCCGCCGAGACCTACCGCATCTTCGAAATCCCGCTCGGCACGCCGGTCACGCCTGAGCGGTTCCTGGCGTGTATTCACCCGGAGGATCGCGGGCTGGTGGACCCGACCCAACTGCAGGCCACGCCGGGCGAATTCTTTGAATTTCGAATTGTCGTGGGCGGACGGGTCAAGTGGGTCCGGGAGCGCGCGGAGTTGGAATTCGATCCCGCCGGCAAGTTGTTGAGCGTTTTTGGCACCGTGCAGGATATCACCGAGCGCAAGCAGGCCGAGGCCCAGATGAATTTGCAGTCGAGCGCCCTGACCGTCGCCGCCAACGCCATTGCCATCACCGACCGCCAGGGGAGAATTGAATGGGTCAATCCGGCGTTCACCCGGCTCACGGGCTACAGCGCCGACGAATGCCTGGGCCGCAATCCCCGCATGATGAAATCCGGCCAACAGACAACGGCCTTTTACGCCGAACTGTGGGCGACAATCCTCGCCGGCAACGTCTGGCACGGCGAACTGGTCAACAAGCGCAAGGACGGCCGGCTCTACACCGAGGACATGACCATCACGCCGGTGCGGGACACCGACAGCCAACTCCGGCATTTTGTGGCGATCAAACAGGACGTCACGGAACGGCGGTTGCTCGAAAACCAATTGCGCCAGGCGCAAAAGATGGAAGCCATCGGCACGCTGGCCGGTGGCATCGCCCATGACTTCAACAACATTCTGGCCGCAGTCTTCGGTTACACCTATCTGCTCCAAGCCGAAACCGAGGGTAATCCGAGTGTGCAGGACAGCATCGAGGAAATTCTGAAGGCCGCCCATCGCGCCAAAGATTTGGTGCAACAAATTTTGACCTTCAGCCGACAGCGCGAGCATAAACGCGAAGTCATCCGGCTGGACACCGTCGTGAAGGAAGCCACGAAATTCCTGCGGGCTTCGCTGCCGGCGGAAATCAAAATCGAAATCAACCTGGCCGCCGAGGCGCCCGCCGTCCTCGCCGACTCTACGCAGATTTACCAGGTGACCATGAACCTAGCCACCAACGCGCTGCATGCGATGGAAGGCCGGCCCGGCCGCCTCGCCGTGAATCTGGAGGCGTTTCAGCCGGATGCGGCCATGCTCAGCGCCCACCCGGCATTGCGCCCCATTCCTTACGCGCGGTTGACGGTGGCCGACACCGGACTCGGCATGGATGCCAAAACGCTGGCGCGCATTTTCGAGCCGTTTTTCACCACCAAGCCGGTCGGCAAGGGCACTGGCCTCGGACTGTCCGTGGTGCATGGCATTGTCCAGGGGCACGACGGCGTCATCACGGCCGAGAGCCAGCCCGGCCAGGGCACGACGTTCCGCGTTTATTTTCCGGCGCAAACCAGCGTCGCGAGTCTGACGGCTTCGGCCGTGGGCCAGGCCGCCACTGGCCACGGCCAGCGAATATTATTGGTGGATGACGAACCCGCCTTGACGGCCATCTTTCAAAGGCTGCTGGAGCGCCAGAATTATCACGTCACCGTCAGCAATCGCGCCCCCGAGGCTCTGGCCTTGTTTCGGAAAAACCCGGCCGCCTTCGATCTGATCATTACCGACCTGACCATGCCGGAAATGAACGGCCTGGAAGTGGCGCGGCAGATTCACACGCTCCGCCCGGAATTGCTGGTCATTCTCGCCAGCGGCTACACGCCCAGCCTGAATGAGATCAACCTCGTGGACGCGGGCATCTTTGAAGTGATCGAGAAACCGGTTTCCCAAATCGCGCTCGCCGACGTGGTGCGCCGCGCGCTGGCCCAAGCGTGAGTCTCCGGGGCGGGCGGGCGCGTTGTCCCTGGCCGGCTGCGGTTTCCACTGCGGTAGGCGGGATCAAGCGCCCGGGCATTGCCGTCCTTTCTCGCCAACGCTGCCGGGCTTGTATAGCTTTTCAGAAGAATGATGAATCCTTGGCTGGGTTCAACAACAGGCATCAAACGATTTGACCGGCAAGTCTTCGACCAAACAGAGTGTCCTACGCCCAGCTCACAGAAACGTCAGCTTATGGAAAAAATCGCAACCCCGAGCCTGCCCACCCCGCCGTCGCGGGGACGCATCCTCTTTGCGGATGACGACGAACAGGTGCGCTGGAGCATTGGCAAAATCCTGAAGCGCGCGGGCTTTGCATGTGACTACGCGGGCACCGCCGACGAAGCCGTCGCCTTGTTGTCGGCACAGGAATATGACGTCCTGCTGTCCGACATCAACATGCCGGGCAACTTCGGGCTGGAGCTGGTCGAGAAGATGCCGGCGGTGATCGAGGGCCTGCCGGTGATTTTGCTGACCGGCAGCCCGACGGTGGCAACCGCCTCGCGCTCGGTGCGTTTGCGTGTGACGGCGTATCTGGTCAAACCGCCGGACATTAACGAGCTCTGCGCCCTGCTGGATTCGGCTGTGGCGGAGCGCCGCAGTGCGCGCGTGCTCAATGAAAGCCGGCAACGTTTGCAGGGCTGGGATCATGAGATTGAACGGCTCCAGCGCCTGCTGCAACAATCCACCACCGCTGATCGCCAGGCCGCCATGCAGAGCTATCTGCGGTTGACCCTGCGCCAGCTCGTGGTGGGTTTGATTGAAATGGAACATCTGTTGATCCATGACGGCGAGCGACTGGGAACGGATCAGGCCGTGGAAAAGCAGGAACTGCTCAACGCCGTGCGCAAGACCGTGGGCATCCTCCAGAAAACCAAGGACCATTTCAAAAGCAAGGAGTTGGGGGAGCTGCGGAAAGAACTCGAAACCTTGGTTGGCTGAAACGGCAACTTCGGCAAGAGCGCCCACCCTGGCGGGGTGGCTTTCACCCTTGCCATTCAGCGCCTGCAAGCTGCTCGCGCTCCAGCGGCGGTGGCGGACCGCACGCTGAACTGCCGGGAATTCAAGCAGTGCGGTCGTGAAAGCGGCGGGGCCAAGGCAAAAGAATTGGGTGTTTGGCCGGCGATCCGTGGGTGGCCATTGGCGAGGTGGCCGGGCGCTGATTTGTTTTGCAAAAACTTCCTTAAGTCGGCGGGCGGACTGCCGATGAGTAAGGGAATTCGACCCGCAATTTGGTTGCGGGAGCTTTTGCGGGCAGGACTTTGGGCCTGTCAGAAAAGGCACAACTGAACAATTCATCTCCACCGGAGTGAATGGTTTTCAGTTGTTCCTTTTTTGTTTTACGCAACGGACAAAACAGAAGCAAAAAACAACAACGAACCAACACATATCATGACTGCCGACCTCGCCGCTCCCGATCAGGAAACTGCTGCCACCGCTTCGCTGGCGGGCAAGTATCTCACGTTCACTCTGCAAGCGGAATCCTACGGGATCGAGGTCTTGAAGGTGCGCGAGATTATCCGGTTGGCCAGTATCACAGCCGTGCCGCAGATGCCGGCGTATGTGCGCGGCGTGATCAATTTGCGGGGCAAAATAATTCCGGTGATTGATCTGCGGCTCTATTTTGGCTTCACCGATATCACGAGCACCGAACTGACCTGCATCATCGTGGTGCAGGTCCGACTGGCGGATGGCAAACACACGCCGATGGGGTTGATCGTGAATGGCGTGGAGGAAGTCGTCAACCTGGCGGCGAGCGACATTGAGGCCACGCCGGAGTTTGGCATGCAGATATCCACGGACTACATCCTCGGCATGGCCAAGATCAAAGGCGCCGTCAAAGCGCTGCTCGATATCGACAAGGTGATTGGCGGCGACACCGTGACCCGCTTGGCCAACACGGCGTCGCTCACCCGCTGAACCAATCTGAATGGCATGCTTTCGCTCACAAATCACAACCAAAACAAAAACGAACAACAGCACTATGAAACTAGGAACTAAAATCATCGCCGGGTTTGGCGGGCTCATCTTCATCGCCCTGATCCTGGGCGGCACGGCGGTCTGGAAAATGTCCGGCGTCAAGTCCATCGCCACGACCCTGGCCAACGATTACATGCCCGCAGCCAGCGTGGCCAATAATGTGGAGCGCGGCTCCCTGGAAACCATGTATGAGATGCGCGGCTACGCATTCACCGAGGACACGAACATGCTGGCCAAGGCCGTCGCCAATCTGGCCGAGGTCAAGAATCACCTACAGGAGGCCAAGGATCTGGCGGCCAAGGCGGGCGGCTCCAACCTGGCTTTCTTGAAGCAGGCCGCCGAGCGGGCCGAGGCCCGGGCGCTGGAATATGAGGAGCTCGCCAAGCAAACGGTGACCGTCACCCAAGGTCTCGAACAAGACCGGCTGGCCATGAATGTTGCCGCGCAGGATTACATGAAGCAATGCAACGACTATGAGGCGGCCCAGGCGGCCAAACTTCAGGAAGTGCTTGGAACGACCAACGCCGCAACCGGGGTGGATGTGGCCGCGGTGCATGACCGCGTGAATAAGATGAAGCTCGCCAATGATATCCTCGACCTCGGCGACGCCATCCGCATTGGCAACTTCAAGTCGCAAGCCAGCCGCGACCCGCAGCTTTTCCGCGAGACCCAGAAGAAATTTGACGGGCTGAATCCGATGCTCGACGAACTCAGGGCGGTCACCAAGCTGGAGGTCAACCTCAAGCAGATCGAGCTCTGCCGCGCGGCGGGCAAGGCTTATAGCGAGGCCATGGCGAGCTTTTTGGATCATTGGCTGGTGCGCGAGGAACTCGGCAAGAAACGCGGGCTCGCCGCCGCCGCCGTGCTCGCCGAAGCCAAGAACACCGCCATCAGCAGCATGGACTCCTCGGCCAAAAGTTCGGCCACGGCCTCCACTTCGCTGACCACCGCTTCCTCCACCATGATCATTGGCCTAGTTATCGCCGCCCTCTTCGGAATTACTCTGGCCATCTTGATCACGCGGGGCATCACCAAGGTGCTCACGAGTATTTCGGCGTCGCTGTCCGAGGGCGCGGAGCAGACTGTCAGCGCGGCCGCCCAAGTCTCTTCCTCCAGTCAATCTTTGGCTGAAGGCGCGAGTGAACAAGCCTCGTCGCTGGAAGAAACCAGCGCTTCGTTGGAAGAAATGGCCAGCATGACCAAGCGCAATGCCGAGAACGCCCGGCAAGCCAACGACCTCGCCAAGCAGGCGCGCGAAGCCGCCGATAAAGGCGTGGGCGACATGCAGACCATGGCCAGCGCCATGGAAGCCATCAAGGTTTCGAGTGACGACATCGCCAAGATCATCAAGACGATTGATGAGATTGCGTTCCAGACCAACATCCTCGCGCTGAATGCGGCGGTGGAGGCGGCCCGCGCCGGCGAAGCCGGCATGGGCTTTGCGGTGGTGGCGGATGAAGTGCGCAATCTGGCGCAGCGCTGCGCCCAAGCCGCCAAGGAAACCTCCGGCAAAATTGAAGGCGCCATTGTCAAGACCGGACAGGGCGTGGCCATCAGCAGCCAAGTGGCGGCGACGTTGAATGACATCGTCAGCAAAGCCCGGCAGGTGGATGAGCTGGTCACCGAAGTGGCGAACGCCTCGCGCGAACAGACCGAGGGCATCACCCAAGTCAACGTGGCCGTGAGCCAGATGGACAAAGTAACGCAGAGCAACGCCGCCAACGCCGAGGAAAGCGCCGCTGCCGCCGAGGAACTCAATGCCCAGGCCGAAACCATGAAGCAATCCGTCACGGAGTTGCTCCAATTGGTCGGCGGCAAAAATGTCGCCGCCACGAGCCGGCCCGGCGCAGCCGCCCGCCGCCTCCAGCCGGCTTACACCGCCGCGCCCAAGACGAAGCGACTCGCGCCGGACCATGCCAATGGCAATGGCAGTAGCCATGGCGGTAGCAATGGTAACGGCCACGCCCACCCTGTCCCGGCGCTGAAAACCGACCAACGCCGGAGCGAGATTCCGATGGCAGACGATTTCAAGAACTTCTAAACTCGGCGGTGTCGTTGCCACCCGCACTATTATGAAACCCCATCTCATCCTCGGCTCAGGACTGGCCCTGGCCCTTGTCTTCAGCGTCGGCGCGCAGGACAAACCTGCTGCTGCCGCCGCGGCCACGGCGAAAGCTCCCGACCGCGCCGGCCTCGCGAACGACTGGCTCCGCGCGCAATCGAGCGACTTCCAGCCGTGGGATCTTGGCGGCGAACTCCGCCTCCGTTACGACTACAAGGAAAACGCGGGCGACGGCAGCAGCGCCAGCGTGGACTTCATGAAAGTGGTGCCGGCGGCCAAGTTCAGCAGCAACGACTACCTGAGCTGGCGAGAGAAGATCCATCTGGGCTACACGCCGGTGAATTGGTTCAACGTTTATGTCGAAGGCCGCGATGCCGGCAGTGCGGGCGATGACCGTAAGCCACCGAAGGGCGACGATGTCTTCGATATGCAACAGGGCTGGTTCAAGTTGGGAAATCCCAAGGCCTTTCCGTTCACCGCCAAGGTGGGTCGGCAGGAGCTGGCCTATGGCGATGAGCGCATGATTGGCCGCGCGGATTGGAACAATCTCGGCCCGCGCGTCTTTGATGCCGCCCTGGTGCGGTTTGAAAACCCGGATGTGTGGGTGGATGCCTTTACGGGCCGCCCCGTCATGATCATCAACCACAGTTTCAACCTGCCCAACGACTATGATTGGTTGTCCGGCGGCTATGCCTCGAGTAAAACGCTGGTGCCGTTTCAGGAAAGCCAGCTCTACTTCCTGGCGCATAACGTCGGGGCTCAGTCGGTCCCGGCGTCCAATCCCGCCTGGGTCAACCGTCCCTCCACGCCGCAGGATACTTACACCACGGGCCTGCGCTTCAAGTCGCTGCCCGACCGGTTGGGCGGCTGGGATTACAGCGTGGAGGCGGCGGCCCAATTTGGCGACGTGCTGGTGGGGAAGGCGCGCCAGACCCAGCAGGCTTATGCCGTGATGACCAGCGCCGGTTACACTTGGAAGCAGGCGTGGGGCGCGCCCCGCGTGGGCCTCGGCTATGACTTATTTTCGGGCGACAGCGATCCCAAGGACGATCACAACGGCACCTTCGAGCCTTTGTTCCCCACCAATCACCGACCCCTCGGCCTCATGGATTTGGTCGGGGCCAAGAACATTCATGATCCGCGCGTGAACTTCACCCTCAAGCCGGTCAAGACCGTGGTGGTGAGCTTGGAATGGCAGTCCTTCTGGCTGGCCGAGACGGCGGACTATTTCTACAGCGACACCGGCACTGCCCGCAGCGGCAATGGCTATGGCCGTCACCCGCAGTTCAGCAGCTACGCCGGGTCCGAAGTTGACCTGGACGTCACCTATACACCCAAACCCTGGCTCGTGGGCCGCGCCGGTTACGGCCACTTTTTCGTGGGCGACTATGTGGACGCTTCACTCGCGGCCAATGGTGGCGCGCAAGACGCCGACTGGATCTACACCCAGTTGTCGTTCACCTTTTAACCTGGTTTCGCCGTCCAACCAGACTGCCTCGGGCTTGAATATGAGCTGGATAAACCAGTGAATCTGGCTTGTGAAGCGAAGCTCTGGCACCGTAGCCCCGTCTTTTTTAACTACCGTGCGCTCATCGGATAGCCTAGTGTTGTGTTCTCGAATACAGTGGACATAACATGATATTTGTTTAAACTGGGTGCATGGCAAGACCCATACGCGGTTTGGAACTGGATTCGGATCAACGCACGGCGTTGGAAGCGTCGGTGCGGGCACCAACGAC
>CAINLR010000117.1 GCA_903850425.1 uncultured Verrucomicrobia subdivision 3 bacterium | reverse complement strand
TGGCTTTGGTGAATGAAGGATTGATATGTTTCATGCACCGGCAGTATGTTGGAATCAAACTGAAGGACGATCAAACCTGTGAAAGAAGACTCAAACCTTCGTCGCCGCGCAGCGGCTTCGTTCAACAAGTCGCCGGAGCCATCTGCTGAAGGTTTTTGCACAGTTCTTCTGAAGAAGGTAAGCCGCTGAAGGTTACGCGTATTTTGCCGACGCCATTGAGTTCGCAGACTTCAATCTTTTGAAAGACGGACTCCACGCGCGCCCGCTTCTTGTCGGCGGGCATATCCGGCCATTCCTGGTAAATTCGCTTGGCATCTTGAAGGATGTCCTCGGTTGAAACCTGGTTGTTTTTCAACCGGGCAAAATTTGCCTCTAGTTTGGGTAAGTGGGCAAGCAACTGGTTTAACCGTTCTTCGGCGGGTTTATAGAATTGACCGAAACCTTGCGGGGTAATCTGGCCTTCAAACGAAAGTTTGACCATGTGACTCATTTCGTCCCGCACTTTCTGAATGTCCCGCTGCAATGCCGTCAACGCTTGTTCGGTGTCCACAAGGTTCTTTTGAGCGTCCTTCAAACGGTTGGCGACTTGGTCTTGGGAACCATAATAGGCATACACTTCCTGCCGCATGATTTCATCAAACATCGTTATCGAAATCTTTCTGTTACACGCTCGGCAATGATACTTTGGCGAGTCTGTCCGGGCATACATTTTTGTGCCACATTGACACCATACCCGGTTGCCATACGGATTCACCGGCGGCTTGCCCGGCTTCTTATATTGCTTCCCTTGTTCTTCCATAATCCGGTTCACCTGATTCCATAATTCTTCCGGCACGACCGCCTCGCATTCAACCTTGCCCCATTCTTCTTCCGGCTTTTCCGTTCCGGCCCATGACCCGGTTTTGCGGATCCGGTTGAAATAATAAACGCCCTTCGCGCTGGGGCAGGTCAACATCCGCGATACCGTGCAATCATGGAAAATATGCCCGCCCCGCGTGCGGTGGCCGGCGGCGTTCAACATTTTCGCCACCGTGCCCTTGCGCCGGTAGTGCAAATACAAGTCATACATTTTTCGCCGGACAGGGGCTTCGTCCGGTTGAATCACCAGCTTGCGCTCTTTCCATTGATAGCCGTAGGGAGCTTGTCCATTGATGGACTTCCCGAGTTTGGCCCGGATAAGTATTGAAGCCTTTTGCCGTTCTGCGATTTCTTCCCGTTCCCATTGGGCTTGGGCGGCTTGAAAGGTGTAGAACATCCGGCCCGATGGCGAGGACGTGTCAATTTCGTCCTGCATGGAAACCAAGTCGGCCTTGTGTTCGCGGAAAATTTCGGAAAACTTCAAAAGCTCTTGGGTGTTACGGGCGAGCCGCGCGAGTTTAGAAAAGACGAGGCCGGTGATATGCCCGCGCGCGATGTCGGCGAGCATCCGCTGGGCTTCGGGATGTTCCATGACGGACTTGCCGGAAACCCCCGAAAGGTCATACACCTGTTTGATTGTCCAGTTGCGTTTTGCGGCAAAATCTCTGGCACGTTGCCGGTGATGTTCGGGGCTTTCGCCCCTGGCTTGGTCTTCACTGCTGACACGAATCCAAACCCCAATATCTTTCGGGGAATTATTTTGAAAAATATTTTCCTTCATAACACGGTTTATCCTAAATTTTGAAACCGATTTCAAGCATGAAATTGATCTTTTTGAGAATAAAAAAACACCGCGCAATCTTTTGAAATTTGCCGGTGTTTTTAATCACCATGATTATTTCCGCTCGTTAAGAATTCGCATTACGATGGCTTGCACTGCTCCCTGCAAATCGCTTTGTGTGAATTCATCCAAGTGTTCAATGACTTCCAACAGGTCGCTGGAATAGTGCATTACCAACCGGAGTTTTTCTTCTGGCATCATGTTATTTTTTTGAAATTAAGATTCCGTCCAACCACTTCACGGGTATCTTCTTGAAAAATTCTGCCGCAAAGATTGCAAAAGTATAAACCGCCCCAGCCGGGAAGTGGTTCAACTTCGTTGCCATCTTTGTCACAAGGAAAGAAACCGTGATAAAAATCTCGGTTGCCGCACAAGCAGACCCATTCATATTTATCATCATTTTCAAATTTGATAAATTCTTTGGTCATGTGAATGTTGATTACAATTAATAGGGCTTCGCCGGATGACTAGGCCGGGAAGTGGAAACAACTCGCAACGGGTCAAAGTTCTAATGTCAAACCTTCGGTATAATTTTATCACGCCAACCATAAAAAAGCAAGCGTTTGCAATGGTTTTACGGGTTTTACAGAAGCAAAAAACGAAAAGGTTTAAGGACAAAAAGACACGCCGCGCCGCCGGGTTCAACCGCTGATTTTTTCACCGCGCCGCAAAAGTTCGGTGTTAATTTCGGAAAGTTCCGCCAGTTGCCGCTGCCATTTCAAATGGGCGGCAATGCCCGCCCGCGCCTGTTTGCGCTGCGCGGAAGTTTTGAGCAAAAACTTTCTCACCTGGCCGGTGCCAAAACATTGCACCAAATAATAAAACGGGCCGTGCTTGAAACCGCGCTGACATCGGCAATTCTTTTTGCCACACGTCAGGTATTGGGAAACATAAGAGGCCCGTAACTGATCGGGCGGCACTTTAATTTTCGACAGCAAGGTGGTCTTCCGCTTTCGCAAAACGTCCGTGGTCGGCCCGCGAGCTTTTTCGGTCTTAACCATATTTATATGCCAAGAACAAATGGCGGTCGGCGAACGGCCCGCCTATAACTGCATCTCGTTTTCCGCAACCCGGTGGATCGCCTGCTGGTTCTCCCGCAATTCTTGCGGTGACAGTTTGACAAACACCCGTTCAATTTCATAACCGAGCGTCTTGCCGGTCTTGGCCAGCGAGGTGGTCGGGGGCGGTTCGTCGGTGGTCTTGGCCAGCGTTTGCAGTTCCTCCAAAAATTCATCCGGGGTGTGGAAGCCGACTTTGGCTGCTGCTTCCGAACCAAGTCCCCCCTGCACGGCCTCGGCGATGTCCGCCAATCGTTTGCGCCCGGTGGCGATCACGGCCACGCGCTCAAAGCCTGCGTCCAGACATTTTTTTACATTTCCGAACTCGTGGTCAATGGGGGTCGTGATGGCGATTTCCACGGCGATGGCCAGCGGCCCACGCCGCACAATCAGGTCGGCGGCGTCATTGCAACCGGGAGCCAATTGCTTCTCGACGTTGGCCTGGAAACCAAGTTTTTGCGCCTCGGCCTGCAACCGCTTTTGAATTGTTTTATGTCGCTCCCCGCCCCGGCCCAAATCCCTTGGTGCCGCCGGGATTGCTTCTGTTGTCTTTACCGCTTTGGCATCCACCGTTTTCTTTTCCGAAACCGTGAGAATTTCTGGTGCCGGTGGCGTGGCCACATTCGGAACTTCGGCAGCTTGCGGCAATTCCGCAGACTGCGGCGGTTCGGAAACCTTCGGCACTGCTGGCGGTGCGGTTACGACCGGTGAAACGGGTGGAGCCAGTTGAACCGGGGCGGCGGATGGGGAAGTGGGCTTGGGTGGCGGCTTGCGTGTGCCGCCCGATGGCTTTTCGGGTTCTGGTGGCTCCGGTTTGGACGGTTCTGGCGGCGTGGTTTTGGGGGCCGCCGGTTCAAGCTCGGCAAAGAATGCGTCTTCGACCACGGCACGCGGCGTGGCATACTTGGCACGGGAAAGCGCGATGATCGCATTTTTCTGCGCCTCGTCGTCGTTGGGTGGTTCGGGTTCCCGCAACGCCAGATTAAAATCAAAATCATTCCGCTCCACGCGGACGATGGCATGGAACTGTTCCAACCGGGTCAGACTCTTGGCATCGAAGGCCGTGAAACATTCCCCCAGCTTTTTGGCGTCATCATCGCCGACGCGCAGCACGATCCGCGTGCAGGGCTGCGTCATCACGGCGCTGGCCACATTGGCATCGCTTTGCAACTGGTGCAAATGCTGGTGTGACAGCGTCAGGCCCAGCCGGTATTTCCGGGCACCGGTCAGAATTTTCGCCATGCTCGGCGTGATGAAATGCTGAAACTCGTCAATGTATAACCAGAAGTCCTGTCGGTCTGCCTGCTTTAGTTTTTGCCGCGCCATCGCCAACTGCTGAAACTTCGTCACTAACAATGAGCCAAGCAGATAAGTATTTTCCTCGCCGCCCAAACCTTCCGACAGTTTCGCCAGAAAGATTTTCCCGCTGTCCATGATGTCTTCAAAATCCAATTTATTCTCCCGCTGCGACACCATGTTGCGAATGCGCTTCTGGCTGAAAAAATCCTGCAACCGGGTCAGCACCGAACCGACGGATTTGCTCCCGCCCAATTGCGGAAACATTTGCCGCCAGTAATAGAGCAACTCCCGGTCTTTAACGCTGGTCAAAAATTCTGCGCGGAAATCTTTTTCCAGCAAAAAGCGGCGCAAGTCGGCGAGTGTCCCGCCCCGGCTGCTGTCCAGGATTACCAAAATGGCGTTCTGCAATACCGTGTCCATCTGATCGCCCCAGGAGGTTGCCAGCCGGCGAAACACGCCGACCAAGTCGGACGCCAGTAAATTTTTTTCGTCTTCGGAATGCGCCTGCAAGATATTGAAACCAACGGGGAAGTCCACGTCTGCCGGGTCAACCAACACCACGTCTTTCATCCGCTCGGCGGGGATGCAACCCAAAAGCTTCTCAATCAAATCGCCGTGGGGATCGAGGACGGCGACCCCGTCGCCGTTCTCAATGTCCTGCCGGATTAAATTCAGCAGCAGGGATGACTTGCCGGTGCCGTTGGAACCGATGATGTGGGTATGCCGCACGCGCTGGTCGGGCGTGAGAAAAACCGGCACGATCTCGTCGTTGTGTTCGTTGTCGCCGATGACCACGCCGCCGACGGATGATTTCCGCACAATGTCGGGAGCCGCCTTCGTCCGGCCCGAATCCCGCAGCAACGCGGGCGAGCGCACGGCACTGGACGGCAGATGCACAAAACCCGTCAGCTCGTCGCTGTTCAAAATCATTCCGCTGCGACAGGACTGGCGGCGCAAGACATCCTCCAAGTGTTTTAAAAACGGGTAGTCGTCGTTGTGCAGCGGGATGAGCGCGTTACCCTGCGGGTTGGCAAAGGCCCGCAACGCCCCGGCGAGTTCGCGAGTGATTTCATGCAGGCGGCTGGTGGTCGCCGTTCGCACTAAAATGCGGACGACCGCCGCATACAGCGGACGGGCGATTTTATTCTCGGCGGCGTGCGTAAGTTCGGGTTCGTTGACAAAGAACGGTTTGCCATCCGCATGAGTCACCGAACGTAAAATGCTTTCCGGCCATTCCGGGTGCGTGCCCTGCATGAGCACTTGAAACAGGGCAAGCTCGCCGGACTGCAACTCGGCCAACGCCGCGATGATGCCGATGAACGGATCAAGTTTGCCGGTCGCCAGCGGAAACATGAATTCACGTTCCAAACCGAATTCCAACGCACACGCCTTGTCCCCGATGCCATCCTGCCAAGCCTTTTCCAGCGTGCCGGTCTTTTGCCGAAACTCCACGGCGGGGAAGTGCGCCGCCAACTGTCGGCGCACGATGGGAACATCCGCCGCGCTCGCAGCGAATTGGGCCAGCACCCGTTTGGCGGTGCCCAAAAGCTCAAACGCCACCGGCTCATGGCACTGGCACAGATTGCGGAAAAATTGCTCGAACGATTCCCGCGCGATGTCGAGGTCGGCGGGCAGTGACACCTGCAATTCCACCAGCGGTTCCCGCACCAGCAAGGTCGGCTCCGGCTCGGTTTCCATTTCATCCGGCAAGGGCGGCGGGGCAAGCTTGGGTTTCACCAACTGTCCCAGCCGGCTGAAAACCTGGTTCCAAAGTCTTGGTTTTAACCCGCTGTCGGCGGGAACGCGGGTGGCTGGCAAAAAATTGCCGTAATAGGGGCGGAAAGGTGGTTCTGGTTGGACGGGTTCGGAATAGACCTGCCAGCCACGTCCGCGCTCTTCCCAGCGAAAAAACTGTTCGGAAAGTTGTTCGTGGATGAGCGCCATGAACTCACGCTCCGGTGCCTGGGGGGATGATTTCCGGCGGGGGCGTCAGCGGTTGGTTAGCGGGGCCAAACAAGGGGGCGCGTCTTTGTTGCCGAACCAGTTGAATGCCTTTGGCGGCGGAAACTTCATCCAGATATGCCTGAATGATTTGGGGCACCACCGTCATATACATGATGCGGGTGTCTTCCCGGAAATAAGTGTCCCGCCGGTATAGAAACCAATAAATCACATTCAAGATCGGGATTTGTAGCAGAGCCGTGTCCAGAAAGGCAAATTCGGCCTTGACCCCCTGACGGCACAAAATGGCGAAGGTCACGAGCGCGAAGATCACGCCCCCGGCCCCGTAATACAATCCCATCGGTTTTAGCACGGAATTGAAAATCAACGGGGAAACAAACAAAAGGCACAGCAGGTGCCAGATGTTCAACATGGGCACGCTGAAAACCGTGCGGCAGGAAAAGAAATAACCGGTGCCAAAGGGGGCGGCGCAGATGTCAAAGGCCATTTGCGCGCGTTCAAACCGCAAGTAGGTTCGTCTGTTGGAAAGCGCCCCGCCCTCGGTGTAATCCACGCGGGAAATTTTCAACCCCGGAATTTCATGGGCTTGCACTAGCTGTTCAATGGCTCCATAAACCTCGTCGGCAGAGTAACTATTTACCGGGGCTTGGGCCACCCAATGATCCAACACTTCATCATTTTTAGACTTGAACCCGAATATATTCATGGAGCAGTATTTCGCCTAATATGGCTTCCGACCTGCCGGGTGGTCAATCTCTAAACCATGCGTGGTTACGCGCGTTGCGCCCGCTGCTGTGGTGGTTTCTGGTGGTGCTGGTGATTTTGGGTGTCTTTTGGCACTGGCACGCGATGGAAAAAACGCAACTGAACTACACGGTCGTCCTTGCGGGTCGCGTGTTGCTAACCGATGACGAAGCCTCGTTGGACGGCCAACCCGCCGCCAGTGGCCAACGGTTGTCGCTCGGCAAACATAAGCTGACCATCACGCACCCCAAAGCCGCCACGTTCAGCACCAATTTCTTCGGCTGGTATGGCGGACGAAATTTGGGGGAAATCCATTTGCAGCGAACAATGGGTTCGCTGAATGTGACCGCCACGCCAGCGGTGCCAACCCTTACGATTACCGGCCCGGAATTTTCCCTGACGCTGCACGATACCACCGGCACGAATCTGCTGGTGCCGACGGACAATTATCAGGTGCGGGTCGAGTCTGGCCGCTGGTCGGATGCGAAGGCTTGTCTGGTGACAGCCTCGGCGGTGGTGTCCTGCAATTTCAGTCCGCGCTTGGGCGCACTCGCCCTGACGTGCAACCAACCGGACGCGACATACCAATTGCGTGATGACAATGAAAACAAAGTGGCAACCGGAAATTTGCCCGCGACGCTGATTGGCTTGCCCGTCGGCAATTATCTGGTGGTGGCCATCCATCATGGCAGTGTGCTAACCAACTCCGGCCCGGTGGTGGCAGACACGACCAACAGCCTGTCCCTGGAATTTCAATTGGGCGCGGTGGCACTTGAAACGATTCCCACCGAGGCGACGGTGACCGATGAAAACGGGCAACGCCTGGGACAAACTCCCGTTACTCTGGCGGGGTTGCTGCCCGGCAAACGGGTCTTCACGCTGCAAAAGAATGGTTATCAAGCCATCGAACTGGCCTTGGACATTGCCGCCAATCATACCAATTCGGTCAGCACAAATCTGGTCAGCGGCGTTTATTTGTCCGCCATGAAACTCGCCCGGCAACACCTGGCCGCGACGAATTATGATGCGGCACTGGTGGCGGTAAAACCGGTGTTGGCGGCTGATCCAACCGATGCGGACGCCCTGGCCTTGCAACGGGAAGCACGCGGACAGCAGGCGATGCAAACGGCCAGACTTGCCGGTGCCCGCAACGATTATGTCGCGGGCATCAAAGCACTCGAAACGGCGCTGCAAGCGTTGCCAGATAACGAGGAGGCCAAAGCCTTGCTGGCCGACTTCAAGAAACGCGCCCCCGAACAAACGGCACGGGAAAATGCGGGCCGGCTCAACCGTCCCCAAACGGAATTCGACACCTGGATGTCCGCCGACTCTGATTCAGGTTTATTTGAAAGCCACGAATTAAAAACCGCGAAACCCTGCAAAGAAGTTCAGGACGCGATTCGCAAAGCGCTGGCCGGCGGACAACCGCCATTCAAGATCACTCACGACGACTCTCCAAAACCGGAACTGTTTGATTTTGAAGCCGAGCAGGAATTGATGACCTACATGAACACCAGCGCGGGCAAGCGGCGCTGCGTGATTGTCATCGGGCAGACCAAAGATGATGAAACAAAAATTCTGTTCAAAGTTTTTGAATACAAGACTGAAGCCGTGAACAAATTCAGCATTGGTAATTTAATCGGCACGCCCGTCGCGGTGAACTACGTTCCGATTCATGCTTCTAAGACGACCATGACCGATGCATTGAATACCCGGCTCGCCGAAGGGGTGCAATCCATCAATTCCCGGATTCAGCAGGCCCTTGGTCAGCCCTGAACCACGGTTGAAAAACGCATCATTTCTGATACTCTTCGTTTTAGATGAATGCAGGACGGCCGCTTAAACGCAACCATCGTAAAGCTGCCCTCGCCCTCGGTTGCAAAGTTGAAATTGAACTGGTGCTGGCATACCCATTACGGCGCACAATTTTTTCAACCCAAGCCCCTACCAATCCAGGTCAGGGTTGTGAAGGAGGGGGTTGCAATTTCCTGCCGTTAGGTTATTCTAATTGCGGACTGAGAATTCTCGGTCGGTGGGCGTCTCTTGGCGAAAGCTGGGAGATGCCCATTTGATTTTATGGAAACACCTTCCATCCGCTGACACCATCCCGATGATAAAGGCGTTTCCGCGCGATTTCAAAAGCACGGTTTTGTCTGGTCGGATTCAGAATATGCCGCGCGCACGGATGCGCGCACAGGTCGGCAAGCTGCACGCCCAGAATATTGTTTTTCTTGGACTGAAAACTCAACGGACAATCCAGTTGTTTGAATTGCTCCGCCGACACATTGGCGGTGCCCTGCATCATCATGCGGGAAAAAACCTGTTCCAACATGTTGTCCTCCCGCTTGCCGCGCGCGTCGGCCACAATAGGCAGATGCCGCTCGCCATGTGCGTTCAAGAAATGGAACAATCCTTCCATCGTAAATTCCAAGGCCAGGTCGTAGGGGTTCACGGCCTCGCCACCGCGTTGCTCCAAGTGGGCTTGTTTCTGAATCGCAGAAATAAAAAGGGTGAAAGGCACCCGTTCCATAATGTCGCTTAACTCCGCCATGAATTTTGGCCGGATGGTTGGATTGAGCAGCAGCGAGAATGGGCCGGAAGCAAGCCGAATGTCCCGGCTATGGAGGTTGATGCCCTCGTGATTAAAGTAGCGGAGTTTGAACTGATTGAATTCTGGTAAAATCTGATCCTGATAAACCGAACGCTCCACTAAAACCAGTGCGAGAACGAACAGCGGAAAATCACGGTCAATCTTGTCGAGCGAGTGGTCACCGCACTCGTCGAAGAAGGCCAGAAAGCGGGATTGTGCCGGTGCGGAAATCGCTGTGCTGTTCTCGTTCACGGTTGAATTGATAATGTTTTAATCTGCGCTCAAATTGCTATCGCTGAATCCCGATGCGTGCGGAGTTTCAGCAAGCAGAAAACTGAAGTGTGAGCTTTCTTGCGGCAGTCCACCACCAAATAAAAGCCCCGGCCTGTAATGGTCGGGGTTGTTTTTTAGCAAGCCATGTAGCCCAATTCTCTTAACGAGCTATGATTTTGGTTGCCGATTACCACATGGTCAATCAACTCGATCTTCAGCAGTTGACCGGCGCGAATGAGGTCACGCGTCACCTTGATGTCGGCCTCAGACGGGGTGCTTTCACCGCTCGGATGATTGTGAATGACCACGATTGAAGCCGCTGCTGCGACAATCGCACAGCGGAACACCTCACGCGGATGCACCAGAATTGTGTCCATCGTGCCGATGGTCAGCAATTGATGTCCTTTGACCCGCTTGCGCGTGTTCAACATCAACACCGCCAGGCACTCGCATTCGGGATTGAAGTGCGGAGTGGTGGCGATGTGCATCCGCCAGTAATCTACGACCTGTTTCGGCGTCTCGCACACCAGCATTTCGCTGGGCACCGGGCAATCCCGGAGAGACATCACCTTGAACTCCTGCGGATGGATCACGTTCACGCCAGCACCTCCTCCCGTTTGGCTGGAACAGTGATTTTGGGGATGATGTTGTCCGGCTGATTCTCCGGATTATGGCCGAGGATAAAGTCTGCCGCCTTCTGCGCTTGCGCCGCCGCGTGGACGATGAGCGTCTTGTCCTCTTTCAACTGTTTCAGCCAGCCTTCGAGATAGGCCGCTGAACTATCAATGGTGCGATCCACGATGCCGGCGTAACCGCAGAGGAACGCACTGCCCATTTCGGCGATCAATTCCTCCTTGGCGTAAGGGTCAGAACCATAGCCGTTCCGTTCCATGATGCTGGCCCGTTTCAATCGCGTTTCATGTCCGGTCGAGTGCACCAGCTCATGAAACAGTGTCGCGTAATAATGGTCTTCTGTCTCGAAACGATCACGAACCGGCACCCCAATGGTGTCGTTGGTCGGTGAATAATAGGCGGCCGCCATGCCATGTTTAATGACTGGCCGTTGCGGCATGTTGGCCACGAGTTCCGCCGGCAAGGTCTGAATGAAGGCCGTGACATCTGCCGGTGGAATGTTTTTCAAGCCGGTGCATTGGGCAACGTTGAAAACATGATACAAGCGCAGGAACGGAATTTTCCGGTCCTCGCCCGACTCCTTGTCTTTCACCTGCATCGGTTTCCAGAACACCACCGGACACGATTTTTCGCCCGGCTTGATCTGCCCGCCCATGACATTGGCCTGCCGCAGCGTAAGCCAGTTCGGCGATTCATAATTCATCGCCATGAGCAGGAACACATTGATGCCGCGATACGGCTTCTGTGTGATGAGGTTGCGGGGCAGCCCGGTCTGAACGTGCCACGGTTTATGCCAGGGCACGGTGCCTTGCGACAGCAAGGACACGATGCGTTCGGTGATGCGGTCATACGATTTGCTATTCATAATTTGCTCCTATGTTGTTTTGTTGTGAATGAACCCTGTGAACCCAACGTGAAGCGTATGACTACGAGCTGTTTTGCTGGAGACGTGTGGACTTGCCAGAACCGGCAAATGAAAAGCCGGTCACGCACGAGGCATGACCGGATGAATATATTACTCCGCCTTGAATTTTAACTGCGATACCAAGCATTCGCCCGGCTCGACATCATCACGCGGGCCAAGATAAACCGGCTGATACAACGCTAGGCTGTCCCGGTAGGCGTAGAGATAACGCACCTCCACGACATCACCCACTCTCGGGATCTGATGATTGGCCGGAATGGTGACATTGCCGCAGGACACCAAATTGCGTCCCTGCAATAAACTCACCTCCACGCTGCGCTGGACGTTGATCTTGGCGACCGCCACCGAAGCGGTGGCGACAAACTTGAACTTCAACTGCGGTCCGCCGCTGTTCGGTCGGCCAGGCACATACGGCGCGTCCAATCGTTTGAACACGATGCCCTCGCGATTCTCCCGCCGCAACCGCTGCCACAGTTCGGTCTTTTGCAGGGTGGTGAATGCCGTTTCGACCAGCCGGATGTATTTGTAATCCGAGCGGGCCAATAGCAGCAGGTCAATCAATCGCGCCAGCCGGATCCGATACGGCAACACACGCAAGTTTTCGCCGTTGTATTCGAGCAGGTCGAAAGCGTGATAATCATCGCTGATGGATTCGCCATCGGGAATGAAACTGCCGGACACACTGCGAAGTTCGTTGGCCACGGTCTGCGGCAGGCCGACAACGAATCCCTTTTTGTTGATGCCTTCGAGGTCATCATCCTGTTTGCGAACCAGTAGATGTTTGCCGTCGAACTTTTCCTGCGCGCAATAGTTGTCATCGCGCAACAGTAATTCCACTTCGGCTTCTTCTGCCGTATTCAGTAATTGCGGCAAGATGCCCGATGCCTGCTTATCGGCGTGCTGATACGGTGTGCCATCAGCACCTTCCGTGTAACCCTTGGCTTTCTTTTCGCTAACCAGTTTCGTGTAGATTCTCTTCGCGGCGGGATAATCCACCGGCGAAGAGGTCTTCGTCCCGGTGGTCAGGGTGGCACCCCGTCGCCCGTAGGCGAAGTTGACGACGAACTCGTTGCCTGCCGGTTCAATCGCGGCTTGATATACTTTGTCGGATGAACCTTCCCGATAATACAACGCGACGCGTTCGGCCGCTTCTATGACTGCATTCATGTTTATCCTTTCTGTTATTTTTATTGTTTTGTAATGAACCCTGTGAACCCAATATGCAGTGTAGAATTGTGGGCGATTTGAAGGCAGACGTGCGGATTTGCCAGAGCCGGCAATAAAAAAGGCGACCCGGTGGGATCGCCTGTGACACTCAATAATCTTCCGGCATCAGCAACGTGGTCGCGTTATGTTGAGTCTTCAAAAATGTTGAGTTGCGATGGATTCCCCCAGTTCCCCAATGCTTCGGCGTTGGGGAACTTAACATTTTTGAAGGCGCTCGCCGGGAGTCATGCTGGCTCCCGGCATGAAAACAATAACTA
>CAINLR010000116.1 GCA_903850425.1 uncultured Verrucomicrobia subdivision 3 bacterium | reverse complement strand
CGGAGCGAAATCTGGCGCCCAAGCGATACGTCTGGCGCAAGAAGGGTGAGGAAATTCTGGCCAAGATTTCCAAAGCCCGGGCGGCCCAAGTCGCCACATCACCGTTATGACCCCTCATTTACAGAACACTACACTAGCCGGCCGGCGCTGCATCGTTTCCCTGATCCAGGACATTACCGAGCGTAAGCAGACTGAGGCAGCGCTGCAGTTTGCCAACCGCCGTCTGAGCTTCATTGCCCAGATGAGTGCGGCAGTCATCGGGAGCCGCACCACCGCCGAAGTGGCACAACGGTTGGCCGGTCAGGTCCACGAGGTGTTCGCGGTGGATGCGTGCATCATTCGCGTTCTGGAAGACAAGCAATTGGTGTTGCTGGGGTCGTGCGGGGTGCCGGTGGAACAATTGGCTCTGAGCCTCCCGGTTTTTGGACTGGCGGAAACGATGTTGACCACGCGCCACCCCGTGGTGGTTTCCGATGTTCGCCAGCATCCCCTGACCAAGCATCTGCCCAATCCCGGGCCGGGCGGGTTTGCCTTCGAGTCGTTTGCGGGCGTGCCGCTCGTGGCGGAAGGAAATATCGTCGGCATTCTCAGTGTCTATATGACTTATGAAGTGCGCGCCTTCACCCCGGTGGATGTGGAGCATTTGCAGATCGTCGCCAATCATGCCGCCGTCAGCCTGGCCAACGAACGCCACTTCAAAACGATCCGCTCCCAGAAGAATCAATTGGAAGCCGTCGTGGCGCAACGCGCGCAGGCCGAAGCCAAGCAACTCGGCGTCGAACAGGCGTTGCGCGAGAGCGAAGAACGCTTGCGCCAGTCGCAAAAACTGGAGGCCATCGGCCAGTTGGCGGGCGGCATCGCGCACGACTTCAACAACATTCTCTCGGCCTTGATCATGCAGGCCGAACTGCTCAGTATGATTGAGCCGCTGCCCGAGGAGGCCCGCGAGGGTTTGAAGCAAATCCAAGCGGACACCAACCGGGCCTCGGATTTGACCCGGCAGTTGTTGCTCTTCAGCCGCCGCCAGGTGATGCAGACGCGCATTCTCGATTTGAACGAGGTGGTCATGAATCTCACCAAGATGCTGCAGCGCATCATTCGTGAGGATGTGAAATTGCAGTTGAATCTTCACGCGGCGCCGCTCATGACCCGCGCCGATGCGGGCATGTTGGACCAGGTGTTGATGAACCTCACCGTGAATGCGCGCGACGCCATGACCAATGGCGGCCGGCTGCGCATCGAAACGTCCGACGTCCGGGTGAACGAGCAAAACGCCAGTCTGCATCCGGATGCCCAGCCGGGCCGCTATGTGTGCTTGAGCGTGGGTGACACCGGCGGCGGCATTCCGCCGGAGGTCCTGCCGCGGATCTTTGAACCATTTTTCACCACCAAAGCCGCCGGCCAAGGGACAGGGTTGGGATTGGCGACGGTGTTCGGCATCGTCAAACAGCATCAAGGCTGGATCAAACTGGATAACCGTCCGGGTGAAGGCGTGACTTTTCAAATTTATCTCCCCGCCACCTCGGCGGTGATGGCCTCGGCTCCCGCGCCGGCCCGAGTCAAACCGCGCGGCGGCACCGAAATCATCCTGATGGTGGAAGATGAACTGGCGGTGCTCAAGCCGACCCGAAAATTTCTGGAGCGGCATGGCTACACCGTGCTGGCCGCCGCCAACGGCCAGGAAGCCCTCAGCCTTTGGGAAAATAATCGCGCCACCGTGTCGCTGCTGCTGACTGATCTGGTCATGCCCGGCGGGCTGAATGGTCAGGAACTGGCCCGGCGACTGCAAGCGGAGAAGCCGGACCTGAAAGTGATTTTCGCCAGCGGCTACAGCGCGGAGATCGCTGGCCGGGATTTTCGATTGCTCCCGGGCGAAGCCTTCATCAACAAGCCATTTGCCACCGACTTTCTGCTGGAAACCATCCGCCGGTTTTTGGATGTTTGACCGTCCCAGTTTCCGGGCCGCCACCATCGAGGTGGCGTTCCCACCGGGCTGGATCCATTGGAACCCGGATTAGAACCGACCGCAAAAAAAGCCAGCTATTTCGCAATTTTGATCACCAAAGGAAACTTCAGCTTCGCCATTTTTGGCCGATATACCCACAGATGGTGGGCCAACTGCGAAAGCCAACTCAGGCCGCGGCCGGTTGTCGGTCGTGGCCCGGCCAAGGTTTGAACGCGGTGAAACTTTAACCTCAACCCGAATTATTAAATTATGAAAAAGATCATTGGAGCCAGTATTCACGCCTTGTTGATTGGAATCGTCGCCGGCGCCCTCGCGGGCGGGGCCACGAATCTGCGGGCGGAAAATTCCCACGCGGAACAGGTCAAGGAAGCCTTGAAGCAGATGCAGGCCGATGCCGCCAAGCTGGGCGAGGCCAAGCTGGACGGATCCAAGCTGTTTTTCGGCACCACCAAGATCAACGGTGATTACACCATTGTGGACGGACTCAAGGCGAAGTTCAGTTGCACCGCCACGTTTTTTGCCAAGAAGGGCACGGACTACATCCGCATCAGCACGAATGTCCTGAACGACGGCAACCGCGCGGTGGGCACGGTGCTCAATCCGCAGGGACCGGCCTATGCCGCCATCGCCAAAGGCGAGGCTTTTTACGGCCCGGTGGACATTCTCGGGAAGAAATATGAGGCGGGTTATGAACCCGTCAAAAATTCCACCGGCGAAACCATCGGCGTTTATTACGTGGGTTTTCTGTTGGAATGACCGCCCCATTTTTCTTTGCGAACCTGCCGGCGGCTGGCAAGCCTGGCAATTTTCCTGAGCCAGATTTCGCCGGTTGCGGCGCACCGCATTAGCGCGCGAAAACATGTCATGAAAAAAACCATGAAGCTGACCGCCCGGATGGTGCTGGCCTTTGGCCTGTTGGTGCTGGTCATTCTGATTTTAGGTGCCATTGGCATTTCGAGCATGACGCGCGTCGGGCGGATGTCGGCCGCGCTGGCCACCGAGAACGTGCCGGAAATTTCCCTGGCCAACGACATCGAGCGCCACGCCCTGTCCATGGTGCCGAGCCTGCATGATTACGGCTACACGGATGACGAGGCGTTTCTCGGCGAGGTGAAAGCCCAGCTCGCCGAGGTCAAAAATTTTCTGACGGCAGCCCGCGCGCACGGGAAAAATTTCACCGGCCTGGCCAAATTGAACGACGCGGCCGTGGCTGGCCAAAAAGCGGTGGGCGATTTTGAAACGCTCACCGAGCAGCGCACCCAGCTCACGCAGGCGCTGGAAAAGGAACGGCTCGGGACGTTCGCGGCGGGCACGAATTTCATCTCCATCTGCGCCACGTTCCAGGCCAATCAAACGGATGCCTTGCTCGGCAAGATCCGCGCGGGCATCGAGGGCGACCCGCTCGAAGCCAATCTGGGCCGCATTGGCTGTCTCGCCGGCATTGTCCAAGCGGGCAACGCGATGCTGGCCAACACTTGGAAGGCGGAAGCCCGGCGTGATCCGCGCCTGCTGCAGGAGTCACTCGCGTTGCTCGATGGCATCATTGCGAAATTCAACGAGCTCGAAAAGCTCACCGATTTTGAAAACGATCTGAAGCGTATCGCGCAATGCCGCGTGTCCAGCCAGAATTATCGGGAGGGCGTGAAACGCTTTCAGGAAAAATGGATCGCGCGCGAGGAACTGGCCCGGCGGCAAACGGGCCTGGCGATCGGCGTCATCCAGCAAGCCCAAAAAGTGGCGGCGCTGGGGCTGGGCGACACGACTGCGGCCATGAATCAGACCGCGAAGGTCGCCGCGTTTTCCTCCACGCTCGTCGTCACCTGCGTCATCATCGGCGTGCTGGTGGGAATTCTTTTGTCCACGCAAACCACCCGGTCCATCGCCCGGCTGCTCCGTCAGACCTCGGAAACGCTGTGGGGCGGTAACCTGCAGGTCGCGGCGGTTTCCGAACAATTGTCGGGAGCCAGCCAGTCGCTCGCCGAAACGTCCAACGAACAGGCGGCTTCCCTCGAAGAAGCCAGCGCCTCGCTCGAAGAGTTGTCGGCCATGACCAAACGCAACGCGGCCAGTGCCGGCAAGGCCACCGAGCTGGCCCGACTGGCGCGCGCCGCCGCCGACAACGGCGTGGGCGACATGCAAACCATGTCGGCCGCCATGGAGGCGATCAAGGTTTCCAGCGACGACATCGCCAAGATCATCAAGACCATTGATGAAATTGCCTTTCAGACGAACATTCTCGCGTTGAACGCGGCGGTGGAAGCCGCCCGCGCCGGCGAGGCGGGCCTGGGTTTTGCCGTGGTCGCGGATGAAGTGCGCAACCTGGCGCAGCGTTGCGCGCAGGCCGCCCGCGAGACGGCGGGCAAGATCGAGGACGCCATCACCAAGACCGGTCAGGGCGTGGAGATCAGCAGCAAAGTGCGCGACAACTTGAACGACATCGTCACCAAAGTGCGGCAGGTGGACGAGTTGGTGGCCGAAGTCTCGAGCGCTTCGCGCGAGCAGACCGATGGCATCACGCAGCTCAACTCCGCCGTCACTCAAATGGACAAGGTGACGCAGCGCAACGCGGCCAGCGCCGAAGAAAGCGCGGCGGCGGCGGAAGAGTTGACCGCCCAGGCCGAAATCATGAAGCAGTCGGTGGCGGAACTGCTCGAACTCGTCGGCGGCCACAGCGGCCTGGCGGCGGGAAGCGCCGCGGCGCCCAAAGTGGCGCGCGATGTTCCGCGCAACGCTCAACGCCAGCCGATGAACGGCAACAATGGGAAAGACCATGACCGTGCCCGCGCCGCATCCAATCGGACACCGGTGGTCCATGGCCGGAATGAAACTCCGGCGGCAGGCGACTTCAAAGATTTTTAGCCCGCCGCGCCTACCTCGGTTGGTGAACCAAGCAGATCATAGTTGAGTCGAAAACGGCAGGCTTGGTTTCAACCGCAAGTAATGAGTGGTGTTGAAACTGCCTGGCGGGCCGTAACACTTGCTTGAATTGCCACAAAAAGCTCAAGTAATGCTGAGTCCTGCCGATAGCCACGGTGGAAGGCGATCGCTGATTGACCAGCGATCGCTTCATAACAACATCATTTCGGACCCATGAACAAAAATCTGATCCTCACTCAATTCGTCGCCTTGGCGGTGATCGGCGGCACGCTCATTTCATCGGCCCGCGCGGACATCAATGCGCGCGGCTCGGATTCCACCTTGCACGTTTTGAAGGCGCTCGCCACGGCCTATGAAGCGGATGCCGGCAAGAAAATCAACTTGCAAGGCGGCGGTTCCGGCGCGGGCACGAAGTCCTTGGAAGCTGGCGAAGTGACGCTCGCGTTTCTTTCGCGCGAATTGAACGACGCGGAAAAAGCGGCGGGCCTCGTGGGCAAAGCCTACGCGCACGATGGCGTGGCCGTGATCGTTCACAAGGAGAATGCCACCGCGAATGTGACGCTGGCCGAATTGAAAGACTTGTTCACCGGCAAGACCACCGCCTGGGCGGACGGCAAGCCGGTGGTGCTGTTTAATCGCAACACCGATTCCGGCACGCGCGAGGTGTTCCAAGGGGTGGTGCTGGGCAAGGAGGCTTTCAGCCCCACGGCGGCGGTGAAGCATGACGGTGTGCTCATCAGTTCTGTCAGCAAAATCCCGACGGCCGTGGCTTATGCCTCGCTCGCCGAAGCGGATGAAGCCCAGATCAAAATCGTGAGCGTGAACGGCATCAAACCGAGCGTGGCGACCTTGAAGGACAAGACGTATCCGATTGGCCGCATCCCCACCTTGGCCACCAAAGGTGAAGCGTCCGGCGAGGAAAAAGCCTTCATTGATTTTGTGCTGAGCGCCAAAGGCCAGGCCGTGGTGGCCAAGGAAGGACTCGTTCCGATTCAATAGGTCAGCGCCCGCTTGGTTGCCCGCCACAAGACCATGAACATCAATCATAAAATCTGGACCGGTTTTGGCATTCTGATTGCCATGGTGCTGCTCGGCTCCGGCATCGGCTACATCAAATCCCAAAAGGCCAACGCGGAAACCCGCCATTTGACGGAGGTGAATCTGGCGGAACAGGACGCGGCGCAGAACGCGCTGGACGCCTTGAAAGACGCCGCGGTCGAGGAGCAGGCATTGATTTACGCCAAGGACACCAACGCGAATCTGCGTTTCCAAGCGGCGGTGATGGATATCAAGACCCATCTGAACCAGGTGGCGGCAATTTCGCCGAATGGCACGCGGCGTGACAACGCCAACCAGACGCTGGCCACGGCGGATGCCTACTTGGCTTCGTTTCAAAAGCTGGTGGCGTTGAAGGTGCGCCGGGGTTTCACCCAGAACGAAGGGTTGGAAGGCCAGATGCGCGATGCGGTGCATCTGGTGGAAGTCAAGGTGCAGGATCAGGGATTGGCCGAATTGTCCGTGGTCATGCTGATGTGCCGGCGGCACGAAAAAGACTTTCTCTTGCGCGGCGACCCCGCGTATGTGGACAAGGTCGAGCAGTGCATCGCGGATTTTTCCAAGCAAATGAAACAATTTTCCCTGGCCGACAATCTGCAAAAGGAAATCATGGGGCTGTGGACAAATTATTTTACCGCCTTGAAAGCGCTGGCGGACGGCGAACAGCAAATCAAGGCGGTGCAGGTGATTTTTCAGGCCCAATCCAAAGCGATCAACGATCAGTTGCTGGCGATTGAAACCGCGGCGAGCGCTGATCTCAAAATTTCAAATGACGGCGTGCTCGCCGATTTAACCATGGGCAAGCGCGCCAACTTTTACAGCATGGTGGCCGGCGGGGTGGTTGGATTGCTGATCGCGTTCTGGGTGGCGAGCAGCCTGCGCTCACTGACCCGCACGATTTTCAGCGCGGCCTCGGCAATCAGCAGTGGTTCCAATCAGATCGTCAGCGCCAGCGGACAAGTCACCAGTTCCAGCCAGGCCCTGGCGGAAGGTTCCAGTGAGCAGGCCGCGTCCATCGAGGAGACCAGCGCGTCGCTGGAAGAAATGGCCAGCATGACCAAACGCAACGCGGACAACGCGCAAAAGGCCAACGATCTCGCCCGGCAAACCCGCACTGCGGCCGACAAGGGAGCGGCCGATATGCAGGCTATGTCCACCGCCATGAATACGATCAAGGCGAGCAGCGATGACATTGCCAAGATCATCCGCACGATTGATGAAATTGCTTTTCAAACCAACATTCTCGCGCTGAATGCCGCCGTCGAAGCGGCACGGGCGGGCGAGGCCGGCATGGGTTTTGCCGTGGTTGCCGATGAAGTTCGCAACTTGGCCCAACGCAGCGCCACGGCCGCGAAGGAAACGGCTGCGAAGATTGAAGGCGCCATCGGGAATACCACCCGCGGTGTGGATTTGAGCGACAAGGTGGCCGCCGCCCTAAACGAAATCGTGACCAAAGCGCGGGAAATGGACGAATTGGCCGCGGAAGTGGCTGGAGCCTCGCGTGAACAAACCACCGGCATTGCCCAGGTCAATCTCGCGGTCGGTCAGATGGACAAGGTGACGCAAGCCAACGCGGCGAATGCCGAGGAAAGTGCGGCGGCGGCCGAAGAACTGAATGCCCAAGCGGTGGCGATGAAACAGGTGGTCGGTGAATTGGTGAGCCTGGTCGGCAGCGGAGCCAAGGCGGCAGCGGAGCCAGCAGACCCGGTGGCCAGACCCACGGTCAAGCCGGCCGCCGCCTCGAAGCATCCTCGTGCCACCGTATCCACGGCCCCGGTGCGGCATCCGCAGACGGTGGCAGGCAAGGCGCACCGCCATGAAATCCCGTTTGCCGGCGATTTTAAGGATTTTTGACCGGGCGACCGGCAGTGAAAGATTTTACTGAAGTTTCCCGGTGACGTGCCGATGAATCATTAGACATGAACCGCAACTTGGTTGCGGTGGCTTTTGCGGGCAGGACTTTGGGCCTGTCAGACAAGGCTCAATTGAACTTTCAGTCTCGATGGAGACGCGCGGTTTCCATTTGTGCCTTTTCGTTTTCCGCCAGGCGCACCTGGCCGGGCCGGTAAAACAACATGCCTAAAGCAGGCCGCCAGCCACCGCGCTGGCTGTCAAATGAAACACGTTTCAGCTCCGACCCAAACCCTAAATCATCAACCATCAAAAAATGAAAAAATCAAAAATCAAGTTCTACTCCGGTCTGTCCCTGCTGGGCCTCAGCGGCCTGCTCTCGAAGGTCAACGGTGCGGACGCCGCCGTGGCCAATACCGCTGCGACGGGATGGCAAAAGCCGGCCTGGCTGACGGATTTGGTAATGGGCGCCAAAGAAAGCTACGATGACAATTTGTTCGGTGTGTCCGGCAAGGGCATGACGCCCAAACCATCATGGATCACCACGGTGTCGCCCAAAATCGGCTTTAATTTTGCGCCGCTGTTGGGGGATCAAAAGACGGTGCAGACACTTTCGTTGAGCTACGCGCCGGACTTCAATATTTACCACGGCGCGCCCTCGCAGAGTTTTAACGCGCACAAAATCGGCGATACGATCAAGGGCAAGTCCGGCGATTTTTCCTTCGCGCTGGACAATGCGTTTCTCTTTAACGACGGCAGTCATCACGCGCCGATTTATGGGGTCCTCGGCGGGCCGGGCGGCACCTCGCTTGACAAATACCGCAGCGTTCCCGGCATGGGTGCTTCGCGTGAGCGACTGGCGCAGCTTCAGGACCGCGCCACCGTTTTGCTCCAATATGACTGGAACAAAATTTTCATCCGTCCGACGGCGTCACTGCTTTATTACGATCTCGACAGCGACCTGCATAATAGTTCAGCAATTCCGGGGTCGCCCGCTCCCATTCCCGGCTATCAAAACTATGCGGACCGTTACGACGTGAACGGCGGCGTGGATTTGGGATTCAAACTGACCCCCAAGCTGGCCGCCACGCTGGGCTACCGCTACGGCTCACAATACCAGCAGCAGTTTCCACACTCGGTTGACACTGACCGGCATTATTCATCCAACGAGTATCAGCGGGCGCTGTTGGGGCTGGAGGGCAAGCCGTGGAGCTGGCTGAACGTGAAGTTGGCGGGCGGACCGGATTTCCGCAGCTATAATTCCATGTCGGCGGTCAATGATTTTAATCCGGTCACCTACTATGGCGAGGCCGTCCTCACGGCCACGCTTACGCCCAGCCAGACGCTCACGTTTAACTACAAGCAATGGCAGTGGCTATCCAGCGTCGGCAAAGTGCCGTATTTCGAAAGCACCTTTGCCTTGAACTACCATTGGAACGCGACCAAGCAACTCGGTTTGGATTTGGGCGGCAAAATTCTGGAGCTGGATTATTCCCCCGGGAACGAAGTGAATCCCGCCGGACAAAACTCAAGTCTCCGGGATGATATCGTGTATTCCCTTTCCGCCGGCGTGAGCTACGCGTTCAGCCCGCATTTCAGCGGCAGCCTGAGTTACATTTGCGACCTGGGGGTCAACGGTTACGACAACCTGCCCGCCACGTTGGGTCCCGACTACCGCGATTTTGAACACCAACTCGTCTCGCTTAGCCTGCAATACAAATTCTGACGCAATTTTTTAACTCGCAATCAAACACCATGAAACTCAAAACCCTTAAAATTTTCACCCTCCTGTGCATCGGTGCCACGGGCTGGATTCGGCCATCCGCTGGCGCAGAAGTTGACGCAGCCATGCAGGCGAAGATTGACGTTCAAGTGAAACAGATTCAGGTCTGGGCCGCCGACCCGGTGATCGTGACCGCAGTGAAAGCGCACAACGCCAGCGTGCCGGCCGATCAGGCGGCGCTCACGCAGGACGCGTGGAAGCAACTGTCGGTTATGGACCCAATCGTCCGCAGCTTCACCAAGAACGAGGCCGCGCTGTTCTTGAAAAGCAAAAAGGGCGAGATGGTGTCCGAGGCGTTTATTTCCGGTGCGGATGGCTTGAAGGTGGCCTTCCTGTCCAAGCCGACCAACTGGTCGCACAAGGGCAAAGCCAAGCATGATGAACCGATGGCCGGCAAAACCTGGCAGGGTGCCGTGGAACTCGATGAATCTACAGGCTTGCAGCAGGTGCAGATTTCCGTGCCCGTGCTGGACGCCGGCAAAGCCATCGGCTCGCTCGTCGTGGGCTTGAGCCTCTCCAAACTCGAATAGCTCAATTGCGGGGCGGCAAATCAGAGCAAAAATCTCAATGAAACAGTTTAACCTATCCCGCCGGCTGGTGTGGTTGTTGTTGGCTTTTGGGGTGACTGCGCTGACGATCTTCGGGGTCTTCGCATTGCTGGTGCGGGATGCCATTGATGATTCTGCCGCCGCCGCCAAAGTCGCCACCGGTCAACTCAGCAGCAACTATGGCCTGCTGGAGTCGTTGGGCAAGGCGCACGCGGATGCGCAAAAATTCATGCGCCTCAAAGACCCGGACGAAATGGATGCTTTGCTCAAAGAACTGGCGCAGCACCAGCAGGCCGTTCGCGACATCATCACCAATGCCACGCCGGCCGAGGCGTTGGTGCTGGGCCGGAAATTTGAAACCCTCGTCGCCGCCGACAAGATCGTGGTGGATTTCGTGATGCGGGGCGATGTGGCCCGCGCGTATGAGCAGTTCTTCGGCCCGGCGGCGGCTTGCCAGGATGAGCTGCTCAAGGAATTGCAGCAGAACAACACTGCGGTTGTCCAAGGCACGATCACGGCGCTGGCTTCACATCGCGCGAAGGCACAGCAGGCGATGATCTGGCGCAGCAGCTTGCTGGGGATCTTCCTGGCCGGTCTGCTCGCGTTTGGCTGGCGGCTGAAAAACCAGATCGTTCGGGAGCTCTCGCGCATCTCCGAAATTATCGCGGAAGGCACCGACCAACTGTTCAATGCCACGAGCCAGATTTCCGCCTCCAGCCAAACGCTGGCGGAAGGTTCCAGCGAACAAGCCGCGTCGCTGGAAGAGACCAGCGCGTCGCTGGAGGAAATGGCGAGCATGACCAAGCGCAACGCGGAGAATGCCCAGTCGGCCAATGACCTGGCGCGGCAGGCGCGCACGGCGGCCGACAAAGGCGCGGCCGACATGCAGGCCATGAATCAAGCCATGGTCGCCATCAAGGTTTCGTCGGACGACATTGCCAAGATCATCCGAACCATTGATGAGATTGCGTTTCAAACGAACATCCTCGCGTTGAACGCGGCGGTGGAGGCGGCCCGCGCAGGCGAAGCCGGCATGGGCTTTGCCGTCGTGGCCGATGAAGTTCGCAGTCTGGCGCAGCGCAGCGCCACCGCCGCCAAAGAGACGGCGGCCAAGATCGAAGGCGCCATTTTGAAGACCGCGCAGGGCGTCCAGCTCAGCCAGAAAGTTGCCGCCACTCTCAATGACATTGTCACCAAGGCGCGGCAGGTGGATGAGTTGGTGACCGAAGTCTCGAGCGCTTCGCGCGAGCAAACGCAAAGCATCACCCAGATCAACGTGGCGGTGGGACAGATGGACAAAGGCACGCAATCCAACGCCGCCAGCGCCGAGGAGAGTGCGGCGGCCGCCGAGGAATTGAATGCGCAGGCCGAGATAATGAAGCAGGCGGTGGGCGAACTCATGAGCCTGGTGGGCGGAGCGGCCCAGCACCCGGCCCTGCCAATGGCAGCCGCGCCCCAAATCGCAAACCAGTCTTTTTCCAACCGCGCCACCGCACCCCGTGCTGTCGTTGTCCGCCCGGCGCACGGGATGAACTGCTGGGAGTTCAAGAACTGTGGCCGGGAAGCTGGCGGTGCCAAAGCTGCGGAACTGGGTGTCTGTCCGGCGTATCCGGATCATGGCAACGATTGCGCCGCGCTGGCTGGGACATTATGCGGCGGGAAGGTCCAAGGTTCCTTCGCGTCAAAAGTCGGCAATTGTGTGAAATGCGATTTCTACAAGAGCGAGCACTACAACAAGTCATCGGCCCACGATGCCAAGGCATCCGGCAACGGCCACCACGGCCCGGCCCCAGCCGCGCACCAAAACGGTTCAAGTCGGGAAGTGCGGCGCAGCGACATCCCCATGGCGGGCGATTTTTAATCCGTCAGAATGCAGTGATTTTTTGGCCTGTTCCGGGCGCGAAACCCAGCGGCGCGCAGCCGCCAGCCGTCTTAACGGCTTGTTGTCATTAGCCAGAGCCGTTAAAGCGGCTTTCGTCTCGAGCCTTGAATCGAACCAGCCATCTGGCTGAAGCCTGGTGCGAATGGAATAAAACCGGTTCGACTCCTCTTGATCGCGAATTAGAACAAAACAAAACCGCCCGCGAAAAAATTCGCGGGCGGTTTTTGAATTTCACTTTCTTTACTGCACTTCCGCGCCTTCGAGGAAGCCTTGCAGATGGCGCACGCGCGTCGGGTGACGCAGTTTGCGCAGGGCCTTCGCCTCGATCTGGCGGATACGCTCGCGGGTGACGTTATACATCTTGCCGATTTCTTCCAGCGTGCGCTCGTAGCCGTCGAGCAGGCCGAAACGCATCTCGAGAATCTTCCGTTCGCGTTCGGTCAAGGTCGTTAGCACGTCGCTCAATTTTTCGCGGAGCAGACTGTAGCTGGTCACGTCGGACGGATTTTCCGCCGACTTGTCTTCGATGAAATCGCCGACGCTCACATCACCGTCATCGCCGACTGGCGCGTGCAAAGAAACCGGCTGTTGCGCCATCTTCAGCAACGCATGGATGCGCGAGACCGGCATGTGCATTTCGTCGGCCAGTTCCTCCGGCGTGGGTTCGCGGCCAAGCTCCTGCGTGAGCTGCTTCTGCGCCCGCCAGAGCTTGTTCATGATCTCGATCATGTGAACCGGGATGCGGATCGTTCGCGCCTGATCCGCGATGGACCGCGTGATGGCCTGACGAATCCACCAGATGGCGTAGGTGGAAAATTTGTAACCGCGGCGGTATTCAAACTTCTCGACGCCCTTCATCAAACCGATGTTACCTTCCTGAATCAAATCGAGGAACGACTGGCCGCGGTTCGTGTATTTTTTGGCGACGGAAACGACGAGGCGCAAATTCGCCTCGGCCATGTGCGTCTTGGCTTTCAAGCCGCGATCCGCCGCGTTTTTCAACGCGATGAATACCTTGTAAAACTCTTCGCGCGGCAGGCGCACGAACTGTTCCAGCGTCGCGATTTTATGCTGTTCGGCCTCGGACGCCGCGCGGCGTTCCGCCGTGTTTCGCTGGGTTTCCAGTTCGGCCAGATGGCGCACGCTGGCCTGAAATTTTTCGTGGATGTTGCCGGCGACGACAATCATTTCCTCGACGACTTTTTGTTTGTAGAAGAATTTGGTGAACGCGTCTTGCAACTTCACGCCGAGTTTTTTCAGCTCTTTTTCCAGCACTTCTTTGCGGCCTTTTTGGATGGCCTTCTGCCAGCCAGAATATTTTTCATCCACCGAATGATCCAGCGCCTGAACCTTCTTGATCAGCTTGCGCATGTCCTTCAGATGGCCTTCGCGATTGGCGATTTTTTTGTCCACGATGACGCGGTCAAAACGCTCCTTTGGCGGCTCGGACAGGAGTTTTTCCGCGATGGCGATATGTTCCTTGGCCGTGAAACCCAGGCCATAAACAATGGCTTTCATCGCGATTTCAGCTTCCTCGATGCGTTTGCAGATCTCGACTTCCTGTTCGCGCGTGAGCAAGGGAACCTTGCCCATCTGGTTCATATACATCCGCACCGGGTCGTCCAAAATTTCCAGACGTGAATCGTCTTCCTCTTCCGCTTGCTGAGACTCCGGTTGCTTGGTGCGTTCGGCGCGCTCGGCCTCGGCCTGGTCCATGACGATTTCCACGTCCAGACCGCGCAGCTTCGTGAGCAAGGCGTCCAAGTCGTCCGGATTCAAATTATCCGGCAACACGTCGTTGATATCATCGTAGGTGACGTAGCCATGCTCCTGGGAAAGATGCAAGAGGGTCTTGATCGTCTCGGTCAAATCCACCGTGGAGGTATAGGAGGGTGACGAACCGGCGGCCACCTGGCCATTGGCCGGCAGTTTGGTTGACATCTTGACCTCCGGTGCGGGTGGGACCGCAGCTTTCGTTTTGCTCGGCTCGGCTTTCGCGGTTTTGCTGGCCGTGGCTTTGCTGGAAATGACAAACGGCCGACGCACCGGGGCCGTTTTGGCCTTGATGGGTTTGACGGGTTTCTCGGTGCGGTGGCTACTGCGCGACGCGCTCTTGGGCGTCGTGACTTTACGTTTCAACATAAATTATCTGACCTAGAAATACTGTTTAAGTTCAGAGAAAACACCTCTCTGGCCGCTCAATGCGGCATCTGACAAATCACCGTGTTCACGACTGCGAATCTGGAAACTAAGAACGCCAGAAGACTGACAGAAAAGCTACTGTAGCTGCTTTGGCATGAAATTCAAGGAAAAATTTTGCTTTACACCGCTGCCCTTGACCTCCAAGGCGCTTAAAAAACATACCTAAATCATTAAACACCACAAAGTTAAAGAACGATTCGTCAAACCTTTCCCCGCACCGCTGCCACGTCTCGCGCAATTTGCGCCTGCAATTCCGCCGGCGAGTTGAACTTGCGTTCAGCCCGCAATTTTTCCCCGATTTCCACTTCCACTTCCGTTCCGTAAAGTTCGCCGCTGAAGTCCAGCAGGTGCGCTTCCACCCGGAGTTGTGGCTTGGCCGCCGCCACCGTGGGGCGCCAACCGAGGTTCAATGCCACGCGATAAATGTGTTCGTTCAGTTTGGTGCAACCCGCATAAACGCCGTTTGGCGGCAGCGCCAAAAGCGTCGCATCCAGATTAGCCGTCGGAAAACCCAATTGCCGGCCCAATCGGTCGCCTGCCATCACCAAACCACAGATGGCGTAGGGCCGTCCCAGCATCTGGCTCGCCGCGTCCAGATGGCCTGACCGAATCGCCTCGCGAATCCGCGTGCTGCTTACCACCTGGCCATCCAGGGCCACCGCCGCCAGACCGTGAACTTGGAAGTGCAATGCAGCGCCGAGTTTCTGCAACAGTCCAACATTGCCGCTGCGCTGGCGCCCAAACACAAAGTCCGCGCCAACACAAATGCTCTGAATTTTTCCCATCCCAAGGGCGAGTTCGCGAATAAAAGTTTCGCCAGATTTTTCGCTGAATGCCTTGTCAAAATGGATTTCCAGCAGCGCGTCCGCACCGAGCGACGCAATGGCCCGCAATTTTTGCGAACGGGAAAAAATCTGCGGGGGCACGCGGTCCGGCGCGACAATGGCGCTCGGATGTTTGTCGAAGGTTACGACCAGCGCCAAGGCATCATGCTGCCCCGCGTCCGCCACCGTCTGTCGGATGATCTGCTGATGACCAAGATGCACGCCGTCGAAAACGCCAATAGCCACACAGACTTTGCGACTGCCGTTGCCGAGTTCGTTGGCGGCGTGGATGACTTTCATGCCTCAGGCATTGGCGGCGAGTTTCAAAAATGGCATCACGCGTTTTTCCAACTCCGTCGCCGACAATTTCAAAATCAAGTCCAGCGTCAACGCGTCCTTGACGTCAAATCTGCCCGAGGCGCTGCGCCGCAGGGTCGTCAGATGCGCGCCGCAGCCAAGTTTCTGGCCGAGGTCATGCGCGATGCTGCGGATGTAAGTGCCCTTGGTGCAAGCGACACGAAATTGGCCCAGCGGTTCGATGTAATCCGTGAAACGAAAATTGTAAATATGGATCAAACGCGGCTCGCGTTCCACCTCGATGCCTTGGCGGGCGAGCTTGTAGAGCGGCACGCCGTTCTTTTTGATGGCGGAAACCATCGGTGGCACTTGCATTTGATCGCCGATGAATTTAGCCGCTTCTTCGTTCAACTCCTCCAGCGTCATCGGCATGATGGGCATGGAACCCGTCAACTCGCCGTCGGAATCGTAGCTGTCCGTTTCCTCGCCGAATTTGATCGTGCCTTCATAGACCTTGTCGTCGCCCATGAGCCGTTCGGACAATTTGGTGCCGCGACCGAGCACAATGATGAGTAAGCCGGTCGCATTCGGATCGAGCGTGCCGCAATGGCCAACTTTCTTGATGCCGAACTTGCGACGGATGGCGTCCACGACATCGTGCGACGTTGGGCCGGCCGGTTTATCAACGAGAATGGCGCCATCAAGGGCGGTGAAGTCTTGCATGGGAAAAATTACTTGGCGGCTTTCAATGCGCGCCGGATGGCGGCGATGACCTTGCGCTGGGTCGAAAGCGGTTTGCCGGCAATGCGTGCGCCGGCCGCCGCCGGATGACCGCCGCCGCCGAATTGGCCCGCAATTTCATTCACGTTTACCTTCGCATTTTTGGAGCGGAGGCTGATGCGAGTGAGTTCAGGCGCCACCTCTTCAAACACGCAGGCGACCACGACCGGTTCAATCGCGCGGATATGATCAATCAAGCCTTCGGTATCATCGCTCGCCGCGCCGGTGCGGTTGAAATCCGCTTGTTTCAGCCAGAACCAGGCAATTTGGTCATTGTCGCTGAGGCGGAATTTGCTGTAAACGTGCTTGAGCAGTTTGGCGCGGGAAACCGGATAGGACTGGTAAACTTCGTCGCAAATTTTCGCGAGGTTTGCCCCGCGCGTGACGAGTTCGGCCCCGGCGTGAAACGTGCCGGGCCGCGTGGTCGCATATTGGAACGAGCCGGTGTCCGTCGAGATGGCGGTAAACAGCAGGTCCGCAATCGGCTTGGTAATGGGCCAGCGCGCCACTTTCATCAGCCGGTAGATCAATTCGCCGGTCGAAGGTTCGCGCGGCGAGACCCAGTTCACGTCGCCGTAGCGCGGATTGCTCTGGTGATGATCAATGTTGATGAGGACTTTTCGATCACCGATGCAGTCACCCACTTTGCCGAGCCGCTCAAAACAGGCGCAGTCGGTGGCGATGACGCAGTCGAATTTTTCGCCGCGCCTGGGTTTTTCAATCAAGCCGTCGCCCACCAGAAATCGGTATTTCAGCGGAATGGAATCCTGATTCCAGACGGTGACTTTTTTGCCCTCATTTTTCAAGGCGAGCGCGAGGCCAAGCTGGGAGCCGATGCAGTCGCCGTCCGGCCGGATGTGGCCCACGATGCAGAACGTCTCGTGTGCGCGGATGACTTCGAGAATGCGATCAATGACTTGCGGATGACGTTTCACTTGGGTTCGTCCGGCTGGGCGGTGTCGGCGGGCAAGGTCTTTTCAATCTCCTCGATGATCTGCAACACGCGGTTGCCGCGAATGAGCGAATCATCCACCACAAATTTCAGCGTGGGCGTGAATTTCAAGACGACGGACTGACCGACGAGCCCCTGGATGCGGATGCGATTTTGCTGGAGCAATTCTAACCCATGCTTCTTTTGGCTCTCGCTGCCGAAGATGCTGATGAAAACCACGGCGGACTTCAGATCACCCGCCAAATCCACGTCGTTGACGGTGATGAGACCGGCATTATCCACGTTGAATTCGCGGCGGATGGCCTCGCCTATTTCGCGCTTCAACAATTCGCGCACACGTTCATGTCGGACGTTCTGCATAACTTGGATTAGTGCATGGTGAATGAATGATTTGCTGCCGAACGGCCGGTCATTGGACATTAATCCAAATATCCAGCGCTGCAGCCATCCTTTTTCATAACTTCGCGGCGCTCTTTTCCACCGAGTAGCATTCGATGGTGTCACCGATTTGAAATTCGGTGTAGCCTTCGATGCGGATGCCGCATTCCATGCCGGCGCGCACTTCGTTGACTTCGTCCTGGAACCGGCGCAGTGACTGGAGGATGCCTTCGTAAACCAGATCCTTGCGGCGGCGAATCCGAACTTTGCCACGCAAAATGCGACCGGTCGTGACCATGCAGCCGGCGACCGGCGTGCCCTTGGACAACTCGAAAATCTGGCGCACTTCCGCCGAGCCGACGATGACTTCCTTGAGATCGGGATCGAGCAGGCCCGCCATCGCGTCCTTCACTTGATCAATCAATTCGTAAATGATCGCGTAAAGTTTGATCTGCACGCCAGCATGTTTGGCTTTTTCAGAGGCCGTGCTGTCGAGGCGCGTGTGGAAACCAAGAATCACGGCCTTGGAAGCCGAGGCGAGGGCGACATCGTTTTCGGTGATCGTGCCGACATCGCTATGCAGCACTTCGAGCGAAACCTTGTCGGACTCGATCTTCTTCAGCGCTTCGACAATGGCCTCGACGGAACCTTGCGTGTCGGCCTTGATGACCACGCGCAAAACCTTGCCCTGAACGTCTTGCAACTTCTCGAACAAATTCTCCAGCGTGATCTTCGATTTGCTCTGTTGATCCAAGCTCTTCGCCGTGAACGCACGTTCTTCGGCCATGGCGCGGGCGGCTTTTTCATCCGCGACCGCGCTGAATTCCAGGCCCGCATCCGGCACCCCGTTCAAGCCGAGAACACTCACCGCCACGGATGGACCGGCTTCTTTCAAGCGTTGACCTTCTTCATTAATCAAGGCGCGGACCTTGCCGTAAAACTCGCCGCACAAAATCACATTCCCCAACCGCAGCGTGCCTTTGCGCACGAGCACCGTTGCGGTCGAACCGCCGGCAGCGACGCCGGATTCGATCACGTTGCCCTTCGCGAGCCGGTCGGGATTCGCCTTTAGTTCCAGCAAATCCGCTTGGAGCAAAATCATTTCAAGCAGTTTATCAATGCCCTGTTTTGTGAGCGCAGAACATTCCACGAAAATCGTATCGCCGCCCCAATCGTCCGGCACGAGGCCCTTGTCCTGCAACTGTTGGCGGACTTTCAGCGGATTGGCATTCGGGTGATCGCACTTGTTGACTGCAACCAGAATGGGGACTTTCGCCGCCTTCGCATGGGCCAGCGCTTCGAGCGTTTGCGGCATGACGCCGTCATTGGCGGCGACGACGAGCACGACGATGTCCGTGACATTGGCGCCACGAGCGCGCATGGAACTGAAGGCCGCGTGACCGGGCGTGTCGAGGAACGTGATCTGCGCCATCTCTTTTTTGCGCTCCGGATGCGGCACCGTGATCGTGTAAGCCCCGATGTGCTGCGTGATGCCGCCGGCTTCACCGGCAACGACGTTCGCCTTGCGAATCACGTCGAGCAACGATGTCTTGCCGTGATCAACATGCCCCATGATCGTGACCACCGGCGCGCGTGGCTTGAGCGTTTCTGGTTTGTCCTCAATGTCGAGTTCAACCTTCTTTTCCACCGCCACAACCCCGGCACCTTTTTCGCGTTTTTCAACCTCGAACCGGAAACCGTATTTCGCGCAGATCTGGCCGGCGTTTTTCTCGTCAATCGTTTGATTGACGTTGGCAAACACACCTAACTCCATCAAGTCGGCGATGATCTTGAACGGCTTTTGCTTGAGGCGATCGGCGAGTTCGCGCACGGCGATCGGCGGCTTGATGATGATCATTTCGCCGCCGGCGGGCACGGCGAATTTCGGCTGCGGCGCCGCGGCGGCGGGCTTGGCGGGCTCGCGGTTTTGCTGCGGCAGCGGCCGCCCATCGCGGCCACGCTGAAATTGTTGACGGCCATCATGGCGTTGCGGCGCTTGGCCGGGACGCGCCGCTGGTTGACCGGGACGGGGAGTTTGCGCTTGGCCGGGACGCGGCGGGGGCGTGGAAGTTCTGGCACCGCGATCACCCCCGCGATCGCCCGGACGCCCGGACGGACGCGTGGGCAATTGAATGAAACCCACCTTGTCGCCAAGGCCCGGGACGGGCGGCACGACGGGGGCGGGTGGCGGCGGCGGAAGCGGCGCGATAACGACTACCGGTGCCGGCGGTTCAATGATGACAACCGGTTCAACGATCGGTTGGACGATGACGACCGGCGCGGCAACAATTTCCACTACCGGAGCCGGCGGCGGTGGTGGCGGGGCAACCGGCGCGGGAACTGGAACCGGCGCGGGAGCCGGAGCCGAAATGATGACAATGGCTTCCTCGACCACTGGCACGGGCTTGGGGGCTACCTCGACGGGTTTGGGGGCGAGCCGCGCGGCGAGCACGGGATCGCTCTTGATCATTTCCTCTTCCAACCACTCGGCGCTGATTTTATCGAGCGAACTAGACGGAACCTTGGCGGCAGCAATGCCCAATGCCTTGGCCTTCGTGAGAATCTCTTTGCTCTCGAGGCCAAGTTTCTTCGCTATGTCGTAAATACGAACGGGCATAAATATCTTTCACCGCCACCGCCGGATATGTGTCATGGGCCTGCATGGCTCAATTCACAAAAATCAACGCTGTTCCGGTCCACACCATAAACTCAGGGATTGGCCGGCGCTTCGTTGACTTTCAACGTGCGTCGCTCTGCCTCGGCGTGCGCCGCCGCCAAAATGGCCGGCGCATTTTCGCCGATCTGTTCGATGTCCGCAATGTCGCCGGGCTCCGCCAGCAATAAATCTTCCAGCCGGTGAACGCCGTTGTGCACGAGCGCGCTGGCCTGCTCGCGGGTCACGCCGGGGATCGCGGCGAGTAACTCGACGGCATCGGCGATCTTTTCGTCAATGCCCTTCGTGACGACGTGCTCGGCGTCAATGTCCACTTCCCAGCCGACGAGGCGCGCGGTCAAACGCGCGTTCTGGCCGCGCTTGCCGATGGCGAGCGACAACTGGTCTTCGGCCACCAAAATTTTCAAACGATGACGCTTTTCATCCAGCTCCACGCTTTTCAACTTGGCGGGTTCGAGCGCCTTCGTGACAAAGGCCTTGATGTCCGACGACCAAGGGATCACGTCCACCTTTTCGTTATTCAGTTCGCGGACGATATTTTTCACGCGTTGACCGCGCAACCCGACGCATGCGCCAACGGGATCCACTTTCGGATCACGCGAATAGACCGCCATCTTCGTGCGGAAACCGGGTTCGCGCGCGATGCCTTTGATCTCAATCGTGCCGTCGCTGATCTCGGAGACCTCCACCTGAAACAGCTTGATGACGAACTGCGGATCGGCGCGGGACAAAATGATCTCCGGTCCATGCGGCCCTTCCTGCACGGCCTTGACGTAACAGCGGATGCGTTCGCCGACTTGATATTCCTCAATGGATACGCGCTCTTTGTTCGGGAGCAACGCCTCGTATTTGCCGAGATCCAAAATCACATCCGAACGGTCGAAGCGGCGCACCGTGCCGCTGATGATGTCGCCCACGCGGTCTTTGAACTCCGTAAAAATCAGCGCCTTCTCGGCCTGCCGGACTTTTTGCATGAGCGCCTGCTTGGCGTATTGCGCGGCGATGCGTCCAAATCCTTGCGGGGTGACTTCCTTCTCAATTTCATCGCCCACCTTGGCGTCCGCCTTAATGCGGCGCGCGTCGAACACGGAAATTTGATCGTGCTGCGACACCACGCGATCCACCACGATGAGCTTGGCGAAGGCTTTGATGTCGCCGTTTTTCTGGTCAATTTCCGCGCGCAGTTCGCGCGCCGGGCCGACCGCCTTCTTGGCGGCCTGCAAAAGCGCTTCCTGGACCGCAGCCATGAGAGTTTCACGACTGATGCCTTTTTCACGTTCCCAAAATTCCAACCCGGCTAAAAAATCTGCATTCATAACGCTCAATACGATGGCGGCATCCGGCGAACAAAAAAGCCGGAAGATTGCTTATCTCCGACTTTCGCACGCTGGCGGGCCAGCACTTTACCGCTTTAGTTTGCAAAACCTAGTTACTCGCAGCGCATCCGTCAAGGCAATTCCGTGTGTGTGGCTCACGCAAAACCGCGTGAAACAGACGCGCTCGCGAATGACAATCTGCGAATTCCTTGGGAAATCGCGTTGGTATGTGCTGTGCTAAAGTGTCTCTCATGAAGCTGCGCTATTCCAATCAAGGCCGCCACGCGCTGACGGCGGTGGAGGTGTTGGTGGTCATAGGCGTGCTTGCAATATTTCTTGCCATCATTGACTTCGGGCCTCCGGCCAGTGCCAAACGAAAAGCCCAGCGGGTAGCCTGCGCCGACAATCTTAAACAGATTGGTCTTTCCTATCGAGTTTGGGGTGGCGACCACAATGACAAATATCCCATGCAAATTGCGGTAACAAATGGCGGCGCGCGCGAACAGGCCCTCACCGGCGATGCGGTCGCCATCTTCCGTGGCATGTCGAACGAACTCGGCACGCCAAAAATTTTGATTTGTCCGGCCGACCCGATCCGGTTTGCCGCGACCAATTTCAACCGCGACCTCAACGGCAAAATCAGCTACTTCGTGAACGTGGATGCCAGCGACGCCTATCCACAAATGATTCTCAGCGGCGACGACAACTTCGCCATTGGCGGCCTGCCCGTAAAATCCGGCCTGCTGGAAGTTTCCGCCAAGACGCCGATCGCTTGGACGGCCGCGCGCCACAAATTCGCCGGCAACCTCGGCATGGCCGACGGCAGTGTTCAAATGGCCAGCAATTCCGGTCTGACCAATCTGGCCAACCAAGCCACCAACCGCCTCGCTATTCCGTGATCTGTGTTTCATCTGTGTATTCATTGGCTAATCTCTCCGTGCGCGCAGGGGCTTTGCCGCCATCAGCATTTGCAGGCTTGCCTCCCCGGCGATTTTGGTTTGAACTGGCGGCAACCGGTTGAACAAATCCGGTGGAGCCGTGTCGAAACCCAACCTACTGCTATGAAAAAATCATTCATCCTCGCGCTCGCCGCGCTGGCTGCGCTCACCCTCACCACCACCGCCGGCACGTTGTCCGTCGGCGATCCTGCGCCGGAATTGAAAGTGGCCAAATGGGTCAAGGGCGACGCCGTTGCCAGCTTGGACCCCAACAAGATTTACGTCGTGGAATTTTGGGCGACGTGGTGCGGCCCGTGCCGCGCGAGCATTCCGCATCTGACCGAGCTGGCACACAAATTCAAGGACGTCACTTTCATCGGCATGGATGTCTGGGAGAACGGTGCGGACAAAGAAGGCACCGTGACCAAGTTTCTGAAGCAGATGGGCGACAAGATGGATTACCACGTCGCGATGGATGCGGAAGACGCGTTCATGGCGGACAACTGGATGAAGGCCGCTGATCAAAATGGCATCCCCGCCGCATTTCTCGTGCAGAATGGTAAAATCGCATGGATCGGTCATCCGATGAGCGGGTTGGAAGAATCCCTGGGCGAGGTGGTCGCGGGGAAGTTCGACGTTGAAAAAGCCAAACAGCGTTCGGCAGCCGAGAACAAGGTCAAAGCATTTTATCAGAAAGCCATGAAAGGCGGCGACGAAGCAGAACTGCTCAAGGAAGGCAAGGAACTGGAGGCGCTTGACCAGAAAATCGGCGGTATCTCTCCCGGTGGCGAAAAATTCAACGCCGAGGAAGTGCTCAAGCAGGTCAAGTTTCAAGCCGCCATGCAGGCCTATCAAAAGGCTGTGATTGCTGGCAAGGACGATGCGGAAACCGCCAGGCTCGAAGCCGCCGCCAAGGCCGTGGCACCGAAGGAAATGGATTTTGCTGCGATCAAAACTCGGTTGCAGCAATTCCAGAACAGCCAGAAGGCGCAGGCCATTTTCCAGAAATACACCCAGGCGGTCGGCGAGAACGGCGACAAGGAAAAAGCGGCGGAGCTGGGGAAACAACTTGGTGATTTGAATCTCAAAGATGCGCAGTCGCTCAATGAATTTGCCTGGGCCATCCTTACCGATGAAAACATCAAGCAGCGCGACCTGCCGCTCGCCCTCAAACTGGCCAAGGCCGCCGTGGACGCCTCCGGCGGAAAAGCCGCCGCGATGCTCGACACCTACGCCCGCGCGCTGTTTGATTCCGGCAAAGTAGCCGACGCCATCGAGCAGCAAAAGAAAGCCGTTGCCGCCTGCGAAGACGACGCCGAAAAAACCGAATTGGAAGCCGCGCTCAAAAAATATCAAGCTGCCGCCGCCGCGAAATAAACGACTCGACACCAGCGGGACGTAGCTTGTGCCGCTGGTTGAAATCGCACGGATGGGAATTGGCGAGCGACGAAAAAGATCGGGGGCTGCGGACGAGGCGGCGCGCTTCACGCGGCGGAATCCCATTCTGCGCCCGAAGCTTCCCCCAACGCATCAGCAGTAAACCGTGAGCGTCAGCACGAGGGGTTGGACACGGTTGTAATTCAAAACCTTTTCAATATAGGTGGCGTTCAGACGCTGACCTTCGGGCACGAGGAGCAGGCCGTTCGGCGTGAAAATTCCCTTGGCGAGCACCATGCCGGGGCGCAGCTCGGACAGGGTGACCTGCCGTTCGCGGCGCGGCACGGTGGCGATATCCTGGGCGCGCAGAAAAATGCGGACGGCTTCGGGATCAAACGCGGTGCCGGACTCAGACTTGATGCGATCAATCGCGTCGAGGTCGTTGAGCCGGCAGGAGGCGTAGGCAACCGGCACGGCGAGCAGCCGCGCGAGCCACGGAATATTTTCACCAATGAGCTGGTCGGGATAACCGTGGCCATCAATGCGCTCGTGGTGGGCGCGGATGATATGCCCCACTTGGTCGAGATGGCTGACGAAGGCGGCGAGTTCCTGGCCGAGAATGGGATGCTGTTCGATGAGCGCGCGTTCGGGTTCGGCCAGCGTGTTGGGATTCTCCTGCCAGCGGCGGATGATCTGGCGCGGGATGCCGACGAGGCCGATGTCGTGCAGCAGGGCGGCGCTTTCCAGCACGCGCTGTTCGTCCGGCGGCAGCTTGGCCAGTTGGGCAATGGCGCGGCACAATTCAGTGACGCGCCGCGCTTGATTGCCGAGGGACGGATAAAACGTCTGCATCGTGTGGACGCAGAGTTCGATGGAGCGGCGCAGGTTGGTTTCGAGCGCGGAGTTGAGTTCGCCGAGCTGTTTGTTCTGGTGCGCGGTGAGCTGGACCTGCTGTTCGAGCGAGCGGTTCAGTTCCACCAACTGCGCATTCATGTCCTGCGTGGCGGTTTGCAGGTGGGCGTTCTGGCAGATAAGCTGATAGCGCTGGACGCCGTTTTGGAGCGTGGCAATGAACTCCTCGTGCAACCACGGTTTGATGATGAAGCGAAAGATTTCCCCTTTGTTAATCGCGGCGATGACCGTATCCAGATTGAGCACGGCGGTGGCGAGAATCCGCGTGGCATACGGCTGGATGAGCCGCGCCTTGCCGAGCAGTTCCAAGCCGGAGAGCTCAGGCATCAACTGGTCGGAAATGATGACGGAAAACTTTCTTTTTTCGAGTTCCTCCAGGGCGGCGAGTGGGGAATTGCAGGCGACCGCTTCGTAGCCCGCGCGCTGGAGCGTGAGCCGGAGGGCCGACAAAAAAATCTTTTCGTCGTCCACCACCAGAATCGGATCCGTGGCACGGGAAGGTTGGTCCAGAGTTTGCATGGCCAAGCCTGCCGCGCTGTCAGGTGGCGGCGGTCAGGCCGCCGTAGGAACGTTGGAGGCGTTTCAGATTGCGGCCGGCGGTCCCCAACTGGAGGAGGCGTTCCAGCGCCGCCGCTTTGGCGCGCTGCAGCAGGGTTTGATTTTGTTGCTTGGTCTCAATGAGCTGGTGAACGAAGACGTGCAACTGCTGCTCTTTTTCGGCGAGGTCGCAACCGGCGCTGGCCCATTCGGCGCGGGCGGCGAGGGTGAGCCGCTCAATGAGCGGGAGAAAGTCTTTGGTGGCCAACTGGCAGTCGGCGAAAAAGTCCCAGTTGCGCGTCTGGATGGCTTTTGTTTCCGCATCTGCCAGCCGGTGCCATTCATGGTAGGCCTGCACCAAATTGCTTTCTGCGTTCATGCGATGGCGAACCGTGCTGAAGGCACCCGGTTGGGGCTGGGAATCAGCGCCACGTCGGCCAGTTCTTGCTGGTTGAGCATGGCATACCAGGCATCGCGCAGGCCTTTGAGCATGGGCATGATTTCCTGGATGCCCGCCGGCGATTTTTTGAGATTGCTGTCGCTGATCCGCTTATCAAAATACTCGTAGAGGTTGCGGAGGGTTTCGGCCAGTTGCCCGCCGGCGGCCAGGTCGAGGGAGACATTCAACTCACGAATGATGTTGCTGGCGCGCTGGAGATTATTGTGGACGGACGCGTTGCGTTCGCCGATGTCCGTCAAATTAAAGCCCAGCAGAGCGCAATCCAGCGACTTGAGCGCGCCATCAAACAGCATTAGCACCAACTGGCCGGGCGGCGCGGTTTGGGTCGCAATTTGACGGTAAGACTTCCAGGGATTCGACGGCTGCATGGTGCGCATGGTGATGACAGGTCAGAGACGTTTGGCCAAGAAGGTGGCGAGCTGGTTGAGCACCGCGCCGGACGGGTAACTCGGATCACTCAGGAGCTCGTTGGCCCGGGCAATCTTTTCCGGACGGGCCGTCTGGGCTTGATTGAGTGAGGCGGTAATTGAATTGCTCGTTTCGAACGAGGCCGCGCTGCCAGCAGCAGCTGCGGGCGGCGCGGGGGTGCTGCGGGCGGAACTTTGCCGAAGCGGGATTTCGGAGGCGCTGCCAGTGACGAAATTGACTTCCATAATTTTATATTTGGGCGACAGGCGGTTAAATCCTTGTCCATCGCTTGCAAGATGTCCATCGGATGATGCCATAAAGTCTTTAGAACTATTTTAACGCTCTGGCAAAGTATCCAGCAGTGCGGCAGCCGAATAGCTGCCAAACTGCCGGGGTGAATTCAGCACCAGCCAGCCGCTCTCGCTCCCGGCGGTCGTGGATGACTGGTGTTTCTCAAAATGACAGGCCGCGCGGGCGACGCCGGGTCGGGCCGCATCAAACAGTTCATCCGCCGCCCACAAAATCTGTCCGGTGCGGACATCCACCAGCTTGAGCCGCCAGCCGACCGCCAGCGGGGCATAGGCATGGTAGGCCGTCAATTCACTCAACAGCACCGCCTCGCAAGCATATTCCCGATGCAGGAAGGCGAGGAAATCCGCCGGCAGACTCTCCGTGCCCGTCCAAGCCGGTCGCCCGGTGTGGCTCCGCAATTGGTCCGGGGTCACATTGACGACCTCGAACTTTTTGCTTTTGACGAGTTGTTCCCACAGCACCGGCGTCAGCGCCTCGCACCCTTCGGGCAGGTCGCCGACGGTGGCGGTGGCGGCCAGCGGCAGGACGGCCACGCGTTGCAGGCTGGAGGATAAATGTGGCGGATAGGCAAATACGTTGGCGGGACGATAGGCCGGTTCGGCCATGCTCAGTCCAATATTGGTTAATTGGGTTTGGCATCCGGCTAAGGCGGCGACTAGAACCGTCACCCCAGCGATCTGTCCTGCGCGCCATACCGTCTGCCGCCGGTGGCCGCAGCCACCAACCGACTTGGCACTGAAATTCATTGGCGTCCTTTACAAAGTCCCTTTGGTAACTTGCTGATTGAGGCTATTCAACTCCTGCGTCAACTGGGATTGGGCCGTTTCCATGGCCACGAACTCGGAAGTCCAATACGCGCTGTCTGTCGTAATGATCTTTTCCTGATTCGCAATCTGCGTATCAATGGCCTTGCTCTTGGCGACCAGCGCTGTTTGATGGTCCGTAAGCGTGCCTGAATCCCCGACGGTGGCGGTCAAGAAACTATCCATCTGCGCCCCTAATCCGTTGGTGGGGTCGGTGAATAATTTTTGAATGTCGCTCAGATTGCTCCCCAAGGCGCTCGAAAGCGCCGTGGAGTCCAAGGTGACAGTGTTGCTATAACCGTTAGACGTTATGCCGAGATTGGCCAGGCGATTGAAGCCAGGCGAAATCCCGGTGATGGAGACCGATGAAAAAACGTTATTGCGCAAGCTGGACGACAAGTTGCTTGCATTCAAGTCGCCGGTGAGGGTCCCGGCGGTCACCTTGCCCGTCGAGTCCGTGATGCTCGCGGCATTGGTGTCAATGTAAGACTGCACATTGTTGTATTGATTGACAAAATTCTGGAGGTTCGTCTGGACGGTGGAGGTGTCCGCGCCAACCGTGATGGTCGTCGCCGCATTGCCCCCCGTCAGCGCCGTCACGGACAGCCCGGTGATGCCGCAGCTGCTGCTGTCAATCGTGTTGGACTGGCTCACGAGCGTGGGCCCGCCGTTGACGGTGTAGGTCAGATTCTGCCCGTTGGTCAACGTGCCGCCGGCCAAACCGGAAGCCGCCAGAAAATTTCCCGAGACGTCCTGCAACGAAATACCCACATCCCCCGTGGTCTTGTTCGCCAGCGCAAAACGGTTGTTCACCACATCATAGGATGCGGTCACCCCGGCGGCCGAACTGTTGATCCGGTCGAGCACGGTCTGCACCGAATCCGTGCTGGCATTGTAACTTATGCCGACACCGTTGATCTTGAATTGGCCGGCCCCGCTGCCGCCATCATTCACCGTCGTGGCCAGACCGGCGCTCGTGAGGACGCCGGCGACATTCACCCGCCCCAGCGTGTCGTTGCTGGCGATGGTGCCCGTCTTGTTGGGGTAAAGTTTGGCCACCGTCAGAAAATTGCTCGTGTCCGCAGCACTGCCGAGCGTGATGGCGCTGGCGCTGCTCAGGGTGATCTTGTCCGTCGTGGCATCGTAACTGGCGGTGACCGCATTGCCGGTGGCCGTGGCAATATTGTCAAATACATTCTTCAATGAATCGGTGGTCGCTACGGTGACTTGCGCGCCATTCACGGTGAAGGTGCCCGCAGTGACAGCGGTTGAAAAATCGGCGGCCCCGACCGTCAGGCCGCTCACATCGTTCGTGGCGCTGATGGGGGCGCTCACGTTGCCAGTGCCCGCCAGGGAGGCGGACTTGGCCAGTTGGATAATATTAAAATCGAAGCTGCCGGTCATCCCACCGCTGGCCGAGGTGGCCGTGGCCACCGTGGCGCTGGAACTGCTCGCGCTGCGGTTGTTATAAATGGTCGGATCCTTCAGCGTCTGCACCGCGGCTTGCAGTTGAGAAAGGTAGCTCTTGATGATGGTGTAGGACGAGTTCTGGGCGTTGATCTTATTCTGGTTAGCCGTCCAGAGGGTCTCCGGCGAGCGCTCGGCCTGGGCAAGCTGGGTCACGAGCGTCTGCCAGTCAAAGCCAGAAGCCAGACCGGAAACAGCCAGATTAACGCCTGAAGAGCTTGCCATAAAATTTCCTGCGGTTTTAGTTTAGTTTTGCTGCGGTTAAACCCCGGACGGCGCTGCCGCCGTCCGGGGAGTTTTTCATCGGTCAGTTTGACCGCTCGGTTTAGCCCAGAAGGCGAAGGACCGATTGCGGTGCCGAATTCGCTTGAGCCAACATGGCCGTGCCAGATTGGACGAGAATGTTCGCTCGTGCATAATTCGTGCTTTCCTGCGCCACATCCACATCCGTGATGCGACTTTTGGCGGCCGACAGGTTGTTGCTCAACGAACCCAGTTGATCATTGTAGTAACTCAATGACTGGATGTTCGAGCCGATATCCGCGCGGCTGGAGGCCAGCGCGCTGATGGCCGTTTTCACTGCCGTCAAAGCCGATTGGGCGTGCGCCGTGGTATCAACCGCAGCCGAGGTTGCCGCCGTGAAGCTGGTCCCGCCAAGGTTGACCCCGACGTTGCTGAACGTGCCACCATCGCCGTCCGAGGTCACGCTGAGAGCCGTGCCCGAGAACAAGCTGACTCCGTTGAACTCCTTGGTGGCAGTGTCGGTGATGAAGCTGCTCAAGGACGTGAACTCCTTGTTATAGAGGGCCTGATCGGCTGAGGTCTTGGTAACGTCCTGGGCGGAAACCGCCAGTTCGCTCATGCGGTTCAACGCGTCATTCACCTTGGACAGGTAACCGTCCTGCGTCTGGTTAAATGAGATCGCGTTGCCCACGTTGTTCTGCGCGGCGTTAGTGCGCGAGATCTGCGCGCCCAACTTCATTGACACGCCCAAACCAGCGCTGTCATCGGCGGGCGAAGTAATCTTCGAACCGGATGATAGGCGGGCGAGCGATTTGGCCAACATGCTGCTCGATGCTCCGAGCAAGTTGGCGCTGGATTGTGCTGATGTATTAGTATTAATGACCATAACTGACTCCTTCCATGAGTCACCTCTTGCGAGGTATGGATATTTGTTACGGGGCATCCCTGCCTCGGGGCGGACCTTGTAAAAGGGCGTCCACCCGGTTAATCCCTCGGCTGTTTGCGGTCGCCGCTACCGTTGTCCTGCCGATCCCTACCCGAGAACCACTCGGATATTTCTAATCTGCCGGACACCAATGCTATCGGCGGGTGCAAAGGATACTTTAGCGGAGAAATATAAATTTATCCGGAACGCCGGCGAACTCAGTAACACCGTTAAAACCCCTGAAAACATTGATTAAAACGGCATTCAGCGTGAACGGTTGAGGTGTCCGAGCAGTCATCCGCGCCAGTTTTTCGACTGCAAAAATGCGGCGCTGAGGCATTTCCGACTGCGGTTACTTATCGAGTGAACCCGCCCACGCCGGGTGTTTGAGATCGCTGGTCGTGGAGCGACAGCATGCGGCGAGGAATTCCGGACCAACTTGATCCGGGGCACGTTGAAACTGAAAACCGCAGTCGGCTGGCCCGCATTAGGCGCAAACGGCCTGGCGTGGCGGCACCACCACCAAAGGGCTTATTCCAATTCGCGTTCAAGTTGAGCCGGTTATTAGCACTTGGCTTTAGCCCGGTGCTAATGAAATAAAACCGGTTCGTCTCAGCTTGATCGCGAATTAGAATTAGCCGCGTGATCGGCCTCGATTACCCGGAGGTTCGCCAAGACCGCTTTGTCAGGGGAATAGTGGCCATTCTGCTGGCTTTCATGCCCCTGTCTCCGGCTTCCGCCGCCCGCTGGGAAGAGCTCCGTCGCACCTGACGAGGTTGGGGGCCGGCCCGGCAACTACCTTGCCGGAATTGTCAGGCAATGAGGCTTTCCCGGTTGAGTGAATCAGATCTGGTGGCCCACAGACAATCACAGCCGCTGATGCGTGTGCCTTGCGGGATCCTTCCGCGCCATGCCTACTTGCGAATTTGGGGAAATATCAGGGTGTCGGCCCGCCTAGTGTGGTGTAACAGTGCTGCCTTTACAATGGTTCACCTTTTCTAAGATATCCTCGACGCGTTTAGTCCAGATAAACGGCTTCGGGTTTTGATTGTTGGTTTGGACGTAATGCTCGATGGCTTCGATCAGTTCCTTCACACTTTTGAAAACGCCCCGGCGGATCCGTTTCCGGGTGATTTCACCAAACCACCGCTCGACCAGGTTTAGCCAGGAAGAACTGGTGGGAATGAAATGCAGCTGGAATCGCGTGTGCCGTTGCAGCCATTGCTTGACCTTCGGATGCTTGTGCGTGGAATAGTTGTCCACGATCAGATGCAGATCCAGGCCTGCCGGGGTGTCCCGGTCCACCTGCCGCAGAAACTTGAGAAATTCCTCGTGCCGATGCCGGTCAAAACACGAGCCAATGACGGTGCCGGCCAGCACATTGAGCGCGGCAAACAAGGTCGTGGTGCCGTGCCGGACATAGTCGTGGGTCATCGTCCCACAGCGACCCTTTTTCATCGGCAAGCCCGGTTGCGTTCGGTCCAGTGCCTGAATCTGGGATTTTTCGTCCACACACAAAACCAGCGCCTTGTCCGGCGGATTGAGATAGAGCCCGACCACATCAGTGAGCTTTTCCACAAACGGTTTGTCCCGGGACAGCTTGAATGTGCGAACGCGATGCGGCTGCAAACCGTGGCGGTCCCAAATCCGGGCCACCGTCATATGGCTGACGCCAAAGCGGACCGCCAACGTCCGGCTGCTCCAATGCGTGGCATCCTCCGGGGTGGTGTGCAGCGTCGCTTCCACGATGGCCTTGATCTGCTCGTCCTTGGTGCGTTGCGAACTGGTCTGGCGCGGCGGCTCATGTTCCAGACCCGCCACGCCGCCCTTCAAGAAATGATGGCGCCACAGAAGGACGGTGGGCCGGCTGGTCTTTAGTTGTTGCGCGATGCGCCGATTGGGCAGCCCCGCATGCGCCAACAGGCAAATGCGCGCCCGCAGCACAATTTTCTGCGGCGTGGACGGAGCCCGAACCCAAGCGTCCAGTTGCTGCTTTTGTGCGTCCGTCAGCGCAAGCGAATCGGCAGATTGCCACATGCCAGTAGCGTGATCGCCGCCAGCCTGATTGTAAAGAGATAACTGTTACACTACACTAGTGTGGCTGGGGCGTCCCGTCTGTGTGTTTCCAACGGATTGCCTCCCCGGGTGGAACTCACCGGCGGGACGCCCCTGCCATACACAAGGTGGGGTCCAGCCAGGATGGCTCGTCTCATGGGGAACGCTGGGGCTGGCTACTTGAAACAAAGAGAAGTCGGATTCGGTAAAAGAAGGGCCGGCTGACGAATGCCCGGTGCCGCGTTTTCCAACGGCTGATACTCGCGCACGAAAAGCGAAGTTCCCGGCCACGGCCGCCATCGTCCGCGCGTCTTGGGCGGGAAACCAGTCATGAGATTTGATTGAGAAAACTGAGAGGCGATGCACGCAGCCAATGCGCACCGAACTGAGCAAAAATCGTTGCGGCGGCAAACCACAACGCAGGCGGGAATCGGGTCATTGGTCTTCCGTGGGAGAACCGGGCCTTGGTGGTCGCGGCTCTGGCCGACTGGGGAAAATCTCTGGCCTGGGTATCCTGCCTGCGTTGCTCGCCCCGGAATCGCTTTACCGGGCCGATGGTTGCTTCGGGTGGGTCGCCGGTTTCCGCCGGTGACCTTTTCTGGTTGGCGGACTGGCTCCTTCCCCGGACGCTCCGCAGTTTTGCGGAGGCCCGGGCGGCGTTCACCGCCCGGGCGTGCCTGAACTGGCGGCGTCCCGGGCTTAACCGAGGAGCTTGAGGACGGATTGCGGCAGCGAATTCGCTTGGGCCAACATCGCCGTGCCGGATTGGACGAGGATGTTGTATTTCGCGTAGGTCGTGCTTTCCTGCGCCACGTCCACATCGGTGATGCGGCTGTTGGCGGCGGCCAGGTTGTTCTTCAACGCCGCGAGCTGGTCGTTGTAGTATCCCAGGCTCTCGATGTTGGAACCAATGTTCGCGCGGTCGGTGGCCAACTGCGAGAGCGCATTCTTAACCAAGCCCAACGCCGCATTGGCGTTGGCGTTGGTGTCAATGGTGGCACCGGTGGCAGCGGTATAGCTGGCTCCCATCAAATCCACGCCCACCATGTTGAAGGTATTCGCTTCGCTGTCGGTGGTGACGTTGAGGCTGACGGAGGCGCCGGCATTGTCGGCGAACAGACTGACGCCGTTGAAGTCCTTGGTGGCGACGTTGTTGATGTAGGAGCCAAGGGCTTTGAATTCGACGTTATACAACTGCCGATCGCTGCTCGTCTTGGTGACGTCCTGGGAGAGGACGGCCAATTCGCTCATGCGGCTCAAGGCGTCGTTGACTTTGGCCACATAGCCGTCTTGCGTCTGGCTGAACGAGACGGCATTGCCGACGTTGTTCGAAGCCCCGTCAATCCGGGCGATCTGGGCGTTTAACTTCATTGAGACGGCCAACCCGGCGCTATCGTCTGCAGGTGAGTTGATTTTGGAACCTGAAGACAAGCGGGCCAGGGACTGTGCCAACTTGGTGGAGGACTGCATGAGGAGCGTAGAGGCCCCCATGGCTTGCTGGTTTGTATTTATTACCATAACTACTCTTTCCGTGAGTCGCCTCTTGCGAGGCGTTGATTTGCGCAACATCCGTGTTGCGGGTGTTTCAATCGAGGGGCGAAACACCGTTATCCCCGCCGGATTTTGTTGGCTACCGGCTACCAGTCTTGCGACAACCCATTCATCGGCCACGGTCGGGAAAACTTAATCAATTCCTATAAAAAATTTTCCGCGCGGAACGGTGGACAAATCTTCCGCCATGACCCAAAATCAAAGCCAGTCCAAATCACGAATGAAACCGGCCACTGCCCAGCCCGCCTCCGAACCCAGCCGGCCCGCGACGGCCGCCCTGGTGGCCGGCGCAGCATCCCGGCCCACCTGGTTGGATGACCTGCCCGGCATGGCGTTTCTGGGTGGCACCGACCCTGACCGCACTTTGGAATGGGTCAGTAACGGCAGCGGTGCGCTGCTCGGCTTGGCGTCCGCCGCCCCGTTTGCACTCGCGCCGCTCATTCACCCCGAGGAACGGGAAATGGTCTTGGATTACGTCGCCTCGGCCACCGCGGATTTGCAATCCTTCGTGGTTGAGTATCGCGTCCGGCAAGCGAACGGCCACTGGCGCACGGTCTGGGAACAGAGCCGGCCCGTGCGGCACGGCCACCAGATTTTCCTGCATGGCTACCTTGTGGATGTCACCGCCCGCGTTGAACGGGATCGCGCCCGCGGGGCCGCCGAACAGGAACGCCTGCAAAATCAAAACACGCTCGCGCTCAACAAGCTTTTCGTCGGCATCGCCCACGAATTTAACAACCTCCTCCACGGCATCTTGACTAGCGCCGAAAACATCGCCGCAGAATTGCCCCCCGACCATCCGGCGCATGAATCCCTAAAAAATATTTTTGCATCTTACAACCGCAGCCGCGACTTCGACCAAAAAATCCGCGCCCTCGCCCAACGCCCGCCGCTGGAACGGAAGTTGATTCCGCTCGCGCCGGTGATCGAAGATTGCCTCCAGATTCTCCACACCATCATCCCCGACAAGGTGGAAATCACGACCAACCTCGCCCCCGGTTGTCCTGCGGTGTCGGCGGATTCCGCGAGCCTCCACCAGGTCGTGATGAATCTCTGCCTGCAAGCCTGGCAACGGCTGCCCGATCGGCGGGGGCGGCTGGATCTGGCGCTCACCCACCACTCGCGCGGTTTTCCTTCCGCCGGCAGCAGCGTGCGCTCCGGTTCGCATCTTTGCCTGACCGTGCGGGACAATGGTCCGGGGCTTGACAAGTATTCCTTGGGAAAAATCTTCGACCCGTTTTGCAGCCGCAAACAAGCGGGCCTGGAAATGTATCGCGCGCGCGAAACCGTCCAGGCGCATCAAGGGGAAATCATCGTCGAGAGCGAGCCGGATCAGGGCACCGCCTGCCATATTTATCTGCCCGTGGCCGGCTAAAGTTGAAGCTGCCACGCCTGCACGGCTGGGCGAATTGGACGCCGACCGAACCGAACCGGTCAAATTACAGCCGTCACCCTTTCACTCAAATCGGGTCCTCGCCGGCCACTGGGCGCTTGCTTTTTCCCAATGTTTAAGGCTTGCTGGCGCGAATGAAAACAGCCTTGGATGAAACCGCGATCCTGGCGATCAACCGGCCGCACAAAGCTCTGTGGACTTATTATCTGCTGAGTTGCCTCGTGGTTCCACCCCTGTTTCCCATCCTGGTTTTGCCAATGTGGTTCCGCTATCACACGATGAAATACAAGTTCACCGACGAAGGCATTTCCATGAGCTGGGGAATTTTGTTTCGGCGCGAAATCATTTTGAACTACGCGCGCATCCAGGACATTCATCTGCGCTCGAACCTCGTCGAACGCTGGCTGGGCTTGGCGCGCATTCTGGTGCAAACCGCCAGCGGCAGTTCGTCGGCCGAACTGACCCTCGAAGGCTTGAAACAATTCGAGGCCGTGCGCGATTTTCTTTATCTGAAAATGCGCGGGGTGAAAGACGCGGCGCAGCATCCGCCAGCGGCCCAACCGGCTGCCACGCCCGCCCCGGCGGCGGGCGCGAGTCCGACCACCGAGGCTGAACTCGCAGCGACTTTGCGCGAAGTCACGCAGGAACTGCGCGCCCTGCGGCAGGCCTTGGAGTCCAGGTCCGGCGTGGACGCGAAAGGGCCGGGCCATGTTTGACCAGCTTCGTTCCTGGCTGCTGCGCGTGTTGCGCGTGCCGCCGCAACCGGAGCCGCCGTTCGGCGAGCCGGCCTCGACGAAAATTTTTCGCGCCAGTCCCAAGTTTTATTCCTTGCGCCTGCTGGGCTGGAGCGTGGGCCAGTTATTCGCGTTCGTGGGTTTGATCGTCGGCGTCCTCATCGTGCTGGCGGTGGAGCACCAGGTTTACGAACTGCGCAATCAAGCAAGACAGGAAACGTCGGCGCCAGCTCAAACTGGAGGCAGCGCAAGTGAAGACAAACCCAAAGCCATAAAGAAGGCGAGGCAGAGCGGTGGTTTCAAACAAATCATCAATGACCTCGCCGCGCTGCTGGTCAAAATGCCGCCGGCATGCTTCCTCGCGATCTGGATGCTCAAGGTGTGGGCGTTATTATTTTATTTCGCCCAACTCGTGCTGACTTATGCGGCGTTGCGGCTGGATTACGAAATGCGCTGGTATGTGGTGACCGATCGCAGCCTGCGCATCCGCACCGGCATCTGGAAGGTGCAGGAACTGACGATGAGTTTTGCGAATTTGCAGCAGGTGGTGCTTTCGCAGGGGCCAATTCAGCGGTTGCTCGGCATCGCGGACGTGCGCGTGCAATCCGCCGGCGGCAGCGGCGGCGGCTCGCAGCATGCCCGGCAGGCCGAAAGCCAATCCCTCCACGCCGGCTATTTTCACGGCGTGGATAACGCGACGGAGGTGCGCGACCTCATCCTGGCCCGGCTCCGCCATTTCCGGGAAACCGGCCTGGGCGATCCGGATGAAATCAAATTGGTCGCGGCGGCGACGACGGCCAAGCCAATCTCCGGCGTGATGCTTGGGGAATCTCCGGTGCTCGTGGCGGCACGCGAATTATTGGCGGAAACCCGGCAGTTGCGCGCCGCCGTTCAGGCCAGGCTGTAACCCGGCCGCCGCACTAGAAATGGGAACGCCCTCGCGGAAAACCCGGGTGGGCCGCAATATTCCAGGCGTTCGGGTCAGCGTCGGCCGCCAGCGGCTGGCCGCGAGGCGCGGCCAGGGGCACGAGCACGTCACATTCAGGATCACGCCCACGCGCGGTTCGCTTGCTTAACGGGTCGTCCCGGTATCCGCGCGCATTTCCTCCGTCACCTCCAAGCCGGCTTCCTCATAGAATTTGATCGCACACTTGGGGCAATAGCTGTGGGTGAAGGAGGCGTTGGAATTCTTGTGGATATACGTCTCGATCTGGTTCCAGTAGCCCTGATCGTCGCGGATTTTTTTGCAATTGCAACAGATCGGCAACATCCCGCTTAACGTCTTGACCTCCGCCAGCGCCGCCTGCAATTGGCGGATCAACTCCTCGCGCTCGCGTTCGGCGCGGTGTTTGAAAAGCGCGATTTCGATGTTGGCTTTCAGCGCATTTTCCTCGAACGGTTTCAGGATGAATCCGAACGGCTCCGTGTCGCGGGCGCGGAGAAAAATGTCATCATTGGAACTGGCCGTGAGATAGATGACCGGGAGGTGCAGTTGCGAACGAATCTGGCGGGCGGCCTCGGTGCCCATCATCTCGCCTTTGAGCATGATATCCATCAGGATGACTTCGGGCTTCAAGGTCGCGGTTTTTTCAATCGCCTCCGGCCCGTTGTCGGCGGTGCCCACCACCTCATATCCCAGCGCGCGCAGACGATCTTCAATGTCGGCGGCGACGATGGCTTCGTCTTCCACAATCAGGATGCGGGCTTTCTTCGGAATGTCGTTCATGCTTTTGGAGCGGCGGATTGGTTTTCCAGCGTGATGCTGAATTCCGCGCCCAGCTCGCTTTTAAATCCGAGGCGGCCATTGATCTGGCTGCTTAAAATCTTGATCAACCGCACGCCGAGTGAGCTGGTCTTGTCCGGATCAAACCCCGGTGGCAAACCCTTGCCGTCGTCCTGCACCACCAATTGAAAACCGGTGCCGTTATACTTCCGCAAGCTCACGCGCACAACTCCTTTTTGGCGGTCCGTGAACGCATGTTTCAGGCAGTTGGTGATCATTTCGTTGGCGATCAGTCCGAGCGGGATGGCAGTGTCCACTTCCAGCGTGATTGGATCGATCTGTAATTCATTGCGCAGGCCGACGCCTTTGGCCGCCTGCGAGCGCCATAGCAGACCCACCAGGGTTTCGAGGTAATCCTTGAAGTCCACGCGCGCCAGGCCTTCGGAACGGTAGAGTTTTTCATGGATGAGACCCATCGTGCGGATGCGTCCCTGACAATCCTTGAACACTTCCAGCGCGGCCGGATCGTGGATGTATCTGGTCTGCAACTGCAAGATGCTGGAGATGACCTGCAAATTGTTTTTTACGCGATGATGGATCTCGCGGAGCAACGCCTCTTTTTCGTGCAGCGACTGGACGACTTTTTCTTCCGCCCGTTTGCGTTCGGTGATGTCGGTGCGGATCGCGATATATTGACGAGGTTTGCCATCGTCGCCGAGAAAAGGCACAATGGTGGCTTCCACCCAGTAAAACGAACCGTCCCTGGCTTTGTTTTTCACTTCCCCGCGCCAGGCATGGCCTTGCGCAATCGTCGTCCACAAATCGCGCATGAATTCTTTGGGATGATGGCCGGAGTTGATGAGGCGATGATCCTGGCCCAGTAGTTCTTCCCGGGAATACTGGGAGATGGCGCAAAACCGGTCGTTCGCATAGGTGATCTTCCCTTGGGTATCCGTGATCGCGACGATTGCGTGCTCGTCGAGCGCGGTCTTCAAGTCCGAGATTTCTTTGAAGGAAGCATGCAGTTGTTCTTCCGCCCGTTTGCGCGCGCTAATGTCGCGGAAACTCCAGACGCGGCCGGTGGCGTGACCGTCCACCAGCATGGGGCGGGAAAACCGTTCAAAAATGCGGCGGTCCTTGAATTCCAACACATCGAAGCTCTCCTCCAACGGGTGATCATACAGATAGTTCACCTTGGCGAGGAACTGTTCCGGCGCTTGCAGTTGCTCCAGGACACATTGAATCGCCAGGGCGTCGTCGTGCGTGGCCAGCACCTCCAAGGGGATGCGCCACATCTTCACAAAAGTCTCGTTCAGTGAAAGAATATGGCCATCCACGCCCACCGTGAGGATGCCGTCCGCAGTGGATTCCAGCGTGGCGCGAACCAGCGCGAGCGATTGATGATTGGCTTGCTCCGCGCGCCTCCGCTCGGTGATGTCGGAAATCACTCCCAGGAAACCGGTGGGCGCGCCGGCGACATCCGTCAAGGCGGTGACCGACAGGGACACGGGGAAACGGCTGCCGTCGCGCCGAATGAAAGTCCATTCATTTTCATCTGCGGAACCCAGCCGCGCTTTGGCGACGAACGATTCAAACCCCGGCTCGACCGCGTGGCCCAGTTCGGCGGACAACACCCGGGCGCGCGCCACCACCTCCGCAGCATCGTGCCAGAGCGCGGGGGTCATTTTGCCGACCACTTCGGCGGCGGTGTAACCCAGCCAGCGTTCGCTCGTGGCGTTGAACGAAGTCACCACCCCCGTGGTCGTCGTCGAAATGATGGCATAATTCGCCGCCCCCAAAATGGCGTTTTGCAAACTCAAGGTTTCGGCGAGCTGCTGGTTCAAGTCGCGCTGGGTCTGTTCCGCCTGTTTACGCTCGGTGATGTCGCGCGTCACTTTGACAAACCCGCGCAGCCGGCCGTTTTCATCGTGAATGGCGGTGATATCCACGCTCGCGAAAAAGCGCGAACCGTCCTTGCGCAAACGCCAGCCTTCGTTCTCGAACTGGCCCTTGGCGCGCGCCTCAGCCAGGCCGTGCTCCGGCAGCCCGGCGGCCAGCGCAGCCGGCGGATAAAATTTTGAAAAATGCTGGCCGATGATGTCGCCGGCGGAGTATCCCTTGTTGTGTTCAGCGCCGGCATTCCAGGTGGCCACCCGGCCTGCCGGATCAAGCATGAAGATGGCATAATCCTTCACGCTTGCCACCATTAGACGGAAACGATCCTCGCTCTCGCGCAAAGCCGCGCCGGCCAGCAACAGTTCCGCCGTGCGTTCGTCGGCGATCGCCATGGCCCGGCGGTTGATGGACTGTAGCAGGATCACCAGCCCGGCGAGCAAAAGGGTGACCAGCGCCGAACTGACCGCCGCCCCTAACGGCCCGCTCATGCTGGCCGCTGGAAAATCCGGCCCGCGGTTCCAGCCGATGCGGAACTGTTTCCCGGCCATCACCAGATCGCTGGTGAGCGCAAATGAGTTTTTCTCCGGCCGCCCCGGCGTGGTGTAAAGCAGGTCGCCCGCCCGGGTGGAGTAGCCATCAAAAAAACTGAACTGCAAAACCGTGTTGGTCTCGGTGAACACGCCGCTGATGAAGTTGGTTGTGATGAACGGGGCATAGACCCAGCCGAGCAGTTTGGCTTTGCGTTCGGAAACCCTGCGCGGTTGCGTGGTTTCATCGTAAAATGGCAGGTAAAGGTGAAACCCCGCGCGCTGTTGCTGATCCGAGACCAACGTGATGCGCTTTGAAATCCAAGGCCGTGCTATGGTGGCGCTCCGCCACGCTGCCATATAGCGATTGGTCTCCGAGGCGACGTCCAGGCCCAAGGCGTGTGTGTTATCCACCATCGTCACGCCATTGGTCGGCGGCTCGAGGTAGGTGATCACATAGTGGTCGTGAGTGTCCGGTTCAATCACCGGGCGAACGCCACCCGGCACATCACGGATGGCAAAATTGGGCGCGCCGTCGGCTCGCACCCCCGCCAGAAAGTTGGAAACGCCATTGTCCGGCACCCGGTAAATCACGCCGATGCCCTCAATGCCGGGATAACGCTTATGGAGCCGCAGTGAATTGGCAAACGCCCCCCATTCCGCCCGCGTCACGGTTTTTGATTCGGCAAACAACGCCACTCCGGCACGCAGGGCATCGGTGTATATTTCCATCCGCTGCGCGATTTTATTTTGCGCTTCGTCGGCGAGCTGTTCCAGCAGTCTGCGGTCGCCTTGCAGCCGCTCGTTTTGCAGGTAATGAAAAAGGGCGCCGCTCAACAGCCAGCCGAGCATCATTACCAGGCCCGGCAACTTGAGGTTTCCCGAGGACCGGATCACCGGCAGGAACAACGCCGCGGCGGCGACGGAAGTCAAAAACAATTGCAACTGCAACAAATCCTGGTTCAAGTTGCCGCCCGTGAACGGTCCGGCGCCGGCAAACGCCGCGCTGACCGCGATGGCCGAGATCGCCACCGCTGTCCACTTGACCCCGGGCGAACCCAGCCAGGCCACCGCCAGCAGCATCAGCGGAAAGATGCCGAACAAAAAGCCACTGCCGTTCGGCAGCAAAAAAACCAGGCTGCAAACCAAGCCCGTCATGGTGAGCAAAACCAGGTATTTGAAATACTGCACTCGCCGCCAGGCCTTGGCCTCCTTCAAGGAGAGCAACGCCGGCATCAGCATCAGTGCGCCAAGCGCATCGCCCACCCACCAGGTTTGCCACACCGGAACGGCTTTGGACCACGGCAGTGCCCCGCTCAAACCGAGACTGGTCACCCCGAGCGTGGCGCTGATCACTGGTGCAACGATCGCCGCCAGCATGAAACTAATGGGCAAGGTCAGGCTGCCAAGGCGCTTGGGTTTGCCCGCCAGCCAGAGGACCAGCCACGCGCCCGCCACCGCTTCCAGGGTGTTGCCGGCGCTGATGCCGACTGCGGCCAACTTCGGCATTACGGTCAGCCAGCTTTCCGCTAGCAGGGCTCCCAGGGCGATGCCCGGCCAGAGACGCAGGCCCAAAATCAACAGGGCACCGATGGCCAGACCAGTCGCCGGCCAGACCGGTGAGATGCTTCCATGAATGCTCGCCAGCAGCAAGCCGAGCTTGGCCGCGCCGACGTAGGCCGCCGCCAGCAGTAGCCATTGGAGCAGGATAATAAAAGCCGCAGCACCGGGGTGGTCGCTTCTAGGCTGGATCGGATTGGCTTGCTCGGTCAAAGGAAAATAAGGTTGGCTTCCAAGCCGGAATAATTCCACCGCACTTCGGGTCCGGCACGCGGACTTCAGGCCGTAGCCGTGCCGAGCGTGATGGCTTGCGGGTGGCTCGTCAGCGATGGCGCTTCCAGATGCACCAGCGCGTTCACGTCCAGGATCAGACCCACGCGGCCATCGCCCAGAATCGCCGCGCCCGCCAGCAGGTGGTTCTTATAGACCAGCATGTCGTTCAAATTCTTGATGACCACTTCCTGTTTGTGCAGCAGGCCGTCCACCAGCAGACAACGGGTGTCTTTGCCAGCTTCCACCACCACCACGATGCCCTCGGCCACGTCGCTCTTGGTTTTCGTCAGGCCAAAGGTTTCATTCAGCCGCAGCAGCGGAATGATCCGGCCGCGCACGTTCACCACCTCGGCTTTGTTTTGAATTTCCGTGACCATCCCTGGTTGGGGCCGGAACGATTCGCGCACCGCCAGTGTGGGAATGATGTAACGCTCCTCGCCGACTCTCACAATAAATCCGTCAATGATCGCCAGCGTCAACGGCAGGCTGATGCGGAACAAGGTGCCCTGGCCCGGTTTGGAGGAGATGCTCACCTGACCGCGCAACCGCTCGATGTTCCGCCGCACGACGTCCAGGCCGACGCCGCGACCGGAAAGGTCCGTGACTTTGTCGGCGGTGGAAAAGCCGGCGGCAAAGATGAAACTAAAAATTTGCTCGTCGGTCAGCACGGTCCCCGCCGTCGCCAGTCCGCGCTCGATGGCCTTCTTCAAAATCTTTTCCTTGTTCAAGCCCGCGCCGTCATCTTCCACTTCCACGACAATATTTCCGCCCTGATGATACGCCCGCAAATGCAGCGTGCCGGTCTCCGGCTTGCCGCTGGCCTTACGTTTATCCGGCGCTTCAATGCCATGATCCATCGAGTTCCGGATCATGTGCAGCAGGGGATCATTCAATTCCTCCACCACGCCGCGATCCAGTTCGGTTTCTTCGCCGTTGGTGGTGAACTGGACTTTCTTTTTCTGTTTGGCGCCCAGGTCGCGCACCACGCGGGACATTTTTTGGAACACGCCGCGGATCGGCACCATGCGCAGCGCCATGCTCACGCGCTGGAGATCCTTCGTGATGCGGCCCAGTTGGGCGATGTTGCGGGCGAATTGCGGATCCAGTCCGGCGAGCTGGCCGAGATTCTGCCCGACCAACGACTGCGCGATCACCATTTCGCCGACCAGGTCCAGCAGCCCGTCCAGCTTGGCGGTGTCCACTTTCACCATGCCGGCGTGTTGCGGCAGGTTGGCGCGGCTCAGATCGCCGGCGTCCGGCGCAACACTGTTGGCGCGGGTGGCTTCGGCGACTTCCGGCGCGGCCGGATTGGGAGCGGCCACACTTTCGGTTTCGACCTTGGCCGGGATGATTGCGGGCGCGTGCGGTTTGCCTTCAATGACCTCCTGCACTTCGGCCTTCAACATGGCGGTGGGAATGATCGCGGCCTGCGCCGGACGCGAGCCGGCGATCTGCCCGTCAATCTCATCGAGAAATTTTTTCAACACATCCCGCCCGCGCAGAATCAATTCGATCACGGTCGCATCAATCACCAGTTTGCCCTGCCGCGCCAGATCCAGCAGCGATTCCAGCACATGCGCGAGCCGGTTGATGGGAATCAAATTGAGAAAGCCCGCGCCACCTTTGAAGGTGTGGAACGCGCGGAAAACCGTGTTCAGGGTTTCGGCGTCATCCGGTTTGTTTTCCAACACCAGCACGCCCTGTTCGATGTTGTCCAGATGTTCGCGCGATTCCGCGATGAATTCCCGGAGCAACTCCGTGTCGGCCGCCAGATCCAGCGTCAACGGTAATTCTTCCAAGGCCTCGTCCGGGGCCGGCGCGGCGGGTGGCAAACCAGCCGCGACCACCGGCGTGGCAATCACTGGCACGACCGGTGCGGACGGCGCGGGCGGGGCCGGCGGGACGGGAGAATTGAGCTGGCCAACCAGCGCCTGGACCTGTGCGAGCAACTCGTGCAGCCACGCGATGTCCTCCGCAGCAAACGCGGCCCCCGACTCGACGATCGTGACGACACGTTCCCAAGCGTTCGCGCACAGCGGCACCATGGCCGCCAGGCTGGCGTGAGGGCCGGCTTCGTCGCGCAAGTTGCCGATGAGGTCGAGAATGGGGAATTGCCCCTGGGCATTGCCGGCACGCGCAGCGCCAATTTCCGCCTGTAAATGTCCGGCCAGTTTTAAGATTCTGCTGCAATCGCTCATGGTTCAGATGTGTGGGCGAGCCGCCTTTTGAACCGCAGCCCACCGCAACCCCTTCCTATCGGCCAGAACGAAAAGAACTGAAGCTGGTATCGGCGGATAATTGTTCCCACCCGCAATCCGAGATCAAAAGAATGGATTGTGCGCCTGCTCTTCCGCCACCGTCGTGAGGGGACCGTGGCCGGGACAGAGCAGGGTGTCCGCCGGCAGCGTCAAGATCTGTTCGCGCACTTTTTGCCGCGCCAGCTTCCAATCCGGATTCCCGCGCCCCATCGAGCCGGCAAAAATTGCGTCGCCAACGAGGGCGACCAACGGCGCATCTTCCTGCCAGTTCCCCACCAGGTAGGTGACGCCGTCTTCCGCGTGTCCGGGCGTCTCGCGGTAAGTGATGCGCAGGCCACCAAGATGGGTGATTTCGGCGGGCTTGTTGCGCTGATCCACCGGCGCACTTTGGGAGCTGCTGTGCAGCCGCGCTTTCGGCCAGGCCGCACGGAGGGGCGGCAGCGCCTCGACGTGATCCCAGTGCGAATGCGTGATGAAAATGTGTTTAAGCGCGAGCTGTTCGGCCGCGATGCAATCCAAAATCGGCGGCGCCTCCAGCCCGGTGTCAAACAGCGCCGCGTCGCGCGTCACCTCATCCCAAACCAGATAGCAATTCACCGTCAGCCCATCGGTGTCCTGGGTGGTGAACACGCGGAGCTCGCGCCAGATGGACAAATCCTTTTTCGTTGGTAACCAACCGGCGGCGATGGCCACCAACTTGGCCGGGTCAAGGCCGACGAGTTGTCCCAGCGCGGCAAGCTTGGCTTTTGCCGGAGCCTGGCCGGCGGCTTCCAGGTCGGCCAGTTCGGCTTCGGAAAGGCCGGCGGCCGAGGCGGCGGCAGTGGTTGAAATGCCGCTCATGGCGCGGGCTTTGGCGCAGAGGTCGCCGAGATGATCTTCGAGTTGCACGTCGGCGACGGTAGCGAAATTTCGCCCGATCGCAAGCGCGCGACTTGAGGCGCGCGGTTGAATGTGATAATAACCCGCCGTGTTCTTCCGCAAAAAAGACAAGCCGCGCGAGCGGTTCTATCTGCTGCCCGGCCAGGGCGGCAAAAACTTTTACCGCAAGCAGCGTTATTTTCTGCTCTGGTCGGTGGCCGTGGGGCTGGTCTTGGGCGTGGTGCTAACGGCGGTGATGTGGTGGATGGCACAGCCGAAACATTGAGCGGCGCTTGACCGCGTCGGCATGGTTGTTACCATGCGCACAATTCGCATGAAACTTTTTCGATTGATTCCAGTGCTGGCGGCGGCGATGTGCCTGCCGGTTGGGACGCGCGCCGACGTGGCCGACGGTATCAAGGCGGTGGTCAGCGAACGCGCCATCACCTACGCCGAAGTGGAGGATTACACCCGGCCTGCGGTCGAAGCGCTGCGCCGCCAATACGCCGGACAGCCGGATGTGTTTCAGGAAAAGCTCAACTCCGCGCTTAACGACAGCCTCGAACAATTGGTCGAACGCCAGTTGATCTTGAAGAGCTTTGAAGCGGATGGCTATAAACTGCCCGAGAGCGTGGTGGACCAGTTTGTGAACGAACGCATTCGCGAACGTTACGGCGACCGCATCACGCTCATGAAGACTTTGCAAGCGCAAGGCATGACCTTCGAGCAATTCCGCAAACAACTCCGCGAACAATACATCGAATACCAGTTGCGCAACCAAAACGTGTCCCGCGAAATTGTCATTTCCCCTTACAAGGTGGAAACTTATTACCTCGCGCATCAGGACGACTTCAAACTCGACGACCAGATCAAACTGCGCATGATTGTCCTCACCAAGTCGGGTGCGGAGGACACCAACACCATCAAGCTGGCCCGCGAAATCCAGACCAAGATCAAGCAAGGCACCGGCTTCATTGAAATGGCCAGCGTCTATTCCCAAGGCTCGCAGCAGCATCAAGGCGGCGACTGGGGCTGGGTGGAACCGACCAAGTTGCGGCCGGAACTCGCCGCCGCCGCCGCGCCGCTCAAGGCCGGCGAAACCAGCGACGCGATTGACACGGCCGACTCGATTTACCTGATGTTCATCGAGGACAAGAAGCCGTCGCACGCCAAACCGCTCGCCGATGTCCGAAGCGAAATCGAAAAATCCCTCCGCGCCCAGCAGCAGGCGCAGTTGCAGAAGACGTGGATTGATGGTCTCAAGAAAAAGACCTTCATCCGCTACTTCTGAAATTCCGAAGTCCGAATGGAAAGTGACCGGTCGGAATTTTTCGTCATTCGTCATTCGTCCTTTGATTTTTATGACCGGCTGGATTGGTATTTCCCTCGGCGATGTGACTGGCATCGGCCCCGAAGTCGCGCTCAAAACCGTGGCCGCCGAAGCGGGTCGTGACGACGCGAAATATCTTTTCATCGGCGACGAAATCCTCCTCCAGCGACTCAATCAAAAACTTGCACTAAATTTGCCGCTGACGCGTTTCGCCGATCGGCCGGACGGCGGGAGGTTTTTTACCAGCAATCCGCTCAGTGAACCACTGCCGGCGAATCTGCCCGCCGGCTCCCCGCTCGCCGCCCATGCCGCCGTGGCGGCGCTGCGCGATGGCGGTCAACGCTGCCTGCGCGGCGAACTGGATGCGCTGGTCACCGCGCCGGTGAACAAGGAAGCCATCATCCGCGCCGGAAACAAATTCGTCGGCCAGACGGAATTTCTCTCCGAACTCGCCGGCACCCGGCGCACCGCCATGATGCTGCTCGGCACAGACGCAGTTGGCCGCTGGCTGCGCGTGGCGCTCGCCACGGTTCATATTTCCATCAAGTCCGTCCCCGAAAAATTGACGGCGGAAAAAATCACGCTCGCCATCGAACTCGCCGCACAATCCTGTCTCGATCTCGGATTATTGCGTGCGAAAATTGGTGTGTGCGGCCTCAACCCACATGCCGGCGAAGGCGGCGAATTTGGCGACGAGGAAATCACCACCATTGGCCCGACGATTCAGGCAATGCAAAAGCGGGGCTTTGACGTGGTCGGCCCGTTGAGCGGCGACACGGTTTTTCACTATGCGCTGCAAGGGGATTTTGATGCGGTTGTGGCGATGTATCACGACCAGGGACTCGCGCCGCTGAAAGCCGTGGCCTTCGACAGCGGCATCAACTGGACGCTCGGCCTGCCCTTCATCCGCACCTCGCCCGACCACGGCACCGCCTACAACATTGCTGATAAAGGCATCGCGAATCCCGGCAGCATGATCGCCGCGATCCGCCTGGCGAAGCAACTGGCGAAAAATAAACGGTAGGGTTGCGCTGCTGCGCAACCGGCGGCGCGGTAGCGCCGCCCTACCATCAACCAATCAACTCGCGCACCTTTGCGCCAATGTCGCCCTGCTTGACCAGCGATTCGCCGACGAGGATTGCGCCCGCGCCGCACTTCTGCACTCGCTCCACATCCGCGCGCGTGTGAATGCCGCTTTCAGCCACCAGTAACGAGCCGTTGCGAATAATATGCGGCGCGAGTTTTTCCGTCGTGGCCAAATCCACCTTGAAGGTTTTCAAATTGCGGTTGTTCACGCCGACGAGTGATGGGGAGATTTTCAACGCGCGTTCCAATTCTTCCTCGTCATGAACTTCGACCAAAACGGCGAGGCCGGCTTCGGTGGCGAGCAAATGGAATTTTGCCAATTGCTCGTCCGTCAAGATGGCGACGATGAGCAAAATCGCGTCCGCACCCCATTCGATGGCTTCGAGAATCTGGCGCTCATCAATGATGAAATCCTTGCGCAGTAAGGGGGTTTTCACGGCGGCGCGGATCTGGCGGAGATAATCCAGCGAGCCTTGGAAAAACTTCTCGTCAGTCAGCACCGACAGACAACTCGCGCCCGCCGCTTCGTATTCCTTGGCGATACGCACCGGGTCGAAGTTTGGGCAAATTACCCCCATTGAAGGCGAGGCTTTTTTGACTTCGGCAATCAAGCCGATGTCGCCGCCGCGCGGATTTTTCAGTGCGGCAATGAAGTCTCGTCGCTCGCCGCGTTCGAGCATCGCGTCGCGCAAATCACCGGCGGCGATGAGCCGCGCAGGCAGGAGCGCGACTTCGCGTTTCTTCTGTTCAACGATTTTGTCGAGGATGTTCACGGTTTCAATTGCCGCAAAATTTCACAAGAGACGCAAAAGAATAAGTGGTTTGCGGCGGCGGCACCTTGGGGTGGCTATTCCTCCTCATCTTTCACCCCCTGCATCCGTTTGAGCGGGCAGCCGGCGCGGAGCCAGGCGTTCACGAACGGATCGAGATGGCCATCCATCACGCCTTGCACGTCGCTGGCGGTTTCGCCGGTGCGCAGGTCTTTCACCATGCGATACGGCTGAAACACATAGCTGCGAATCTGGTTGCCCCACGAGATGCTGCCCTTGTCGCCGTAAAAACGTTCCATCTCGCCTTTGGCTTGATCGAGCTTCAGCGCGTAGAGTTTGGAGATCAACATCGCCATGGCGGTGGCTTCGTTTTGCACCTGACTGCGCTGGGCCTGCGACGCGGCGACGAGACCGGTCGGGATGTGCGTCAAGCGCACGGCGGTTTCCACCTTGTTCACGTTCTGTCCGCCCTTGCCGCCGGAACGATAGGTGTCGCGCCGGATTTCCGCTTTCGGAATGACAATGTCCGTTTCGAGCAAATCAGTTAATTCGGCGACGATGTCCACGCTGGAAAAACTCGTGTGGCGGCGTTTGTTGGAATCGAACGGCGAGATACGCACGAGCCGATGCACGCCGCGTTCCGCCTTGCAAAAACCGTAGGCGTTCTCGCCCTCCACGCGGAAGGTCACACTCTTCAATCCGGCCGAATCCCCGGCGAGCGCGTCGGTCACTTCCCATTTCCAGCCGCGCAGATCGAACCAGCGGCCATACATGCGCGAGAGCATTTCCGCCCAGTCCTGCGCCTCGGTGCCGCCCGCGCCAGCGTTGATCGTGAAAATGCAATTACACTTGTCGTGCGGGCCACTCAGAAAAGTCTTCAGTTCGAAAGTGTCGAGATCGGCGAACAATTTTTTGGTGTCGGCCTCCAGCTCGAGTTCGAGCTTGGTCTGCATCGCTTCCGGCTCGGCCCCGGCGAGTTCGAGCATCACTTGCAGGTCCTCCACTTGTTTGCCGAAGCGCCCGAGCGGCTCGAGTTTGCCACGGATGTCGTTGGTCTCGTTGATGACCTTCTGCGCGGCTTCCTGGTTGTTCCAGAACGTTTCGCCGGTCATCTGGGCCTCGAGTTCGGTGAGGCGGTGGTTCAATTTGGCAACGTCAAAGAAACCTCCGCAAGTGGGTGAGTTTGTCGGCGGCGGTCGAGATTTGCGGGCGGACGATGTCGAACATGGCGGCGGAGAATATAGCAGCCGGAGGGCGGAATCCAGAAGGGAATCAGAGGCGAAGCATCCACCCAGCCGCAAAGCTCCAGGGCATAACCAAGCTCCAAACAACCGCCTTGGATATCAGCGGGCATCATTACCGCGACACCGTTTTGGGGCTGGAGATTAGGATGTTCTCTGGAGCTTGGAGGTTGGTGTTTGGAGCTTTTACAACTCATCCTCGCGCTCAGCGTAGAAGAGCTGATACGCGCGGTCGTAGTCGGCTTCCGGCACGAAGACCTGGGCGGGGCGGCCCAGGTCGCCGTCGTCCGGCGCGACGGCATCCACGAATGACTGCGTGGCGGCGATGCCGTGCCGTTCGAGCATGGTGACGAGCATCTCGGCGTTGATCACCGGGCCGGTGTAAAACAGTTTCACGCGGAGAATCTAACCGCAGATGCGTGCGAACAAAACCAGGAATGCCGATGACAACGTCGGCGGCCGTCACGGTCCAACGGGGTGAAAGTGAAAGCGCGGGGCTGCGCATCAAATTCAAAGACATCCGCTAAAGTCTGGCCGCCGTTGGCCGATAACCCACCTGTCTCGAAAGACCGGCGCGCACGTCGCTGATACCAACTTGCAGGAGAAGGCCTGACTCTCCCTAATCCGTCAGGCAGGTGGCATGGATGCCGCCCCAAACCCGGCTCATGGAAGGAGTCATTATGCAAACGCAACCCAATTTGTCCCCGGCCCCCGACTTCAACGCGGGCGTCCAATTCTTCGCGCGTTCAAATCAACGCATCCTCGTGGTGGAAGACGACGAGATTATTCGGGCCATTGTGGCCCATGCCATTGCCCAACTGGGCTACGAGGTGGACACCGCTGAGAATGGCGAAATTGGCTGGGAAAAACTGAATGCCCACAACTACGATCTCCTGATCACCGACAACAACATGCCGCGCCTGACCGGCCTGGAACTGGTGCAGCTGCTGCGTTCCGCGAGCATGCTGCTGCCGGTGATTTTGGCCTCGGGCGGAACGTCGCACATAGACCCGGCGCTGCAGATCACGGCGACGCTGCCCAAGCCGTTTTACACTGAGCAGTTGGTGAAAATCGTTCGCGAGGTGCTGCGCCAGCACGCCGGCGAAACGGACTATTGCCAGTTTTTCACGGCGACGCTGGCCAATCTCCGCTGCGCAAATAGGGTTTGAGTTTTTCCTTCAGCGTTTCACGGCCGCGATGGATGATGGATTTGGTGGCGGACAGCGAACAATCCAGCACCGTGGCGATTTCCTCGTAGCTCAGTTCATCCTGCCGGCAGAGCAGAATGGCGGTGCGCTGGAGCTCCGGCAAATCCGCCAGCGCCTCCTCGATTTTATCGGCCAGTTCGCCGTGCAAAATATTATCTGTGGGGAGCAAAACTTTTTTGTCCTCATATTGCCGCGCCGGCACGTCGTCATGTTCCGCGTGCGTTTCTTCCAGCGACTCGGCGGGGTGCCGCGACCGGCGGCGGATTTCGTTCAGGCAGAGATTCCGCGCGATGGTGAAGATCCAGGTGGAAAACTTCGCCGTGCGCTCGTAGCGGTCGCGGGATTTGTAAACCTGCAGAAAAACATTTTGCGCAAGGTCCTCGGCTTCGGTTTCGTCCCGCAGCGAACGATGGACGAAATTCATCACCGGCTGCTTGTATTTCTCCACCAGCTCGGCAAACGCCGCGCGATCGCCGCGTTTCACACGCAGCATCAGCACGGCATCCGGGTCGGGTTGGGACAACATCGTCGGGAGAGTCTATTCAACGCCGGACGCGCGACAAGGATTCGCTTCGAGTTTGGCGGCGCGCCGCGGCTGCCCGGCGCGACATTTCGCGCCCACGTGCTTGTCTTAAAATCAATTTGCCCGCATCTTGTGCGCCCGTGCAGGACCTGTTAAAAAAAATCGAAGCCGCCGCCGCCGTGCGCCTGATGTTTTCGCCTAACGCCACCCCGGCGGAAAAGCTGGCGCGTTATAAAACCTTTCTCAAGGTGGAAACCCACCGGTTGAAATTGCTGCATCGCGCCGGCGCCGACGGGCTGGAAATTTGCCAGGCGCGCGCCGCGATTCTGGATGCGCTGATCTGCCACCTGTGGGAAACCGCCAAAAAATCCCTGTCCGCGCAGGCGCAAAAGGAATTTCCGCCCATCGCGCTGGTGGCCATCGGCGGCTTTGGGCGCGGCGAACTGAATCCGCACAGCGACATTGATTTCATGTTTTTGCACGACGGTCAGGTGGCGGTGGGTAAACCGCTGCCGTATCTGGCCCGGCTGATTGATGGCGTGTTGTATCCGCTCTGGGACATCGGGCTGAAAATCGGCTATTCCGTGCGCGACCTCGACGATTGCGTGAAGGTGGCGAACACCGACATGCAGTCCAAAACCTCGCTGATCGAGGCGCGGCTCATCACCGGCAGCGAGCCGCTGTTCGCCAAGCTGCAAAAAACCGTCCTCAACAAATGCGTCGTCGGTTACGAGGACAAATATATCGCGGCCCGGCTCGAAGATCAGGCCGCCCGCCGCAGCAAAAACGGCAACTCCGCCTGCATGCAGGAGCCGAACCTCAAGAACGGCTGCGGCGGTCTGCGCGATTTCCAGAACCTGCTCTGGATGACCTTCTTCAAATATCACACGCGCTCATTGTCGGATCTTCAAGCGCGTGAATTCGTCAGCGCCGCCGAACGCAAACAGCTCGAGGCCGCGTATGAATTTCTGCTCCGCGTGCGGACGGAACTGCATTACCACACGAACCGGCCGCAGGAAGTGTTGGGCAAAAATTTGCAGCCCGCCGTCGCGAGCAATCTGGGCTACCCCGAACGTTCACCGAGCCTGCGCATCGAAAAGTTCATGCGGGACCTCTACACGCACACGCGGAACATTTATCTCATCACGCGCACCTTGGAGCAGCGCATGGCCCTGCTGCCGCCGGAGATCACCCGGCTCGCCCGGCTGCGCAATCTGCTGCCGCGCCGCCGCAAAGTGGAGGAGCCGGTGGATGGATTTCTATTCACCGACGGCGAAATCCGCGCCGCGAGCAACCGCATTTTTCGCGATTCGCCGCGCCGGTTGATGCGCGTCTTTTTGCATTCCCAGCAGCGCCGGCTGCCCTTGCACCCGGATTTGGCGCAACTCATCCGCCACCAGCTCGCGCTCGTGAACCGGGAGTTTTTGAACGACGAGCATGTGCGCGAAATGTTTCTGACCATCCTCGACCGGCGTGGCGAGGTCGCGCCCATTTTGCGCGCCATGCACGAGGTCAACCTGCTGGGCAAATACCTCCCCGAATTCGGCAAGCTGACCTGCCTCGTGCAGCATGAGTTTTATCATCAATACGCGGCGGACGAACACACGCTGGTCTGCCTCGAACAACTGGATCGCTTGTGGGAGGCCAAGGCGCCGCCCTTCGTCAATTATTCGCCTCTCTTCCAGAGCCTCGAACGTCCCGGCTTGTTGTATCTGGCCCTGCTGCTGCACGATGTCGGCAAAGCCGCGCAACACGATGTCGGCAAGCACGCCCAGGTGGGCGCCGATCTGGCCATGCGCGCCGCGCGGCGACTGCAACTGGAGGCCGGCGCGGCCGACACGGTGGAGTTTCTGGTGGAAAACCACCTGCTCCTCGCCAGCACCTCGCAGCGGCGCGACCTGGATGATCCGGTCGTGATCCGGCAGTTCGCGCGGTCGGTCGGCACCGTGGAGCGCTTGAATCTATTGGCGTTACTCACGTTCGCCGATGCCCAGGGCACCAGCGACAAGCTGTGGAGCGGCTTTAAGGACTCGCTGTTGTGGCAACTGCACTCGCGCGCTCACGCCTTGCTGACGGGCGGCACGGAATTCGTCCGGGCGGAAAAGGAGCAGCGCGAACTACTGCGCCAAGAAGTGCGCAAGCTGGCCCCGGCCGCGCTCGACGCTGAAGAATTGAATTCGCACTTCGACAGCTTGCCCGCGCGGTATTTTCAAATTCACATCGCGCTGGAAATCCTCGATGACCTCAAACTCGTCCACCGCTTTCTCGAACAGCAGGCGGTGGAGGAGGACCAGCCGCTCGCGCCGGTCGTCGGCTGGCAGAACGAGCCAGATCGCGGCTACAACTTGGTGAAGATCGGCACCTGGGACCGCAGCGGATTGTTCAGCCAGATCGCCGGCTCGTTCAGCGCCGTGGGCTTGAACATTTTGAGCGCCCAGATTTTCACGCGCACCGACGGCATCGTCATTGATAAATTTTTTGTGAACGACGCGCGCACCGGCGCGCTGGCCTCGCGCGAGCAGCGGGAAAAATTTGAAGGATTGCTCGCCAAGATCCTCACCGGCGGCGAAGCGGATCTGCCCGCGCTCATCGAACGGCAACGGATTGCGCAGACCAGTTATCAAGCGTATGCGGGCGAACGCATGGCCACGCAAATCCACTTTGACAACGACGCTTCGGACGCGCGCACCCTGTTGGAGATCGAGACCGAAGACCGGCTGGGCTTGCTCTACACGATTTCGCGGACTTTCGCCGAACTGCGGCTAGATATTTCAGCCGCGCGCATCGTGACTGAGCGCGGTGCGGCGATTGACAGTTTTTATTTGAGCGATGCTGATGGTGGCAAACTCGTGTCGCCGGTGCGGCGAGACCATGTGGCGCAACAATTGCGCGCGGCGCTGGGGCGGTTGTAACGGCCGGCCCGCCGTGTGCCAGAAGTAACTATTACCCGACTTGGCCTTATCAACATCAATCGCGGGGAACTCGCCTTGTCTTTGCGCCCTTTCCAGTCTGTTGGTAAGTTCCGTCACTGCATAGACGAATCGGTCTTTCAGAGATCGGCTACGAAAATTGTTTCCCGATAATTTTCTTGCGGATTCAACGGGGGTTCAATCTAGCGAAGGTGAGCAGTCAAGCGGTTACTCCGCGCGTCGGAAAAATTTATAAATTCACCACCGCCGGATCTCCATAGAGCGTGAAGGAGCCGGTGCGCTCGATCTTTACGTCCATGAGCTGGCCCTGATGCCGCTGGCTGCCGTCGAACAGCACGATGCGGTTGCAGCGGGTGCGGCCGGTGTAACGCGCGGCGTTTTTTTTGCTCGGACCTTCCACCAAAATTTCCACCTGCCGCCCGATGAAGGCGTCGTATTTGCGTGCGGCGATTTCGTTGACGAGATTCAGCAGGCGCTCGTTGCGTTCTTCGCGGATGGCCAGCGGCACCTGGTCGGGCATCTCGGCGGCGGGCGTATCGCGGCGCGGCGAGTATTTGAAAATATAGGCGTTGTCGAACTGCACTTCGCGCGCGAGCGACAGCGTCATTTCAAAGTCTTCTTCGGTCTCGCCTGGAAAGCCGACGATGATGTCCGTGGTGATGCCAATGCCCGGCTTGGCGCGCCGCAATTTTTCGACAATGTTGAGAAATTTCTCACGCGTGTAGCCACGGTGCATCAGTTTCAAGATGCGGTCGCTGCCGCTTTGTAGCGGAATATGCGCGCTCTCGCACAGCTTTGGCAGTCGCGCAAAAGCTTCGATCAGATCGTCGCCGTAACCTTTCGGATGCGGTGAGGTGAAGCGGATGCGTTCGAGACCTTGAATCTCGTGAACGGTATCGAGCAGTTGGACGAAGGGGGAAAGTTGCATGGTCGGGACGCACTGCTGCGCGTCCGGGCCAAGGCTGATCGGCGGGTCAGCCCTACCAATCGCAGGAAGGTCACGCTTGCCGAAGCTCGTCACAATCTGCCCAAGCAACGTGATTTCCCGCACGCCGCGCGCCACGAGTTCGCGGCATTCGGCCACGATGTCGGGGATGGTGCGGCTGCGTTCCTCGCCGCGCGTGGCGGGCACGATGCAGAAGGTGCAATGCTGGTTGCACCCTTGCATGATGCTCACGAACGCAGACACGGAAGTCTTGGCGCTGCCATTCAGCAAATGTTCGCGGATGGTTGCCTCACTCTTGGCTTCAGCTTCCACATCCACGATTTTTTTGCGCGTGCCGGCCAATAGTTCGTCGAGATACTCCGCTGCGCGATGAAATTTTTGCGTGCCGAGCACGAGGTCCACGTCGGGCAATTTATCAATGAGCTCCTGACCGCGGCTTTGCGCCATGCAGCCCAGGTAGCCGAGAATCTGGCCGGGCCGGTTTTTATTCGCCATGCCAACGAGATTCTTCATCTTGTTCATGGCCTTCTGCTCGGCGAGATCGCGCACGCTGCAAGTATTCAGCAGCACCACGTCGGCGGCGGCCTCGCTCGGGGCGAGGGAATAGCCTTTGGCGACGAGTTGCGCGGCGACGGCTTCGCTGTCGCGCTCATTCATCTGGCATCCGTAAGTTTTGATGAAAACACTGGGCATAGTTCGAGCGTGGGAAAGTTAGTGCATCGGCCCGGACTTGGAAAGGCGGCAGTGCGGCCAACCGCGATTAAAAAAATTATGAAATAGGACTGGTAATTTTAGCGGGCCTGCGGTTAATTGGCCTTGTTCATGACAGTTGACATTCCAGTTCAACGACTGCAAACCTTCAACCCGGAGGACTTCCAATGGACTTGCATCATCCGTTCGTAAAAGAATTCCCGCAACATCGCGAAACCATCCGCTCGCTCAAGCTGCGCGACGGAACCTTCCGCACCATGTTCGAGGAATATCACCAGGTGGACGACGAAATCTGCCGCATCGAGGAGGACGTCGAGTTCGCCACCGACCAGCAGATTGACGAGCTTAAATTCAAGCGCGCGCGGCTCAAGGACGCGCTCTACGCCGCCATGCACAAGCATGAGAAGGCGGCGGTCGCAAAGTAATTTTCTAACGGCGGAAGCGCCCGACCGGAACCGGGCCAACGCGATGCTGAATCGCCAGAAGGCTGATTTGCCTTTGCGGAAGCAGACCAAGCACAACCCGGCTGCGTGAGTTTTCGCAGCCGGGTGCTTTTGTTTGAAAGTCAGTGCGAGTTGTGGCTGTCGTGGTTCGCCTTCCGTTTTGCGGCTTCGGCCACCACTTTTTCCGCCGCCTCGCGCGGCATTTCTTCGTAATGGCTAAACGTCTCGGTGTGGACGCCGGCACCGCCGGTCAGCGAGCGCAGCGTGCTGGAGTAATGATACAGCTCCGCCGTCGGCACGCTGGCCTTGATGATTTGGAACGCGCCTTCGGCCTCAATGCCGAGAATTTTTCCGCGCCGCGATGACAGGTCGCCCATGACTTTGCCCATGAACGATTCCGGCACTTGAATTTCGACTGTTTCAATCGGCTCCAGCAACAGCGGCTTGGCGGCGGTGAACGCTTCTTTGAACGCGAAATAACCGGCGATCTGAAACGCGATGTCTTTCGAATCCACCGGGTGCATCTTGCCGTCGTAGAAATCAATCTTCACGTCGGTCACGCGGCAGCCGGCGAGGACGCCTTCGGTGCAGACCTGCTGCACGCCTTTCTCCACGGACGGCACAAAATTGCGATCCACGTTCTGGCCAACCAGCGACTGGGTGAACTCCACGCCACTGTCGCGCGGCTTGGGTTCGATGCGCATCCAGACCTCGGCGAACTGGCCTGCGCCGCCGGTTTGTTTTTTATGGCGGTATTTCGATTCGCCCTTCGCCTTGATCGTCTCGCGATATTTCACGCGCGGTTCGGCGAGGTCCACATGGACGTTATGTCGGCGGCGCAATCGATCGGCCACGACTTCCAGATGGAGTTCGCCCTGCGCAGAAATAATCGTCTGATGCAGCTCACCATCTACATAATAAAGGAACGTCGGGTCTTCCTCATGCAAGGCGGCAAGGCCGGTGGCGATTTTGTCTTCCTCACCTTTCAGGGCGGCGATGAGCGCGGCGTGAATGTTCGGCTTGGGATAAATGACCTTCGGCAGCGTGACGGGATGCTTCAGCGTGCACAGCGTGTTGCCGGTGTGCGTATCCTTGAGTTTCACCACCGCGCCAATGTCGCCGGCGCCAAGCGTGTGGACGGGTTCGCGGGTCTGGCCGTTGAGCAGAAAAATCTGGCCGACGCGCTCGGTGATTTTGCGGTCGCTGTTGAACAAATCGGTGCCCGTGGTCACGGAGCCGGAATAGACACGGAAGAAAGACAGCTCGCCAAAATGCGCCTCCGACATCGTCTTGAAGACGTAGGCCACGGTCTCGGCATTGTCGAGGACGACCTCCGTTTCGTCACCGTTGGCGTCAATCGCCGGGACGTTTTTGCGGTCCACCGGCGCGGAACCGTATTTGGCGATGAAGTCCATCAGGCGGGCGACGCCGACATTTTTTTCCGCCGAGGCCGCGAAGAGCGGGATGAACAACTGCTTTTGCACCGCCGCGTGGATGCCGGCACGGAACTCCGCTTCCGACAAACCACCTTGCTCGAAATATTTGCTCATCAGCGTGTCGTCGGATTCGGCGATGTGCTCAATGAGTTCGCGGTGCAGCGCCTTCACCTGCTCGCCGAGTTCGCCGGTGGCCGGTTCCTCGGTGTATTTGCCGGAGCCGTCGGTGGCGTAGGTGACGATTTCGCTGCGGAGGACGTCGAGCGTGCGGTTGAAGCCGGGACCGGAATTCACCGGCACACTCAACGGAAAGACATGCCGCCCGAAATGTTCCTGCGCCTCCTTCAGCACCGCGTCGAAATCCACATGCTCCTTGTCGAGCGCGTTGACCACGATCATTTTCGGGATGCCATAATTGGTGGCGTAATTCCACACGCGGTCGGTGCCGACGCCGAGGCCGTGCTGCGCGTGGATGACGACCAGTGCAAAATCCCCGACGCGCAGCGCGCCCAGGCCTTCACTGATGAAGTCCAGGTAGCCGGGCGTATCAATCAGGTTGAACTTTTTCCCGGCCCAGTCGGCGTGCAGCAGCGTGGCGGAGACGGAAATTTGCCGCTGCTTTTCGCTCACATGATAATCGGATACGGTCGTGCCTTCGGCGATGCGTCCCATGCGCGTGATGACCCCCGCGCAGAGGAGCATCGCCTCACTCAACAGGGTTTTCCCACACGAGGCGTGGCCGACGATGGCGAAGTTACGGATTTCCGCAGGCAGGTAAGTTTTCATAAGCCGGTATTACATATGGTTAATGGTTTCCAAGCGGGATTTATGACTGCCAGCATTTCAAACCCAATTGGCCTCCAATGGCAAGACCAAAGTTTTGGCGGTGGCCGCAACGCGCTTGCCGGCGGGCGGAAACCTTGTATTTTCACGCGGTCGGTGACGTATGGAAAATCAACTGCTCAAAATTTTGCTGGTCAGCGGCGAGGACGCTTCCGCGCAGCGCATCGGCGAATTGCTGCTAGCGGCGGCGGATGCCGTGGACGTGACGGTGGAGCCGACCGCGGACGCCGGACTGGCGATGGTGGCGACGAACTTATTTCACGCCGTGCTGTTCGACATTCCACAGGTGAACACCGCGGCGCTGTTCCAGATCACTTCGCTCACCACCAAGGCTCCGCGGCTGCCGGTGCTGGTCATCGGGCCCAGCGAGGACGAGGCGTTTCTCGCCGAAGCCGTGTTCAGCGGTGCGCAGGAATATCTGGGCCGCGAACAACTGGCGGCCGCCACGCTGCGCCACGCCATCCATTGCTCCATCGCGCGGCAGCAGGAACGCATCGCCTTGGTGGAGGAAAAGGAGAATTACTACGGCATATTCGACCATCTGGTGGAAGGCATTTTCCGCACGTCGCCCAATGGCAATTATCTGCTGGCGAACGTCGCGCTGGCGCGGATTTACGGTTACGACTCCCCGGTGGAATTGATGGCCAGCATCAAGGACATCGCCAGCCGGCTCTACGTCGAGCACGGCCGGCGCGAGGAGTTTGTGCGGCTCATGCAGGAGAACGACACGCTCAGCGGGTTCGAATCGAAAATTTATCGCAAGGACGAGACCATTATCTGGATCGCGGAAAACTGCCGGGCCGTCCGGGACGGGCAGGGGCGGCTGCTCTATTACGAAGGCACCGTCGAGGACATCACCGAACGCAAACGCGCCGAGGAACAAATCCGCCGCGCAACCAGCGAACTCTCGCGCAGCCGCGAGGAACTGCGCACCAAGAATTCGGTCATGGAGGAAAACCTCCGCACCGCGCGCGAAATCCAGCTCACGATGCTACCGCAGCAGTATCCCGCCTTTCCGCAAAGTGCCACGACCGCAGCGAGCGCCTTTCAATTCGTCCATCGCTACGAACCCGCCGAATCCGTCAGCGGCGATTTTTTCAGCGTCTCCGCGATCTCCGACACCGAGGTCGGGGTGTTCATTTGCGACGTGACCGGACACGGTGTCCGCGCCGCGCTCGTCACCGCCATGATCCGCGCGCTGTCCGAGGAATTAAAACCGCTCGCCCGCGATCCCGGCCGTTATCTGCGCAAACTGAACGGCGATTTGTGCAGCATCCTGAAGAACACCGGTTCGCCGATGTTGACCACGGCGTTTTATTTTACAGCCGACTGGCAGACGGGCGTGCTGCGTTTCTCCAACGCCGGCCATCCGAAACCGCTGCTCATCCGCCGTTCGCTTAACCAAGTTGAGCCGCTGGCTAATGGCTCCGGACGCGGCCAGCCGGCGCTGGGTTTGTTTGAAGATCCATCATTTCAAACCACGGAAACGACCCTGGCCACCGGCGATTTTCTGATGCTGTTCACCGATGGCCTCTACGAAGTGCAGGGACAAAACGAGGAGCTATATTCGCAGGAACGGCTGCTGCTCGACGTAAAAAACCTGCTCGTGCATCCGCCGGGAATTCTCTTCGACGAACTCTTGCAGGTCATCCGGGGCTTTGCCGTGGGCGGCGCCTTTGATGATGATGTCTGTCTCGTGGGCATGGACTTCATCGGCCCGCCGCCGGCGTAATTGGGTGACCACCCGCCCCGCCACCTCGCGGCCGCCTACCGCGAGTGTTGGAGAAACCAGTCGAACAGTTCCGGCTGCGCGTAAGTTTGCGTCCAGCAATCGTGCTGGGCTTCCGGATAAATGGTGAACTTCATTTCCTGGACGCCCAGTTGTTTCATGTGATTGACCATGCGCTCGGATTCGGCGAGCGGCACGGTGGGGTCCTTCGCGCCGTGAAAGGCCCAGATGGGCAGGGTGGTTAATTTGGCTTTGTCCGCCAGCAAGGGCGTGATGAAATCGCCGCCCCCACAGATCGGCGCGATGGCCGCAAATTTTTCGGGATGGCTCAAGCCCAGGCTCCACGTTCCGAAACCGCCCATGCTCAACCCGGTGAGATACACGCGCTGTGGGTCCACGGCGTATTTGGTTTCGATCTCGTCGAGCAGTGCGAGCAGCAGATCGTTCGACCAGATTTTGCCGGCCGGACATTGCGGCGAGACGACGATGAAAGGAAAGTTCGTCTTGGTGGTATCCACTTTCGGCGGGCCATGTTTGGCGACGAGCCAGATGTCGGTGCCGCGCTCGCCTGCACCATGCAAAAATAAAATCAGCGGCCAGCGTTTCGTGGAATTAGTCGCGTAACCTTGCGGGAGGAACAGCAAGTAATCGGCGGCGAGAACTTGCGGGCGTTCGCGGGAGAATTTTTGCGCGGTCTGACTGGGTTTCATGGGGGCGGATTCTTTCAGGCTGGTGCAGGCACAAAGGCTCAACACCAGCAGCGGCAGCAGGAACAGGGGTTTGCTTATCACGCTTCATTAATAGCGGACCGCCACCGCCGGTTAAATGATTTTCTGCGCGGCACCTCATTTTGCCGGCGACTTAATCTTTGCGCGGCCCTGCCGGTTCCGACAACATTCGCGCATGATTTCCCAACGCTGGCTCCGTATCATCCCGGTCGCGCTGGTCATGTATACGATCTCGTATGTGGACCGCACGAACGTCTCGCTCGCGCTGGATCCGAAAATCTCCTCCATGCTGCACGATCTGCTGATGGACGACCGGATGAAAGGCCAGGCGGCGGGGATTTTTTTCCTCGGCTACGTCCTGCTACAAGCCGTTGGCGGTCATCTCGCGGGCAAGTGGAGCGCCAAAAAACTCGTCAGCCTGTGCCTGATTTTCTGGGGCGTGTGTGCCGTGGGCTGCGGCCTGGCGAAAACATTTTTTCAATTTGAAGTTGCGCGCTTTCTGCTTGGCGTTTCCGAGAGCTGCGTGTTTCCCGCCACCGTCGTTTTGCTCGCGCACTGGTTTCCCAGCGCCGAACGCGCGCGTGCCAATGCGTTTTGGAATCTTTGCCAGCCGCTCGCCGTGGTCGCCTCCGCGCCCGTCACCGGCTGGCTGCTGGGCGCGTATGGCTGGCAAACCATGCTGATTTTGGAGGGCGCGCTGCCCTTTATCTGGCTGCCTGTGTGGTGGTTTTTTATCGCCGATCACCCGCGCGAGGCGAAGTGGATTTCGGCCGAGGAAAAAAACTTTCTGGAAACCACGCTCCACCGCGAGGCGGCGAGGCTGGAGCCGCCGGTAAAAACCCCCTTCTGGCAACGGCTCGCGCGGCGCGAAATACTCGTGATGATCGTCATGAATTTCCTGCACAACTCGGCGGCGTATGGCTGCATGGCTTTTTTCACGGACGGGTTGAAGTCGAAGCATTTCAGTGCGGTGCAATATGGATTTTTGTTCGCCGCGCCCTACGCGATCACCGCCGTCATCATGGTGCTTAACTCGTGGCACTCGGACAAAACCCGCGAGCGGCGCGGCCACGTGGCGCTGGTTTACACGCTGAGCGGCGTGAGCTTGATTTTGAGCGTGCTGACCGCCGAACATTTCTGGTTGTCCTACGCCTGCATGTGCCTGGCGATTCCCGGCCCGTTCGCCGCGCTCGCGCCGTTTTGGGCGATCCCAACCGAGACCCTGCCGCGTCATGTTTTTGGGCCTGTCATCGGGCTGGTGAATTCCCTGGGCAACATCGGCGGCTTTGCCGGGCCTTACATTGTTGGCTGGCTCAAGACGGAATATCACAGCACCGCCGTGCCGTTTGCCGCGCTGGGCATCGGGATGCTGGTCGCCGCCGGCTTGGCGTTTTTGCTGCCCCAAAGTGCGCGGGCAAATTCAATCGGAACCAGCGCTGCCTAAAATCTGAATCAAGTCACCAACGATTTTTTCGGGCGGTTGTGCGCAACTGAAAACCAGCGCGTCTGCCGGCGGCTCGAGAATTTCCAACTGGCTGGCCAGCAATGCCGGCGGCATGAAATGTCCGCGCCGATTTTTCAGCCGTTCCTCGATCAAGCTTTGCGGGCCGGTGAGATGCACAAACTTCACGCGGGAATCATTCACCGCCAATGCGTCGCGATATTTTGCTTTCAAAGCGGAACAAGTTAACACCGCGAATGCTCCTTTCGCCAGCGAGCGAACAATAATTCCTCTCAATGTTTGCAGCCATTCTGCGCGGTCAGCGTCCGTCAGGGGAATGCCCGCGCGCATCTTGGCCACATTTTCCGGCGGATGAAAATCATCGCCTTCATAAAAAACCGCGCCGGTTTTTTCCGCGAACAATTTTGCGACCGTCGTCTTGCCGCTGCCGGCCACACCCATGAAAATCAAAACGCCGGGGCGTGCTGGCGAGTTACCTTTCACACAATTTTCAGCTTCGGCAAATCCTGCGAATCCACCAACCCCACCGGCTCGTTTTTCGCATTCACCACGATGAGGTCATCAATGTTCCGCTCGTTGAAAATTTTCAGCGCCTCGACGGCGAGCGCGTTTTCGCTGAGGCAAATCGGTTTGGGCGTCATGACTTTTTTCAACGGCTGGGCGAGCAGGTTCTCGTTGGCGGCCATGTGCCGGCGGAAATCGCCGTCGGTAAAAACGCCCACGAGTTTGCCGCGCACGTTCACGACCGCGAGGCTGCCGGACTTGGCCTGCGTCATGACGAAGAGCGCCTCTTTGACGGAAAGGGTTTCGGCCGCCACGGCATTGCGGTTGCCCGCGCGCATGATGTCGCCCACTTTGAGCAGCAGGGCGCGGCCGATCGCGCCGTTCGGATGATACTTCGCAAAATCCGTCTGTTTGAAACCGCGCGCCTGTAAAATCGCCATCGCCAGCGCGTCGCCCATCACGAGCATCGCCGTGGTGCTGCTGGTCGGCGCAAGATTGAACGGACAGGCTTCCTTGGGAACTTTGACGTTGAGCGTCACGTCGCTGTGCCGGGCGAGCGCGGATTTCAAGTTGCCGGTCAGCGAAATGATTTTCACGGAAAACCGTTTGAGCGTGGGCAGCAGATTGAGCAATTCTTCCGACTCGCCGGAATAGCTCAAGGCGAGAATCACATCGCCGTCATTGATGATGCCGACGTCGCCGTGCAGCGCGTCCACGCTGTTGAGCAGGACCGCCGTGGACCCGGTGCTGGTGAGGGTGGCGGCGATTTTATGGCCGACGTTGCCGGATTTGCCGATCCCGACGATGACGATTTTACCGCGTTCTTTGAGGGCGGTCACCACGGTTTCAACGGCGCGGTCAAACGCGGAATCAAGCAGCGCGCGCACGGCTTTGAGGGCCGCAACTTCAATATCAAAAACTTCTCTGGCTCGGGCAAGATGGCTCACGCCGGCAGCTTGCCCGCAATGGCGTGGGATTTCAACCGCGAAGCGTGATTAACGTTCGTCGCCGCTGGCGGAAAACTGCTGCGTAATGCGCGCCAGCCGCTTGTTGTCGGCCCGGATACGGGCGGACAGCGTGCGCGAGGTGGCCTGCAAAAACGGCGTGGCGAGACTCGGCATTTCGCGCGTTAACTTTTCAAACGCGCTCGTGGACAAGCGCAGGACGCTGCTGTCCACGTTGGCCACCACATCCGCCGAGCGCGGGCCTTGATCAAACAGGGACATCTCGCCGAAAAAATCGCCGGGGCCGAGCGTGGTCAAAATCGTTTCGCGATGGCCGATCAGCGTGCGCGCGCGCAACTCGCCGCTCAGGATGAGGAACATCGCGTCGCCCGGATCGCCTTGTTGCACGATCACCGTGTGCTGCAGGATATCATGAAATTCCAAAAAGTCGGCGAGGTGCGCGAGTTGCGCGTCTTTCATGTCCGCGAGAATCTTGATCCGGCGCAGCGAGCCGGGCTTGAACCGGGCGGGCGGGGTGTCGGCAAACGGATTTTCGTCGAAGAACTCCTTGAGTTCGGGAAAGTCCGAAGCTTTTTGCCACACGCCACCATTGCGGGCGAAGATCCAGGTGTCCGGCAACACGCGTTCGTCCTTGATCCATTCGAGCAGAACCGGCATCGGCACCGGGCCGTAAGGCGAATCGTCAATTCCCCAAATAAAATAATTGTTAAGCGACTGTGGCTCCATCCGGCGATTTCTAACAGTGGCGCGCCGTTTTGCAAGGGAAAAAAACATGGCCGGGGAAAAAAAGCGGCGACATGCCATGTTCGGCCCGGCGGGTGGGCCTTGGCCCTCTTTTCGCACGACTCATGCCTCACGCCTTGCTCGTCATGTAGCGCGCCACGGCTTCCGCCCGCGAGCGGACGTGCATTTTTTCGTAGATGTGCTTCAGATGGCTGCCCACGGTCTCCACGCCGATGGTGAGCTGGCTGGCGATTTCCTTGTTCGAGTAACCTTTGGAAAGCAAAATCAAAACCTCTTCCTCGCGCGCGCTCAAATGCGCCTCCGGCTGGGACTTGGCCTTGGCTTTGCGGAACGATTCCACCACGCGCCGGGCGATTTCACTGGTCATGGGCGCGCCACCGCCGAGCACATCCAGCATGGCCGCGCGCAAATCCTCCGGCTTGGTGCGTTTGAGCAGGTAGCCGTCCGCGCCCGCCACCAGCGCCATGAACACCAGTTCGTCGTCTTCCACCGCTGTCAGCATGAGGATCTGCGTTTTCGGCAACAGCAATTTCAGCCGCGTGGTGCATTCAATGCCGGACATGCGCGGCAGAAAAATATCCATCAACACCACGTCTGGCTTCGTCGTCGGAATCACCCGCAACGCCTCCTCGCCCGAGGCGCAGGCGCAGGCGCAAGTGAAGCCCGGCAGCGAATTGATCAGGCGCGTCCAACTGTCGCGCACGCCCGGCTTGTCTTCCACCAACGCGACGCGCACGTCGGCTTGGACGGCTGGCGTGGTCGTGATTAAAGCTGATTTCATTAAGTATTATTGTCCTTCATCGCCGCCAGTTCGGGCGGCAGATGGAGGCTTGCAATTGCCTGATTGGTTTCCGGCGCGGACGTCCGGCGGCGGAGCCAGCCGAAGCCCAGTCGCGACTCCGCCGGCTTCAAGGGCACGCGGAAAGTAACGCGACAGCCAAGCCCCGGCTGGCTGACCACGTCGCACGCGCCGCCGATTTCCGCCATGCGCTGCGTCATGTTGGTCAGCCCGTTGCGTTCCAACTTCAACCGCAGCGGATCGAAACCAAGGCCGTTGTCCTCGATGACCACGATGAGCTTTTGTTCCTGGCGATAGATGCGCAGGAACAACTCATCGGCTCGCGCATGTTTGGCGGCGTTGTTCAAGGCCTCCTTCACCGCCAGAAATAAATTGCGCCGGACGGGGAGATCAAATTCCGTCGCGGGAATTTCCGCTTCCACATCCAGCCGGCAGCGCGTCGCGGTGGGACTCAAATAAAGCTGCGCGTATTTGCAGACGTAACTGGCAAAATCGCGGACGGTGTCGCGCCGGGAATTGACGGCCCAAACCACTTCATCCATCGCCTGCGAGAGGTCGCGCGCCTGCTGGCAAATCTGCTGGAACTGGCGGCGGGTCGGGGACGCTTCCGGTTGCTCGCTCTGGGCCACTTCACCGAGCAAAACGAGTTGCGTCAACTGCGCCCCGAGATCGTCATGGATGTCCCGCGCAATGCGGGCACGCTCCACCTGCAACAGCGTTTGCGCCTTGGCCTGTGCGGTCAGCCGCAGCGCCAGCGCGAGGCAGAATGACAACGCGAGCAGACAAAGCGTCAGCAGCGATAATTGAAACCAGCCGCGCTGCCAGAAGTGGACCATGACCGGTTGCAGCGGCGCGACCTTGGCCAGACCCATCGGCCACATTTCCCACGGGTGCGTATGGATGGACCCCACCACCACGGCATGATGCCAAGCGGGCAACGCGCGTTTTTGCTGCGCCCAGTTTTGGGGCGCAGCTGTCGGCGCGATGAACCAGCTTTGGTCCGACGTCATCCTCATTTCCGGCTGGCGGGGAAACTGGATCACCATCCCAAAGATCAAGCCGCCTTCCAGCCGGTCATTGAAGCCTTCGACCGCGACGATGTGCGGACCCGGAGAGAGTAGTTGCGTCACGTCATATTCCGTGACCGTGCGCCAGTCGCTGCCGCGCCCGATCTCCGCCCCGTCGAGAAATAGCGTGTAGCCGTTATCTACTGTGATGTGCATGGTGGCGCGGGAAACTTTGTCGCCGCCGGGCACCACAAACGTTTTCCAAAACCGGCAGGTTTGTTTGTCGCTGGAATTGGTTTCCCAAATCCACTGGTTGAGCGCATTGGTCGCCTCCGAGGTCCAATCGGCAATCGAGTTGGGCGGGCTGGCGTCGGCGGCCCGGCTGGCACCGGCAGTGAGGATGAAAAAGAGGGCCAGCCAGCGCGCGAGGTTAAAAAATAATTTTGATTCCAGCCGCAGCATTAAAGTGGATTTTTGTCTGCGGGAAACATACTTAAAGCCGCCCGCTCTGCAAGCGGCAATGAAGCCGTCACTCGCAGCGCGGTGGCGCTTGACCCGGTTCTTGGTGGCCACTCCGTCTCCACCATTCGGAAGGGAGGAGAGGGCCAGGGCGAGGAGGGGCTGAGCGGCTTGGTGGGTTTGCTACATCCGAACTCCGAAATGGAACAGTCGCAACCGCCGCCTGCCCTACGTCAGCGAGCCTTCCGTTTCGTAGTTCGGGCTAAATGGCCACTCTCCTCCCCTCCCTCAAAAAAAACGCTCCACTGGGTCCAGTGGAGCGGTGAGCGAATCAGGAACCGGGCTTACTTGGCGGCATCCGCCTTGGGGGCGGCCGGAGCGTCGGTGGCCGGCGCCTTCTTTTTGGCTTTGGTCAATCCGGCCTTTTCCATCTTGTCCTTGTCTTCCTTGGAGATGGCGGCTGTCTCGGTTTTATCCAGTTTGCCGTCCTTGTTGGTGTCGTATTTGGCCAGCATTTCACTCTGCAACTGTTTTTGTTCCGGGGTCAGTTTATGGGCGGTCTTTTTCTTGGCGGTGGCATCCTGTGCTTGGAGCAGGAGAGCGGACGCGCAGAAGATCGCGGCGGTGGCGAGCAATAGTTTTTTCATGGTAATTGATACAGTGTTTATTTGGTTATTGTAACTACACAGGGGGAGACGCTGGCGACGATGACCGGTTACAACATTTTGAATCGCCCGCCGAAACGGGTCGCCGGGGTGGGCGCGCGGCGGCCGACGGCCTGCCGGTGGCAACGGGCGTTGGTCGGGATTTCCCATTGAAAATGAGGTGGTTTCCGCCGTGGATGCGACACGTTGGTCGCGTGACGGTTTGCACCCTTTCGTTTCGCGCGAGCCGCCCAAGCAAATTGGGGATTCATTGCGCGCCAAGAAACCGCCAGAGTTTTTTGATCGGTTCCACATCATTCCCGGCGGGCACTGAAACTCCATAAGCGGCATGGCCATATTGAAAAGACAACTGGTTCAACTCCGCGATGATCTCCGGGAATTGGTGGCTGAGCTCAAAACAAAATTCCCGCGCGGTCTGTTCGGGTCGCGGCTTCACCCCGTGTTCTTCCGCCCAGGCTTGGACCGCTTCAAAGCTGTAGAGCACCAATTGCGCCTGCGTCCATGCAGTGTCTTTCCCAGCCAGGAAAGGATTGCGGAAAGACGCGAAGGGACGATGGCGCGGCGGCGTGATTGGAACGGTTGCGGTTGGCTTTTCGCTGGGCGAACCGAAGCCGAATAGGTTTTGGAAAAATTGCCGGATGGCCGCAACCACGGACTGCGCGATTTGGAAAATTAATTCACGCTTGCGGAAAATCCACCAGGCCGCGAGCGCGACCAGCGCCAGCACGAATAGAATTTTGAGCCGCGAATAAATCTGCGCAGCCGCTTCGGTGAGCATTGGCTGCGTCTGGCCGGGTTGACTGGGTCCAGTTCCTTGCGGGTCGGGGCTGGGCGACTTTCCTGCATCGCCCGGTGGTTGGGATTCGCCCGTGGGATTCTTAGACGGATCGGATTTTTGCGTTTCATGACCGGAACGTCCTTTTCCTTTTCCGTGGGGATTAAAGCGGGCCGCATACTCGCTGGCCTGTTTCAGATTGTAGTCAACTTTGTAGCGTAGCGTCTGCCACGCCTCGTTCGCGCCGGGACGCGGCAACAATAATGCGCCGATCAAAACAAATGCCGCGACGCCGACTCCAAACTGAATCCAACCGAAAGCGATCAGCGGTGGCATCGGCAGGTAGCGTTGGCGCAAATAGCGGCGCAGCCCGAGAAAACTGGTGGTGAGCAGCAAGCCCAGCGCGGCGGTCATGTAAATGAACAGATAGGAGAACCCGGCGTGGCGCGCGGCGGTGTCATCCTTGGGCAAGAGCATCTGGCCGACGCCAAAGAGCGGCAACGCGGCCAGTGAAAAATAAACCACCCAGAGTCCCGGCGCGTGTGGCTTGGATGGTGGCGGCGGCTCAACGTCGCTTTTTGTTTCCTTGGTTCTTGTCGGCGCAATTAGTTTTGTCGGCAGAAAGTTTTTCCGATCGCTGGCGGTTTCAAGCAAGCCGCCACCGGAAGCGTCCTCGTCTTCGTCAACGAGCGTGCAATCCCACGTCAGCTTGTGCGCGCACCACCAGACCACGCCGAGCAGGATCATGCCGAGAACAAATGCCGGACTGACCGTCAGCAGATAAAGCCACGTCGCGACGGCCAGGCCCAGACCAAAAACCGCCGCGCGGCCGGGGCTTTCCTCGATGCCAATGCGCGCGACCAGCACCACCGCCATCACAAACCAGAACAGCACCCAGCGCACACTGCCGACGGTCGGGCCCCGGAAAAAAACTTCGATCAGGAAATAGCAGAGGCTGCCTACCAGCACCATGATCAGCACTGGACTGATGCCCACGACCAGATAGTCGGCCAGCGTTCGGTTGGGTTTGAGCATGGCCATCCGTCACCTCACAATCGCTTCCGTGCAAAGATTCATCACGGATTCCTCGGAGTTCACGAGGCGGAAATCTATGCCTTGCGCCAGTAATAGTCCGGCCCATTCCGGCGGTTGCGCCCAGTCAGGAATCGGTTCGCGTTCAAAGGCCACGACGACCACCGTCACGAGAAATCCGCGACGGACCAGTGCGCCGAGCGCCGTGGCCGTGGCGGGCGTGACCTGTCGTAACACCGGCACAACGGTGGCATCGCGGGGAATTTGCGAAACGGCCGCCGCCAGCATTTCGGAAAATTCCAGTCCATCGGTGTGTTCCAGCCGCGCGAGCGTTTCGAGGATTTGCCCAAGCTTCTCGTTGCTCTTGCGCGTTTCGACGCGCACGGGGCGCAGCCGGTCGTTGGCCAGCGGATCCGCCGCGCGATGGTGGGCGTCGGCGCGCGTCGTGAACTCAGCGCGCCAGCCTTCCTCGCGAATCCGGTCAGCGGCATCGCGTCCGTTGCTGACAAAGCCGATTTGCTGGCCCATGAGATAAACCGCGTTGGCGAGCGAAGCCACGGTGGTAATGGCGAGTTCCGCCGAGGTGTAACCGCCGGGGCCTTGAAAACTGTGCGTGTGAAAATCCAGCAGAAACGTCGCGCCCGCCACGCGCGACGTTTCGTAAATGCGGCTGTGCAGTTCGCCGGTGCGCGCCGTGGCCCGCCAATGAATGCGGTTGAGCGGATCGCCTTGTTGATACGGCCGCACGCCAGCGAGCCGCGTAGGATCTTCGAAGAGCCGATGCACCACGCGGATTTCGCCCAGCGGCCGGCGCGACGCTAGACTGTAGCCTTCCAGCGGCAGAACCTTGGGCAACACCAGCGCAAAGTGGGGTTCGCTCGCCACACGAAAGCGCCGGTGCAAACCGAACACATCACCGGTTTCCAGCAGCAGCGGACCGATTTGGTAATAGCCGCGCATGAGAAAAGTGACTTCATAGTTAAGCTCCTCCATTTGGCCCGGAGCCAGGCGCACGAGTTCCAATCGGCTGCCTTCCACACTGAGGCGACGCGGCATCAACATCAGCGCGCCATGCGGCAGCGAGTCTTCGATGATCAGCCACGGAATCGTCAGCGAGCCTTTGTTTTCAACTTCAACCGTGACTTCGGCGCGCTCGCCGATTTCGAAAATTTCGTGAGCGCAGTGGCGGCTCACGACAATCTTCTCCGTCCAGGACCGCGTGAAAAATCGGCTCAGCAACAAGATCCCCAGCAGCACATACATCGCATAGACCAGCAGGCTGAGCTTGAACACCAGCCCGAGAATCAGCAGCGCGAGCGTGCCGAAGATCCATTTCATTTGGCGAAGCCGGTGGGCGGCATTGGCGGCACGGGCACGGTGTTCATGATTTCATCCAGCACGCCGCGCACAGTTTTTTTCCGCAGCCGGCTTTCCGGGCGGAGAATCAACCGATGACCGAGCACATAATTGACGATGCTTTTGACATCGTCCGGCATCACGAAATCAAAACCTTGAATGGCCGCGAATGACTGTGCGCAGCGGAGCAGCGCCATGGATGCTCGCGGGCTGCCGCCCAGATTGATGTCGTAATGCTCCCGCGTGGCCTTGATGAGCTGCACGATGTAACGAAGGATTTTTTCGTCCACGAACACTTCCCGCACGGCTGCCTGACAGGTCATGATCTCCTCAGCGCTGGCGACCGTCTCCAGAGTTGAGATCGGATGTTCTGACTTGAGCCGCTGCAGCATGGCAACTTCGTGCTCAAATTGCGGATAGCCCAGACTCAAGCGGACAAGGAAGCGATCCAGTTGCGCCTCCGGCAGCGGGAACGTGCCTTCGTGGTCAATCGGGTTCTGCGTCGCGATGAGCAGGAACGGCGGGGTCAGTTCGTAGTTGTTGCCGTCGGCGGTAACTTTGCGTTCCGCCATCGCTTCCAGCAGCGCCGCCTGGGCGCGCGGCGTGGCGCGGTTGATTTCATCCGCCAGCACGATCTGCGCAAAGAGCGGGCCGGGGCGAAACTCGAACTCGGTGGTCTTGGGATTGAAAATGGAACTGCCCGTGATGTCGTTCGGCAGCAAATCCGGCGTGCATTGAATGCGTTTGAAATCGCAACCGATGCTGCGCGCGAGCGCCCGCGCGAGCATCGTCTTGGCCACGCCCGGCACATCTTCCAACAGCACATGGCCCTCGGCGAAATACGCCATTACCGTGAGCAGGATTTCGTCGTGCTTGCCGACGATGACTTTCTCGATGTTGTCAATCAGCCGGCCCGCCGTGGCCGCGATCGGTGAGAGGCTGGCTTCGCGCGGTGTTGGAATCTTGAATTGTGGTGTTGGCCCCGCCGCCGTGTCGCGCAATGGTGCCATGTATTTTGATCCGCAGTTCGGGCAGACGGGGTCGCCGTTGGTGCGGTCGGCCATGAAGGGTTTGCCACAATAGACGCAGGTAATTTTTGTCATGTTCGACAATCGGGTAGAGGTTGCTTGCGCGGCCATGCTCGGGTTTCTCCCGGCGAAACGCAAGCGGCGAAGGTGGGAGCGGAACGCCGATTTTCTGGTCGGTCGGCTGCTCGCGCTGAAAAACATCGGGCCGATCAGGCGATCGGCGTTCCGGTTCGTGGCGCAAACGCTTATTCCGGCTTCCGCTGGTAAGTCACGAGATAGAGCTTCGTGCCCGCGGCGCTCTTGAACTCCGTGGGCCGTTTCGCGCCGGAAAGATCGTAGCAGATGCGCAGCGTGTCGCCGGTCAGCTCGTAAATCGCGGGGAACGTCTTGCCGAGGTTCGGCCCGTCCGTGCCGGTGATCGTGATGCTCCTGGGGTTGGTGGCGGCATCGAGCGTGTAAGTGCCCCGGTCCGGTTTGTCGCCGACGAACACCTCGTATTTACCGTGGTCCAATTTAAGGCTGATGGTCTGCAGGACCGCGTCCGGCATGGGCTTGCCCGCCAACTCGGCGGTGGCGGGTTTCCAATTTCCCTGAATGGCTTTGGCGTCCCCCTCGGGCGAGCCGGCGGCGAATGCCGTCAGGGAAGCGGCAACCATGAGAATGATGGAGAGGATGTGTTTCATGCGATGTGAGGTTGGGGATCCGGGTTGTGATGGGACGTGCACAATCGAGTAATTTGGGCGAGCCGGCGTCAGGAGATTTTCCGCAACTTGGTCACGCGGCCGACCTCGACCCACTCGACGACGAAGATGTTTCCATCGCGATCAAAATAGGCGCTGTGCGGTGCGACGAATTTGCCCGGCGTGAAATGGTCGCGAGTTTGGTCCCGGATGCCTTGATACGAGCCGCCGTCGCCGAGGTGTGCCACGAGTTTGTTGTCTTTGTCGAAGAGCGTGACGCGCGAATCAAGATCGGGAATCACCATCAAATCACCGTGCGTGTGAAAGTGGCAGGGGGAGCGGAGTTCATCGGTGACAAAGTTGAGGTGCTGCCCATCGAGCGTGAAGTTTTGGAGCCGGCGATTGCTGCGGTCGGCCACGACGAGCACCGGTTGCGCGCCGCGCGTATCTACCATCAAGCCGTGCGGACAATCCGTCTGGCCCGCTGCCTTGCCCTTGCCGCCAAAGCTGCGGAGATATTTCGCGGCGCGATCGTATTGATGGATGAAGCTTTTGCCGTAGCCGTCCGCGACATAAAAATCCCCGTTCGGCGCGATGGCGATGTTCGTCGGATTGAATTCGCCCGGCATGGTGTAGCCGTTGCATTGTTCCGGCGCCCATTTGCGCCACAATTCCTTTCCGTCGAGCGTGGTCTTCGCGAAGAGATGCCGCTTGGGATCACACAGATAAAAATACTCCTCGTTGCCCTCGCGACTCAGATGCAGGCCGTGCGCGCCGCCTTTGTATTCCTTGCCCCACGAGCGAATAAATTTTCCGTCCGCATCAAACACCACGACGGCATCGTCAATCGTCGCGCCTTTGCCGACGGTATGCTTGATGTGAATGTGGCCCTGCGCGTCCACCGCGACGCCGTGGGTGTTGCCGTAAACATGGCCGGCGGGCAGCTCGCCCCAGTCGTGAATGACTTCGTATTGATGCTCGCCCGCGCCAACAACTGGCAGGCGAGCTCCGGTCTTGTCGTCGGCCCAAATGTAAGGCGCGACCGCGCCGATGGCGGCCACGGCACCGGCCTGTTTCAAAAAATTACGACGGGTCAAAGGTTGGGAGTGCATAGGTTCAATTTTTGGTTCAAGCAATCAACTGGTCCACCACGCTCGCTGGCACCACGCCGGTGAGCCGCTGGTCGAGTCCTTGGTAGCGATAAGTGAAGCGCAGATGGTCGAAGCCGAGCAGCTTCAGCGCCGTGGCGTGAAAATCGTGAACGTGGACGGGGTCTTTGACGATGTTGTAGGAAAAATCATCCGTCTCGCCATGAACCAGACCGGGCTTGGCGCCGCCGCCCGCCATCCACATCGTGTAGCAGCGCGGATGATGATCGCGCCCGTAATTGTTTTTTGTAAGCTCGCCCTGCGAATAAATCGTGCGGCCGAATTCACCGCCCCAGACCACGAGCGTATCGTCGAGCATCCCGCGCTGTTTCAAATCCTGGATCAAACCATAGCAGGCCTGATCCACGTCCTTGCACTGGTCGGGCAGCCGCCCGCTCACGTTCGAATGCGTGTCCCAGTTGTTATGGTAAATTTGCACGAACCGCACGCCGCGTTCCACCAGCCGCCGCGCCAGCAGCGCTGTGTTCGCAAACGTGCCGGGCTTTTTCGCGGCGTCACCGTAGAGCGCATAAGTCGCGGCAGATTCATGCGTGACGTCGGCCAGTTCCGGCACGCTCGCCTGCATCCGAAACGCCAGTTCGTATTGCTTGATGCGCGTGTGGGTTTCGGGATCGCCAACGGTGTGGAAATTGATTTCGTTCAGCGCCTTCAGCCCATCGAGCGTTTTGCGCCGAACCTGGTCGTCCACGCCAGCGGGATTGTTAATAAACAAAATCGGATCGCCCGCCGTGCGGAACGACACGCCGGCGTGCTCGCCCGGCAGATAACCGGCGGACCACAGCCGCGAGCCGATCGCCTGCAATTGCTCGGTGTTGCTGGATTTCGCGATGAGCACCACGAACGTCGGCAGATTCTCATTCAGCGAGCCAAGGCCGTAACTAACCCACGCGCCAAGGCACGGGCGACCGTTGATCTGGTTGCCGGTCTGCATAAAGGTGATCGCCGGCTCGTGATTGATCGCGTCCGTGTTCATGGACCGAATGAAGCACAAATCATCCGCCATCTTGGCCGTCCACGGCAGCAGTTCACTGAGCCACATGCCGCCTTTGCCATGCTGGGCGAACTTGTATTTCGACGGCGCGACGGGAAAACGTTTCTGGCCGCTCGTCATCGTCGTGATGCGCTGGCCCATGCGGATGGAATCCGGCAAATCCTTGTCGAACCACTCGCCGAGCTTGGGCTTGTAATCGAACAAATCCAATTGCGATGGCCCGCCGACCATGTGCAGATAAATCACGCGCTTGGCCTTGGGCGGAAAATGTGGGCCGATGGCGGCGATCATCCTTTTCGCGTTGCCGGCCGCAGCCGCTTTCTTATCGTCGGCCAACAGCAGTTGCGGCGCGAGCGAGGCCAGCGCCGCCGTGCCGAGCAGACTGGCGCCGCGCTTGAAAAACTGGCGGCGCGTTTCGTAGCGCACATAATCCGCCAGCACGGGATGCGGTTTGGATCCTGGCAACAAGCTCATAAATTATTTATTCAAATTTTCGTCCAGGTTCATGAGTTCGTTTGCCACCATCGTGTAAGCCGCGAGCGTCGGCGCATCGAGCTTTGCATCGGGTTTCGAGTCGCCAACCGCGAGCAACTCCGCCGTGTCGCGCGGCGACTGCCGATAATGCGCCAACAGATCGTTCAGGCCGGATTCGGCAATCCTTTTCTCCGGTGCTCGCAACGGTCGCGCGAGCAACCGCTCCGCCATGAAATCAAGCCGGGCCGCCGCACTATTGGTTTTGTTGGCCAGCGTCACTTGGGCGAGATGCCGCGCGGCCTCGACGAACTGCGGATCGTTCAGCGTCACAAGCGCCTGCAACGGCGTGTCCGTGCGGTCGCGCCGCACCGTGCACGTCTCGCGCGATGGCGCGTTGAAAATGTCCATCGCGGCGGGCGCGGCCTGGCGTTTCCAAAAGGTATAAACACTGCGGCGATAGAGATTGTCGCCGGTATCTTGTTTGTAGTTGCGCGTGTCGCCTTCCGGCATACCTACTTCGTTCCAGATGCCCGGCGGCTGATACGGCTTCACGCTCGGCCCGCCGATTTTTTCCACCAGCAAGCCGCTGCCCGCCAGCGCGGTGTCCCGCACCATTTCGGCATCCATGCGGAATCGCGGTCCGCGCGCCAGCAGGCGATTTTGCGGATCCCTTTCCAATTTGGCCGGTGTCACCCGGGCGGACTGCCGATACGTCGCCGACATGACCATGCATTTGTAAAGGTGCTTCACGTCCCAGCCGGATTCGCGGAACTCCACCGCCAGCCAGTCGAGCAATTCGGGATGCGACGGTGGCTCGCCGGCCACGCCAAAGTCGCCCGCTGTTTTCACCAGACCCAGGCCGAACAGTTCCTGCCAGCACCGGTTCACGGTCACGCGCGCCGTGAGCGGGTTTTCCGGGCGCACCAACCACTGCGCGAAGCCGAGCCGGTTGCGCGGCGCGTCCGCCGGCATCGGCGGCAAAGCCGCCGGCGTGGCGGGCGTGACGCGGTCGCGCCGCTGATCATACTGGCCCCGAAACAAAACGTAAGCCTCCGGCGCATTCGTGCGTTCCTGCATGATGTGCGCCACCGTGCCGCGCATCTTGATGTCCCTTTCTTCCTGCGCCAGTTTGGCCTTCGCCGCCATCGCCGCGCGATACGGCGCATTCATTTGGTTCAGCCACAAACCGAACAACTCATGATTTTCGTTCGTCTTGCGCCCCGGTTTTACCGCCAGCCATTTGAGGCGCTGCCCGGCGGCTAAGCCGGCCACGTCGTCGCGATTCAGCGCGCGCGCGTAGATCCGCAAATCCTGCAAGCCTGCGCCTGCCACCATCGAACTAGTGTCCCGCTGGCCCAGCTTGAACGGCGCGGCTGTGCGGATGCTTTGCGTGAGCGAATTCTTATCCAGCGTCACTGCTTGCAGCTCGCCGTTGACATAAATCTTCACGCCGCCCGCCTGCGACGAACCGTCGTAAGTCACGCAAATATGATTCCATTTGTCTTTCGGCAATTCCTTTTTGCCAATCACTTTGATGGCGTTGTCCGGCCAGCTATGCAGGATGTGAATCGCCGGCTTGCCGCCTTCCAGCCACAAATCCCAGCCGCGAAAATTACTGTCCTTGTCCTGCATCCGCGCGAACACCGCGCCGTTCTGATCGCCGTCCAGCTTGACCCAGGCGGCGTAACTGAACGCTTCGTCGCGCGCGAAGTCACCGACATTCGCCAGCGGCGGCAGCGGCGATTTCCCCGTCGTGAACGCCGACGCCGCAATCGCGCCGTCCTGCCACACCCCGTTGGTTGCCAGCGACAGCCTTTGTGCCGCGCCACCGACAAAAATGTTCGCGCCGTTCGTGCCGCCGTCGTCCAGCGGCGCGTGAAACACCAGCGCCTCCGTCGGCACATTGGCTTGCAGGGCCGTGAAATCCGGATGCGCTAGCCAGTTCGTAAATTCTCCGCGCGCGATTTCCCGAAGCTGCGCAATTTTATTTTCGCCGGCCGTTTCTGCGCCGGGCAGCTCGCGCCAGCGCTGCTCATCGGCCGGCTGTGGCACCACGATCACCGGCGGCGTGTCCTTGATGTTGCCATCCCGCGCCGACTGCGTCGTGTTGTTGAAAAAGGCCGAGAGCGAATAAAAATCTTTTTGCGGGATCGGATCGTATTTGTGGTCGTGGCAGACGGCGCAGCCGGTGGTGAGGCCCAGCCACACTTGCGACGTGGTCTCCGTGCGATCGCGCGCGTAGAGCACCACATATTCTTCATCAATCAACCCGCCCTCGTTGCTCGTGATGTTGCAACGGTTGAAACCGCTGGCGACTTTCTGGTCGCGCGTCGCGTTGGGCAACAAGTCGCCCGCCAACTGCTCGATGGTGAACTGGTCAAATCTCATGTTGGCGTTGAACGCGTTGATGACCCAGTCGCGATACGTCCACATCTCGCGAAAATTGTCGAAGTGAATCCCGTGCGTGTCGCCGTAGCGCGCGGCATCAAGCCAATAGCGCCCGCGATGTTCGCCCCATTGCGGCGAGGCGAGCAGGCGATTCACCACTTTTTCGTAAGCGCCCGGCGATGGGTCCTTCACGAACGCGTCAACTTCTTCCCGCGTCGGCGGCAAGCCGATTAGATCGAGACTGACGCGGCGAATCAAAGTCCGTTTGTCAGCCTCCGGGTTCGGCCCGAGTTGTTCCCGCTCCAGCCGCGCCAGGATAAAATTGTCAATGGGGTTGCGAATCCACTTTTGATTTTTTACCGCTGGCGCCGGTGCTTTCACCGGGGCAACGAACGACCAGTGCGGCTCATATTTTGCGCCGGCCGCAATCCATGTCTTCAACCGCACCTTCTGGTCCGGCGACAAGACCTTGTTCACCTTGGCCGGCGGCATCTGGTCGTCGTCGGTCGCAAAGATCCGGCGCACGAGTTCGCTCTGCTCCGGCTGGCCGGGCACAATCGCCACCGCGCCGTCCTCGAGCTTGTTCGTCACTTCCGTGAAGCGATCCAGCCGGAGATTGGCTTTGCGCGCCGCCGAGTCCGTGCCGTGGCAGGCAAAGCAATGCTCGGACAGAATCGGCTGGATGTCGCGGTTGAAGGCCAGCTCGCGCGCGGTTGCCGCGCCGGAAACCACGGCGCAGGCCACGAGCAGGGACGCGCTGAAAAAATTATGCCGGATGTAAATTGAACTCATAACCGGGAACGAGGTTAGTCTGGAGAGTTTTTTTCAATTGGCTACTACCTTTTGAACCAAAATTTCGCCATGGAAAACCGCAGCCGGCGCGATGGCTATTCGTGCCGCAAGGCTTCCACTGGATCCATCTTGGCGGCGCGGACGGCGGGATAGATGCCGAAGATGACGCCCACCAGTGCCGAGATGCCAAACGCCAGCAACGGCGACCAAATGGTGATGATGGTTTTCATGCCGGCGGTGTGCGAAACGATGAGCGGAATGGTCACGCCCAGCATCACGCCCAGGATGCCGCCGATGCCGGAGAGCATCACGGTCTCGACCAGGAATTGAATAATGATGTCGCGCCGCCGCGCACCGAGGGCGCGGCGAATGCCGATCTCGCGTGTCCGTTCGGTGACGCTCGCGAGCATGATGTTCATGATGCCGATGCCGCCGACGAGCAGCGAGATGGCAGCGATGGAACCCAGCACGATGTTGAAAATCTGTTTCGTGCGTTCCGCGCGCCGGAGCATTTCGAGCGGCACATCAATCTGATAATCCTTCTTCTTGTGGTTGCGCTCCATCACGGCTTTCACCGCGCCGGCTACGATGGTCACCTGATCCAGCGAGGCCACCTTGACGGTGAGTTCGTGGAGTTGCACCCGCTCCGCTTCGAAGCTGCCCGCGCGGCGGCGCATCAAGACTTCGCCATAGCGCAGCTTGGCGGTTTCCAGCGGAATGAACATGCGATACGCGGCGGATTTGTCTTTTGATTCGGTCGCGTCATCCGTCTTGGCGTCGTGTCCGCGCGCTTCCATGACGCCGATGACTTGATAGTAGTCGCCACCCACGCGGACTTGTTTGCCGAGCGGCGATTGCATGGGAAACAACATCGGCACCATCTCGGCACCCAGCACACAGACGCTCTTCTGGCCGGCCATATCCTGCTCTGTAAAAAAACGGCCGCTGGCCACGCGATGATTGCGCATCGTGGGATACCACGGCACGGTGCCGGCAATCTCGCAATCCACCCGGTGGCTGATGTTCCAGACGTAATCCCGGATGATCCGGGCGGGCAACATGACGGTGACGCCGGGAATGGTGGCGGTAATGCGCTGAACATCGGAGTAGGTGACTCCGTATTGCAACACGCGACTTTGACTGCCCTGATTGGAAACTTTTTGTTCATCGGGCGGCTTGACGCTATGGAGAATAATGTTCTGGCTGCCGAGACTCTTGATCTGTTCCTGCGCTTCGTAACTCGCGCCTTCGCCAATCGCCAGCATGGCGATCACCGAGCACACGCCGAACACGATGCCCAACACGGTGAGCAGCGAGCGCAGGCGATGCAACCACAAGCTGCGAATGCCCAGACGCACCGCCCGTTGCAGGCGCGCGACGGAAAGGCCGCGCCAGGCGCTGTCGTTTTTTGGTGGCGGATTATTGGCGGACATCGCGTTTCAAGGATGACGGATATCGCTTTCGATGTGACCGTCGCGCAGACGGATGGTGCGGCGGGCGCGGCGCCCCACCGTGGGATCGTGGGTGACGATGATGAGCGTTTTGCCTTGGGCGTGCAGTTCGTCGAATACTTTCAAAATCTCCACGCCGGACGCGGAATCGAGGTTGCCGGTGGGTTCGTCGGCGAGGATGACGAGCGGATCGTTGACCAGCGCGCGGGCGATGGCGACGCGTTGCTGCTGGCCGCCGGAAAGTTCAAAGGGCTTGTGATCGAGCCGTTCGGCGAGGCCCACGCGCTTGGCCAGTTTGATGGCGCGCTCGCGCGATTCGGCTTCCGGCCGGTCCTGGTAATAAAGCGGTATTTCAATATTCTCCACCACCGAGAGCTGCTGGATGAGATTGTAGGATTGAAAAATAAAACCCAGCCGCGCGCCGCGCACCGCCGAGAGCGAGTCGTCATCCATGCCCGACACGTCTTCGCCGCCGAGGAGATAATGGCCGGTCGTGGGCCGATCCAGGCAGCCGAGCAGATTGAGCAGCGTGGATTTGCCGCAACCGGACGAGCCCATGATGCTGATGTAATCCCCTTCGGTGATGTCGAAGGTGACGCCGCGCAACGCCTCCACCGTGAACATGCCCATCTGGTAGGACTTGCGGACGTTGTTGAACTGGACAATAGGCTCGGGCATGGCTCGTGCGATTTAAGCCTTGCCCGTCGGTGACGCCACGTTCGCCGGCATCGTGGGAGCGCTGGGCTTGGCCGGCTTGCCCGGTTTTGGATCGGCCGGCGAATTGCCGTTGTCCGCGCCGCCGGTTTCCAGTCCGTCCGGCAGCCGCAACAACACGCGTTCGCCTTCCTTCAAACCGCTTTTGATCGAAATAAAATCGTCGTTGAACTCGCCGACCTCAATTTCGCGCCGCTCGGGCTTGAAGCCGCCAGCCACATAACAAATCTGTTTGCCGTCGTCCGGCGTTACGGCCTGCACGGGGATGTAAACCACGTCATCGAGTTTGTTCACGAGGATCTCCACCTTGGCGCTCATGCCGGGTTTCACCCAGTCGTAGGTGCCGTTGATGGTGATGGTCGTGACATAGACTTTCATGTCGGGATTCATCCAGCGATTTTGCGAATCCGGCAGCACGCCCACCTTGCTGATCTCGCCATCCAGCACGGTTTCGGGAAAGGCATCCACGGTGATGCGCGCCTTGAGCCCTTTCTGAATCTTCTTGATGTAGCTCTCGTGGATTTTGACCTTCACCGACATGTGGGTCATGTCCGGGATGGTGATGATGGCCTGACGTTCGCGCACCGTGGCGCCTTCGCGGATGGGTTCGCCGTTGCCATAATCATCGTCGCGCCCGCCGCCATAGACAACGAGTCCGGTCTTCTCGGCGAGAATGGAGCACTTGCCCAACTGCTCGTTGAGATCATTGCGCTGGCGGTTCTGCACTTCGTATTGGCCTTGGGCGGAGCGCAGCCGCGCGCGGGCCTGGGCGAGTTTGGAGATGGCCATGCGCCGCGCCTTGTCCAATTCGCGGATGGTATCGGTGTAAGCGCTCAGCGACTGCTCGGCCGTCTTGGGAAAATCATATTTCAAATACAAGGCGCTCGCGGTCTCGGCCGTTTTCACCTTGAGTTCGGCGCTCTCCTGGGTCAACTGATCGCGGGTCAGTTCCGTGCGCGCGACAAACTGTTTGGCGAACAACCGCTGCGTGCCCTCGAAGGTGGCCTTGGCCTGCCCCAGTTCCTTTTGGGCCGCCTGCAAATCATCCTGAAAAGTGCGCAATTTCTGTTTGGCCTCGCCATCGCCCAGAACTTCAATACTGGCGTATTTGGAAAAATCAATGATGGGCGTGGCAAACGCGCCGCCCTCGGAATCGCCCGCGTCCATTTCCAGATCGGCAGCGGCATTCGTCGCTCTCGGACGCTGCCCGGCGACCACGGGCGATTTCAGAACTCCATTGATGGCTTGCGTGTGCACCACCGAGCTCGGCGCGTCCTTGTCCCCGCCGTTTGCCGCCGTGGCGGCTTCGATCACCGAGGGCGGCGCGACTTCGGAGGTCGCCCCCGCTTCCTGGGCCCGCGTGGTGGAGGTGACATTGTTGGTGCTGGCATCGGCCAGAATTTTATCCAGGCCATACTCCTTGACGATCCGGGCCGTGACGGTGTCGCCCAGGAATTTGTCCAAATCCATCCGCGCGAACCGGACTTTTTGTTCGGCCGCCTTGATGTCGCTCTGGTTTTGGTTCAACTGGATTTCGTAATTCTGCTGCGCATCAATCAGGCTGGCGACGGCCTGCTGATACGAGAGTTCCTGCTGCGCAATCTGCTTCTGCAACTCGGACGAATCCAGTTCCACCAGTTCCTTCTTGTTCTTCACGTCGTCTTCCGTGACGAGATAACCTTCCTCGACGATCTTCAAAATCTTCGTGCCTTGGTAGCCCACGCGAACTTCGCATTTGACCTCCTGCGATTCGAGCGCCTGCAAGCTGCCGCCTTCGAGCACATTGATTTCCAACGCGCCGCGCCGTGCCGCAAAGGTCGGCACCTGCGGGCCCGCGCCGGTGCTGCGGCGCAATCCCCACCACGCGACCAGCGCAACGACCACGACGGCGACGAGCTGCCGCCAGCGCGGCTGCCGGCGGATGAATAGAAAAATTTTATTTAGTTTTTGCATTGGCAACTTCCTCCCATTGGCCGTTGGGCTTGATGTAAAGAATACCCATGTTGTTCCAGAATTGCAGCCGCGCGATCGTGTGCGTCACGAGCGCCTGCGTCCGCTGGTTCTTCGAATCAATCAGGGCGTTCTGGGCGTCCACCTGGTCCTGCGCCTTGGAACGGCCCCACTCGGCCAACAGGCTCTGTTCCTCGACGCGGCGTTCGGCGAGGCGCACGCCGATTTCGCTGATCTCGTAATTGCGCTTGGCTTGGTCCAAGGTGCGCCAACTGTCGCGCACCTGCAGTTTGATCTGATCTTCCTGTTCTTCCAGCGTGCGCGCGGCCCGATTGCGGGAGATCAGCACGGAACGATAGGAATTGCGGTCCGCCGTGCGGTCCAGCCCGGGATCCACATCCAGCCCGGCATTCCAACTGTAGCGCTGCGGATCGGGCAGCGAATAATTTTTATTCGGATCGCTGTCGAGGCTCGCGCCGCCGGTCAGGTTCACGCGCGGCTTGAGCATGTTTTCCGCAACCTTCACCTTACGCTCCGCGTCCGCAAGCTGATCCTTGATGGTCATGTAATCCAGCCGCGAAGCTAACGCCAATTGAATGGAATCATCCACGCTCAAATCGGGATGGCGGATTTGCAGCGCGGCCAGTTCGCCATCATCCAACACGAGGTTGGCGTCCACCTTGAGGCCGAGCAGGATTTTAAAATTATCCAGCGCCTGTTTGTAACTGCGCACCGCGTTGATCCAGGAACTTTCCGCAGTCAACTCCTGCTGTTCCTGACGACCGAGATCCGTGCCCGCCACGCGGCCTTCCTGCGCCAGCGCGCGGGTGCGATCGGCGTTCTTGTGCGAGGTTTGCAAATTCAGATAGCTGTTGCGGACGCCGTCGCGATTGCCCAGCACGTTGTAATAAGCGGTGGCGACTTGCACGCTGAAATCCTTGCGGAACTGGGTGAAGCTGCGCAGGTCATACAACAAACTGCGCTCGGCCTGCGTCAGGTTCTCCATGTCCGACTTGAACCCGGCGTCGCGCCACAGCGGGCGAACAAAGGTGGCGCTCAGCCGCGACGACGTGGCCAGGCGCGGATCGCCGGAAACGAAGCGTAGAAAATCCGCCGTGAACGCCGTCGTGATCCGGCCCACATCGCGAATCAGCCAGTTTTCACCGACCGAACCATTGGCGCTGACACTGCGATCCTCCACAAAGTGGTCGCTCAACGATGGCGTTTCGGTGGCGGTGGCATTGTAAGTCCCCTGCCCGCTCGACGAAAAGAGCGGCGTGAATTGGTGGCGGGCCAGCGTCAGCGACAGCGCGGACAGGTAAAGCTGCTCTTTGCGCGATTGATAACTGCGGCTATGGTTCACCGCGAGCGAGAGCGCGTCTTCCAGCCGCAACACCCGCGCCCCGCGCTCCGTTTCGCCGTCCGGTCCGAGATAATCCACCACGTTCGTGATCACCGGAAAATTTCCCAGCACGATGGCGTTGGTCTGCTCGATGGTGAATGCCGGGTCGGTGTTTTTCACCAGCGGCGCTTTTTGGCGAAGCACGCCATAGGCCGCGCGGTCGGCGGCATTGCGATAATGCGCCGAAGTGCATCCGGCCATCGCCACCACCAACAGCAGCCCCAAGGCTGGCCATTGAGAATATTTTTTTAAGTATTCACCCATTTTATTGAGACGACCTTAACCCGTTCAGGCCGGAATTTCTCCATCAGCCGGTTCGCCTGCATAGACTCCCCCCGCAACATTTGGTTACAAAATCGGCACGATTTTTAGCTGAGTTTGAAACCGGTCCGCCCGCGCAACGCCACTCCTGACCTGCGGTCAAGGCACTCGCCGCGGACGGGGGGAATTCGAGCCAGCTATCTAGCCGGTTTGTCGCAACGCTGTCAAAAGAAAAGACTCGTCAAATAAGGATAAGCCCGGCGTAACCACGAAATCAGTCCTCGTCGTGACGGGCCGTGGTCAGCACGAAGCCGGCATGGGTGGGGGCCGGCATGGGCCGTGCGCCGCCTTTCACCGAACGCCAGATGACCTCGTTGAACAGCCGGTCATCCGCCGCATCCTCTTTGGCGAAATCAAATTTCAGCTTCGTGCCCCAGGCTGCCACGGTGTTCGTCGCCCGCAGGTCCACCCTCGCCGGCAAGGCCGCATAAGGTTCCGTCTTCGCCTCCGCCGTGAAGGCGTTGAACATCGGCGTGGCGGCCGCATCGAATTGTGTCATGGGCTGCAGCCCCAAAATTAATTCCATTGTCCGCAACATGCTCGAAGTGGAATACATCGTCGAATCCACCTGGTGCCGGCGGGAGTAGGGGCTGATGACCAGCGCCTCGGTGCGGTGTGCGTCCACATGGTCGGGTCCGTTTTGCGCATCATCTTCCACCACGAAAATGGCCGTGCTGGGCCAGAACTTCGAGCGACTGACCGCTTCCACGACTTTGCCGAGAGCGGCATCGTTGTCGGCGACATAGGCCGTGGGCGTGAGGTGGCCGGCGGTGACGCCGTGCGTGTGATCATTCGGCAGGCGAAGAATCTGCAGGCGGGGCATTTCCCCTTCCGCTTCAAATCGTTTCAATTCGCTGATGAAACGATGAGCGCGGATATCATCCGAGTAATTCAAATCAAAGCCGATGAACCACGGGTCGAAGTGGCCTTGCAAGGATTTCAGGTGCGTGGTCGAAGGTTGATTGGTCGTCGCCGCATTTTGCACAAACTCGCCGTAGCTCCGGTAACTCACGCCCGCCTCCCGCGCGCGATCCCAAAGGTAGCCGCTCGCCGGCAGCGCGACGGGAAACACGCCTTCCGCAGGATAAGGGAATTTTGACTTCTTGTGCCCGTAGTTGAGCGGCCAGGTCTTCTCCACGAAGTCGGTGGCGTAGGCGGCCATGGACCACTCGTGGCCATCCGCGCTGACTTCGCTCTCGGCGTAAAAATTATCCAGCAGCACAAATTCGCGCGCGAGCTGGTGCAGGTTGGGCGTGGCGCGCTCGGGAAAAAGACAGAGCGAGGCATCACCATTTCCTTCGGGCATGTCGCCAAAAACCTGATCGTAAGTGCGGTTCTCCTTGATGATATAGAGGCAGTGTTTGATTGGGCTGGCGTCGCCGGGCTTGGCGGGAATGGGATTACCCTCCGGGCGCTGGGCGCTCACGGTGGCATCCGGCCGCAACGGCGTGCATTTCAAAACCTCCGCCGTCCAGGCCGCCATCTGCGGCGCGCACTGAGCCTCGGCTGGCAATTCCACCACGCTCAAGGAACCTTTCATCAGGCCGCCAATATATTGAACGGGGCCTTTCTTTTTGGTGCCACCCGGCACGGGCTGCGGCCCGTTGGGATTGGCCAGGGCCGTATTGCCCTTGCCGTTCGTGACCAATAGCCGCTTGCCATCGGGCGTCACCCGCACTGAAGTCGGATACCAGCCGGTCGGAATAAAACCCAGGGCACGACTTTGGCCCGGAGTCTCCACATCGAACACGCCCACGGCATTGATGTTGGCGTTGGCGACAAAGAGGGTCTTCTGGTCAGGTGTGAGCGCGAGGCTGTTCGGGGTCGCGCCGCGCGGCGATTGTGGGAAGAGCGTGGCCCAGATGGTTTCCACCGTGCGGCCGGTGCTGGTGTCAATGACCGAGACGGTGTTGTCGTTGGCATTGGCGACAAATAGAAATTTTCCGTCGCGCCGCAGCCCCATTTCGCAGGGATGTTGGCCGGCCGGCCAGCGAGCGATGACTTTTTCCGCCTGGAGATCAATCACTGCGATACTCGCCGCCGCCCACAGGCTGACATACAGCCGGTCATGCTTGGAATCCACCACGCAGGCATAAGGAAAAACCGCGTCGGCATTATTGGCCAGCCTGGCTGCCTTGGCCCGCTTGGTGGCGGCCGCCGTGTCGAAATCCTCCTCGGGTTTGGCCAGCGGCGGCGTCACCGGACCATTCGCCGTCAGTTGAATATCGTGGACGGTGCGGCTGGAAAGATTGATGCGGGAGACGGCGTCGTTCCACAGATTGGCGGCAAATAATTTTTTGCCATCGGGTGCCACGGCCAATCCGGCGGGCACGCCGCGGGCGGAAGCTTTGCGCAGCACGATACTCTTCCGATTCGCAAGTTTTCCGTTTCCAAAATCAAAGACAAAAACCTCCTCGCCACTCGCACCGCTGCAATAGATTTTTTTCGCATCGCTGCTGAAGGTGAGTCCGTAGAAAGCCTCGGCCACATTGGTGCGTGACGTGATTTGCTTTTTGGCCAGGTCCACCACCACCAACTCATGCTGACCGTAGCCCGCATGCAGGATGACGGCAAATTTGCCATCGGGGGAAACCGCGAGGTTGACCGGAAAATCCCCCAACTCGATCTGGCGCCCCGCCGGCCGCAACGACCACTGGTTCGGCAATAACATCGAGCCGTCCTGCGCCGGGCCGGGCCACTGGCTGGGGGCGGCGGCTTGCGCTACGACTGCGGATACCCACAACGTGAGCAACCAGGAAAATATCCAACCGAGCGTTTTCATTTTTCGACTTTAGCAGGCGCTCGGAAATAGCCAAGCGGTTCTAGGCTTGTTGATTTGGGCTGAAGCCCCGATCCGCTATTCGGTTGTGAGCGGACCAGTCATGTCGGGGACTGATTGGAGGGATTCAGCCGCGCACCCGATTAAGCCATCTCAGATCATGGATTTACTTTTTGGAAGCCACGCGATTGCTCGCAGCCGGATCAGCGCCTTACTCCTTTTTTCTTTTCGGAAAGGGCCGGGGCAAGACTTCGGTGCGCGGAAATTTTTCCGCCGCCTTGGCGACGGTTTTCGGCGAGGTGAGCGCCATGAAATCCGCCTGACTGCGCTGGGCGGTCACCCCATTGGCAATTTTAACGCAGCGGCAACCCGTGCCGCAGTGAACGGCGGCGCACATGACCTTGAGAGTTAAGTCTTCAAAGTTTCGGGCGGCCCGCGCCAAATGAGCCGCACGGCATCCAGCCGGAGGCGGGCGTGTTGCAGCGTGGTGGCCAACTCGGCCTGGGTCGCCTGCGCCAGCTTGATTTCCAGCGGTCGCACATGGTCGTTGACCAGCGCGAGCGATTGCAGCCGTTGCACCTCGTGGCCGAGCAGTTGGTTCATTTCTTTCAAGGCCGACTCGCGCAGCGTCGTGGCCCGGATTTCTGCCCGCTTGTGCGCGGTGGTTAACATCGCTGGCAGCACCCGGTGGGCGATGTCGGCATTCTCAACCAGTTTGTAAGGCCGACCTTTTTCCAGTTTTTGTTCCCAGGCCGGATCGGCGCAGGCAGCGGTGACATCGGCAAGTTTATGGCTGACGACCAAGCGCATCGGCGTCGGCGGGAGAAAGCGATCCGCATGAAGTTGCGGTGCGGCGATGGCTTCCAGCACGAAGATTAATTCCAACAACAACGTGCGATCAGTCGCGGTCGGCAGCACGGCGAACGCGCAGTTGCCCGTTTCGGAACCTAGCAGCAGGTCCATCGCGCCGGCCACCAGGGGATGATCCCACGTCAAGAAAGCCACGTCCTCACGGCTCAGGGCCCGGCGACGGTCGCAAGTGGCGATCATACCTCCGGCGGGCAGGGCGGGAAATGAATCCGTAATGATGCCGTGCGGATGCAACTGCCAGGTGTGCGGTGCGAGTTCTTCAAGGTGAATTCCGAAATGATCGAACACATCGAGCAGATAATTTTCCAAATCCGGCTGCCGGTCTTGTTCCTGAATCTGGCGGATGATCTTTTGCGCGGTGGCGGGCCGGAACGAATTGAGTTCCAGCAAACGATCCCGGCCTTGTTCGAGGTGGCGGCGCAAAGCCAGTCGCGCGCTCTTGGTCTGGCGCAAAAGCTCGGCCAGCTCCGCTTCCGCCGTGGCGCGCTCGGCCACCGGATACTCCAGCGCGAGGTCGTGAACGGCCCGGCCAAATTGATGCAGCAAGGCGTTGCCGCCTTCGAGATTGCTTTCAAAGGCGTTCAAGCCTTCGTGATACCAGCGCGCCAAAACCTCCTGCGGGCTGTGGGCGAGATAGGGAACGTGAATCTGGATGTCGGCCGTCTGGCCAATCCGATCCAGCCGCCCGATGCGCTGTTCGAGTAACTCCGGATTGAGCGGCAAATCAAAGAGGACGAGGTGCTGCACAAATTGAAAGTTGCGTCCCTCGCTGCCGATCTCGGAACAGATCAAGAGCCGCGCGCCGTCCGGTTCGGCGAACCACGCGGCGTTGCGATCCCGTTGCAACAGCGTGAGACCTTCGTGGAAAATGCCCGTCTTGATCGTCCGGTGCCGCCGCAGCGCTGCGTCCAAGGCTTCGGCTTTTTCCACGCTGCGGCCGATCACCAAGACTTTTTGCGGTTCGAGTTGCGCCAACAATTTTACCAGCCACAGCACGCGCGGATCTTTGCTTGGATCGGCCGCTGTTTGCAACTTGGTGTCGCCGGCATCCTCCGCGAATTCGGTGGAGACTTGATCCAGCCAATGCTCTGCCTCGGCCCCGGCTTCCAACCGGGCGAGCCGCAAGGTGCGTTTGGGAAAACCCTTCATGCCCGCGCGCGTGTTGCGGAAGAGCACGCGGCCGGGGCCGTGCAAGTCCAGCAGATCTTCAAGTAAGGATGACCGCGTTTCCAACTTGCCTTGGCTCAGTTCCGCGAGCCGTGATTCCAACTGCCCGTCGTGCGCGAGCAACCGGCGGAGCACCGCGAGGTCCTTCGGTGTCAGGGTTGTCTCGGCCCGCAACTTCTCCGCGACTCCGGCGGTGGCTTGGTAATCCTTCGACTCGGCCTGGAACGAGGCGAGATCGCGATAGCGATCCGGGTCGAGCAAGCGCAGGCGCGCAAAATGGCTTTCCACGCCGAGCTGCTCCGGCGTGGCCGTCAGCAACAGCAAGCCGTCGGCCTTGCGACTGAGTTCTTCCACCACTTGATACTCCCGGCTCGGCGCGGCCTCGGACCATTCCAGATGATGCGCTTCATCCACCACCAAAATATCCCAGCCCGCCGCCACCGCCTGCGCCGCGCGCCGCGCATCTGCCGCCAGAAAATGGATGCTCGTGATCACCAGCTGATCATCCAGAAACGGATTCGCCCCCGGCTCGCCGGCCTCAATGGACGCGCAGCGCGCTTCGTCAAAAATATTCAGCCACACATTGAAGCGGCGCAGCAGCTCCACGAACCACTGATGCACCAGCGATTCCGGCACCAGCACCAGGATGCGATTCGCCCGTCCGCTCAGCCGCAGGCGATGCAAAATCAAACAGGCCTCGATGGTTTTCCCCAGTCCCACTTCGTCCGAGAGCAGCACGCGCGGGGCGTGGCGATGGGCGACTTCCTGCGCGATGTAAAGCTGATGCGGAATCAAATCAATGCGCCCGCCGACAAATCCACGCACCGGCGAGCGCCGCGCGCGGTGCAGCAATTCCAGCGTGCGGCGACGCAGCGCAAACGTCTCGGAGGCGTCGAATCGCCCGGCCAGCAACCGCGCCTGCGGTCCTTGCAAGCTGACGCGATCGCTCACCTGGGCTTCGGGCAACTCTTGCTGTTCGCCAACGTAGGTCAGCAATCCTTGCTGCTCCACCACTTGCCGGACGAGGAACTCCGCGTCCGCCTGGGTGCGGATTTTGTCGCCGGCGCGAAAGCGCACCCGCTTGAGCGGCGACTGGTCCATCGCATAAGTGCGCGTCTCGCCGGCCGCCTTGAACGCGACCAGCACCCGCCCGCTGCCAGCCTGCACCACCGTGCCCAAACCCAGCTCCGGCTCCGCCTCGCTGATCCACCGCTGACCTGGAATAAATAATGAGCTCATGAAAATGGCGGCGGGCTTTATGCGAGTTTTACGCGGCAAATGCAATCCCGGTCTCGGGCGTCTCGTCAACCAGCACAGTCGCTGTCCAGGTCGCGCCGCGACCTGAATTGCGCCCGTCGGCTTGCGTTTTCGGGGCGAGCAGGGCGCTCGTGATGCGGACGGCGGGCCAGCACAGCGCGGTTGCTCATTGCTGGGGCCGCCCGTTGGCTCCGTCAAGTGCGGAGCTTGGTCGTCCAATGTTCGTCAAAGCCCAAGCTTCGTTGGAATACTTTGCACCGTTGCGGGCGGTGCCGACAATTGCGTGACAGGTCCGCCGCCACGGGGTAGATTACGGTTGTATCATCATTACACGACATTTTTATCATGCGTTCCGACATCATCAAGCAAGGTTTTGAACGCGCGCCGCATCGTTCGCTGCTGCGCGCCACCGGCTCCATCGAATCCGAGGCCGATTGGGCCAAGCCGTTCATCGCCATCTGCAACAGCTACATTGACTGCATCCCCGGCCACGCGCATTTGAATGAGGTCGGCGCGCTGGTCAAACGCCTCGTGCGCGAGGCGGGCGGCGTGCCCTTTATCTTCAACACCATCGGCGTGGATGACGGCATCGCGATGGGCCATTCGGGAATGTTGTATTCGCTGCCGTCGCGCGAGCTGATCGCCGACTGCGTGGAAACGGTCATCAACGCGCATTGCTTCGACGGCATGGTGTGCATTCCGAACTGCGACAAGATTGTTCCCGGCATGTTGATGGGCGCGATGCGCTGCAACATTCCCACGGTGTTCGTCAGCGGCGGGCCGATGGCGGCGGGCATCTCCGAACAGCAGGCCACGCACGACGATCTGGCGCAATATCTCCAGCCGGCGACAGGCAAATCGGATTTGATTTCCGTGTTCAAGGGCGTCGGCGAATTGCAGGCTGGCAAGATCACGGAGGCCCAGTTGACCAAGTTGGAACAAACCGCGTGTCCGACGTGCGGCTCGTGCTCCGGCATGTTCACGGCGAACTCGATGAACTGCCTGTGTGAGGCGCTCGGCATGGCGCTGCCCGGCAACGGCACCATTCTCGCCGTGTCCAAGGAACGCGAGGCGCTTTACCAGCGCGCTGCGGAAGCCATTGTTGCGCTAGTGAAAAAGGATTTAAAGCCGCGCGACATCGCCACCGTCGAAGCCTTCGACAACGCCATCATGCTCGACGTGGCGATGGGCGGCTCGACCAACACCATCCTCCACACGCTCGCCATCGCGCGCGAGGCCGGCATTCCCTACGACATCAAGCGCATTGACGAGATTTCGCGGCGCATTCCGTGCATCTGCAAAGTCTCGCCGTCGTCGGATTACCACATTCAGGACGTGCATCGCGCTGGCGGCATTCACACGATTCTCGGCGAGTTGAAACGCCAGGGCATGCTGAACGTGAACACGAAAACGGTCACCGGCAAAACGCTCGGTGAGAACATTGACGAATGGGACGTGCGCTCGGAAAAGTGTTTGACGCTCGCGAAAACCGTCCGCGTCTCCGGCGCCTCGGCCATCGTGGTGGATCCGAACGACAAGCTGGGCGTGGCCGGGCGCACGGCCAGCGGCAATCTCGCGCCCAAGCCGATGCTGTTTTATCCCGCCGATCCGCTGGCCATCGCGTTCTGGCGTGACGCCGCCGCGTGGAATGCCGGCGACGTCGAGGCGCAACTCGCGATTTACGACGCGAAGATCAAAGTGAAAATGCCCGACGGCAGCGCACTGGCCGGCCACGATCAGTTGCGCGTCGTCATCGAAAAGCAAATGCAGGATGCGAAAGGTTTGGTTCGCGCCGAACTCGGCGAGTTTCGCAAGCTGCCGGTGTTGCTGATGTGGCAATACGTCAAGGGTGGCACCAAGACGAAGTTCGCGATGGTGCGCGCGAAGCATTTGAAGAAAGGTTTGATCGTCCGCGCGGAATTTATCACCGACGCGAAGCATCTCGCCAAAGTTCAGCCGAGCGGCCTGATGCCTTACGACCCGTCGTTCCGCTTCGATGCGAATGATTGCATCCGCACGCAGGAACGCGCGCACACGCCGGACGGCGGACTGGCGATTCTCTACGGCCAGCTTGCGCCCGAAGGCAGCGTGGTGAAAACCGCCGGCATCAGCAAGGCGTTCAAGGAAAACTGCGGCCCGGCGTTTGTGTTCGAAGGCCCATGCGTGATTTTTGAAAGCCAGGACGACGCCTGCGCCGGCATTCTCGCTGGCAAAGTGAAAGCGGGCGACGTGGTGGTCATCCGCAACGAAGGCCCGCGCGGCGGTCCCGGCATGCAGGAAATGCTCTCGCCCACCAGCTACATCGTCGGCATGGGCCTCGGCGACAAAGTGGCGCTCGTCACCGACGGCCGTTTCAGCGGCGGCACGGCGGGCGCGTGCATCGGCCACGTTTCGCCGGAAGCGGCGGAAGGCGGGCCGATTGGCCTGCTGCAACCAGGCGACCGGCTGCGGATTGATTTTCCGAATCGGAAGATAGACATCTTTGTTTCCGAAACGGAGTTGGCCGAACGAAAGAAAACCTTTGTGCCCGTGAAGATGCGGCATGTCACCGGCTGGCTGGCGCGTTATCAAAAGCTCGTCACCAACGCCAGCCAGGGCGGCATCTTGAGCGGGTAGCCGAAATTGCGGGAGTTTTGAATTGAAAAACGTTCCGCCCTCGGTCACATTAACGCCTTGGGTGGAGAGATGGCTGAGTGGTTTAAGGCACACGCCTGGAAAGCGTGCGTAGGTAACACTACCGTGAGTTCAAATCTCACTCTCTCCGCCACTTTTCCTTGGTTTTTTGATGGTTTGACAAATATCTATCCGCAGTCTATCGTGCGGATAGATGAAAGACAACGAATCAAAAGACGTTACGGAGTTCAAGAAAAGCGGCATCGTTGTCCGCATTCGCCCCACCCTCAAAAATGGCGTCACCCGTTTTGTGCTGGATTATCGCGCAAATGGGCAGCGAAAGCTGGTCTGGCGCTCGACGCTGGCTGATGCCCGCAAAGCCGCAGATGCCGCCGTGGACAAAATTGCCGCCGGCCAGGCTGAAGTTCTTAATCTTACATCCAGCGATGCCCACGCCTACACCCGCGCCCGGGCTGTGCTGCAAGGGATAGAAAATGAGATAGACGACGTGGCGAAGGAATATGTGGAGGCGATCAACTTGTTGCAAAATCGCACGTCCATTCAAGATGCCTGCCGGTTCTGGCTGAAGCATCATGCGGTGAATTTGACCAAAATTTCAGTCGCGGCGGCTGTGGAGGAATTGAAGGAGCGGGACCGGGCCAATGTGGACGAAAGCCGGATGCACCAACTTGCGGTTCTGCTGGGCCGGTTCGTGGCGGACTTCCACGAGAACGTGGAGGACGTGCAACCGGTCGCCGTGGATGAATGGCTGGCGAAGCTGACCAAGCTCAAGGGCGGGGCGATGTCCGAGAAGAGCAAGCGCAACTATCGGGACATCATCGGCTACTTTAACCGTTTCTGCGTGGCCCGGGGCTATCTGGCGAAAGGCACCGATTGGCTGGAGCACGCGCGCAAGTATTCGGCGGCGAAACGCGGCACCATCGAGATTTACACCCCCGATGAGTTCAGGAAAATCTTGGCGGCGGCAGACAGCCGCCTTGTGCCATTTCTGGCCATCAACGGATTTGCCGGGATCCGGCATGAAGAAATTGCCCGTCTGGATTGGAAGGACGTGGCGCTGGAAGACGGGGAATCGTTTATTTCCATTTATGCCGACAACGCCAAGACCAAGGTGGGACGGATGGTGCCGGTGAAGGACAACCTCAAAAAATGGCTATTGAAACACCGGCGGGAGGCGGGACCGATTTGCGAGTTTGCCAACATCTGGATGCAACTGCCGAAGGTGGCCGAAAAGGCGGGCTTGAAGTGGAAGAAAAATGCACTGCGCCACAGCTACATCAGCTATCGCAAAGCCGAATCCGCAGACATTGCGCGCGTGGCCGACGAGGCTGGTAATAGCGTGGAAGTCATCAAAGGAAATTATCTCAAGGTCATCAAGCCGGCCGAGGCCGCCCGCTGGTTCGCGATTGTGCCGCCACGCAAGGGGGTCAAATGAGTGCCAGCATCTTCGCTCGCGTGGCCGAGTGCGCCGACGTTTCGCGCGTGGCGGATGAGGCGGGCAACAGCCCTCAGGTGATCCGCACGAACTACTTGAAGAGGATGCGGCCGGCGGCGGCGGCGGCGGAGTGGTTTGCTATCGCGCCGAATTGGCCAGCAACGCCGGAACAACATCCAACATAACAGGTCATCATTTGAAATCATCCTCATCAAAGCAGAAACGCGTAGTCTCTGCCGATGCTATAACTAAGAAATTGCAGAAGGCCCCCCAGGCACCCCAAGCGGCAGTGGATTACGCCAGGCCAGTTCAAGAGAATGCTCGCGCAACTTTAGTTCAACAACTAAATAACAAGCTGAATACCGGTGGGTTGTGGTCAGAAACAGAGACAATTAGTTCGGATGAACGTGATCTGTTGCATCTCACACTGGAATTTCTGGGGTCTTGGCACCGTTCTAACCCTCCGCCCGGCACCACCCCTTGGGGCGAAAAAGCAGCAAAAATAGCAGCTTTAGCAGCTAACCTCCAAAGATGTATGCGTCATTTAGAGAGGCTTTCAGCAGATGGAGATCGACCAGCGATTGAATTGCTCGCTCGTCATACGCTCGATGCTTCCTATTGGTTGAGTGGATTGCGAAAGACCCATTTGCATTTTATTAAACCCGTAGCTCGGACGAGTGTGTTCTGGCCGGTATTGAAATCCCGCTGTCAATATTTTGACGATATCGGTAAATCCTTGAATCAAGATGATGCAATATTCTTGCGCGACCTCGACGTTGGGAGAGACCATCCGATTCAAGGTCGTAAAGTCAATCTAGGAGATGAACTTGGAGTTTTGATAATGAAGTTGCTTGATGAAGTCCAGTCTTACAAGGCTGGCGGCCATCTTTTCGTTTTGCCTCGCTGGGGCGCAAAAGCCATGCAATTAAAGAATCTGACTCCCAGAACCAAAAGCATCGCGGAGTGGGCAGGAGTGCTGGACCTGATGCTTGCAGAAAAGTTCAATTCTCCTGCTGCAATGGCTAAGAAATTCCAACATCTGGTCAGCCCTACAAAACGTGTGGGGGAGAAAAGGATTCTCGGGGAATTGCGTCATCTGATGAAGAGCCGATTATCAGCATTGGCAGGGATGAACTGTCGGAGCATAGAGTCCACTCCCAGTTCAGCTTGGTGGGCTGGCAGACAACGCAACTCAACCACCAAAAAATAATCCCGATGTTTCAGTCGGACTGATTGGCCTGTAAACATTGGTTATTTGTCGTTGCGAAGGGAGACCCCAAGATGCGTCGCAACGGGGATGCTCGATCGTCCCCTTGTGAAAAATGAAACTAAATCACTTGCCGAGCAACTGGGTCAATTAGCGACACGCTATGTTGACGCCAACAAACTTCTCGAAATACTTTTCGATGAAACCAGACGTCCAAGCCTACGCTGGCTGAGAGACCAACAAAAGGCCAGAACGCTGCCTTTTGTAAAAATTGGCCGTCGAGTTTTTTTCGACCCAATTATTGTAAAAGCCCACTTCGACGCCAAAGCTGCCGGGCGGAAATAAGTGCATGGAGAATTCACCTTCCCCGTTGATAAACTTATGAAGATTTCTCCAATCGAACGCGCTCGGCGTTATGTCGCCAAGTGTCCGGCAGCAGTCAGCGGCCAGAACGGCCACAACGCCACGTTCCTAGTCGCGACGACGCTGGTGCATGGGTTCGGGCTCGATGAGGCCGAGGCGTTGACGCTGCTGCGCGAATACAATCAGCGCTGTTCGCCGCTGTGGAGCGAGGGCGAACTTAGGCACAAGATCAAGTCGGCAGCGCACGCGGCACACCAGACGCCACGCGGGCATTTGCTGGATGACGGGGCGGGCGCTGGCAGCGCGAGGCCGCCGAAGCCGTTGCCACCGCCACCACCGAAACCGAGGTTCCGGCCGGAGGTGCTGCGGCGGGTCGCGAACAAGGTGGCGGAGATCCACGATGTCGTCCGGTTTCTGACAGAGCGGTCACCGATGCCGGTGGCTCGACACGATTCCGCGAGTGTGCTACGGCATCTTTATCCGCCCCGCTCAGGGGAAAAAGTGGTGGTTTTCTCGGAGATTAAATCCCAGGGACAGTTTTTGTGGGACGCCGACCGGAGCGATGCGATCCAGCAACGTCATTTGCCGGCCGGAAAAGATGGGGTGTGGTTTCTGCCGCAACCGGTGAGCGGTGGCTATTTTCCGAATCCGCGCTGCGATGGAAACTTGTCCCGGCGGTCTGAGGAGGCGGTGACGGCGTTCCGCTATGCCGTGCTGGAGAGCGATGAGGCCGACGCCGAGGACTGGCTGCGATGTCTGGTGCAAATGCCGCTGAGGATTGCGTGCATCTGCGAGTCGGGCGGGCGCTCGATTCACGCGCTGGCGAGACTGGACGCAACCAGCAAGTCCGATTGGGACCGACGTATAGAGCCAATCAAAACGGTTTTGATCACGCTGGGCGCGGATCGAGGCGCGTTGACGGCGGTGCGCTTGTCGCGGTTGCCGCAGGCAATGCGCGGCGAGCGCTGCCAGCGATTGCTCTATTTGAATCCACTGCCGAGTGGAGTGCCGATCTTCAACTAACTGAAAATGAGTGAATCAATTCAAAACGAGTTGAGTTCGTGGGGTGTTGCCAACGACATCCCGACAGCTCCGACGCTGAGCGCCTTAGCATCACCTGTTGCCAAGAGGCTAGGTGAATTGGTGGCACACAACAAAGATGACCCGACGGAGTTGTTGCGTAATCGGTTTTTATGCCGTGGCGGAGGTATGCTATTGGTTGGCCCCACGGGCGTTGGCAAAAGTTCGCTTTCCATGCAGGCTATGATTCTTTGGGCGTTGGGGCGTCCAGCCTTTGGAATTGTGCCGGCACGTCCTCTGAAATCCCTGCTCATCCAGGCGGAGAACGATGAAGGCGACCTCGCGGAGATGCGTGACGGGGTCATCGCGGGTTTGAAGCTGACGGAGGAAGAAAAGCAGATGGCGATGCTGAACATCCTCGTGATCCGTGAAGATATGCGAACCAGTGGTCGTTTTTTCAGTGAAACCGTTCGTCCGTTACTGAATGAACATCGTCCCGATCTGCTATGGATTGATCCGGCGCTTTCGTATCTCGGCGGGGAATCCAGTTCTCAAAAAGATGTCGGTGCGTTTCTGCGGAACCAGTTGAATCCCCTCATTCGAGAATATGACTGTGGCGTAGTGGTGGTGCATCACACGAACAAGCCGCCTTCGGGGCGCGAAAAACCCGACTGGAGTGGTGGCGATTTTGCCTATCTCGGCGGTGGTTCGGCCGAATGGGCAAACTGGGCGCGGGCAGTGATAGCATTGCGGAACTTGGGTTCGCATTCAGTTTTTGAACTGCGCGTAGCCAAGCGTGGCGCTCGGCTGGACTGGCTGGAAATTGACGGTGTCACGAAGACCTTCGCCAAGTTAATAGCTCATGCTGACCAACCGGGAGAGATTTACTGGCGTGAAGCTCACCCATCGGAAATGCCGGAAACCCAAAATGCCAGGAGAATCCATACCAAGGAAGACGTGCTCGTTCATGTCCCGGCAGGCAAACCGATTGCCAAAGATGCACTCCGTTCAAAAGCCAATGCCGCTGGTGTCGCGTTGAACAAAATCAATCCGATGCTCGCTGAACTCGTGGACGACTGCGCATTATACGAATGGCGAGAGAAACGGCGGGGCACCAATCCGAGAATTTTGTTCGCGCGCTTTTCACAGCCTGAAAAGGAGCTAATCAAATGAGACACCTACACGGAGACTCGCACGGGCAAAATCAGCGTGTGTGCGGGTCGTGCGCGTCAGACCAGAGACAGACACACACGCCCCCTATTTATAGGGGCGTGTGTGGGTGTGTCTGTGGGACACAAGCGGCTTGATAAACGCTGATGATCCTCGGCGGAATCCGAGCATAGAATTTTACATCCATACGAGATTCCATCTTCCATGCTTTCAGATGCGATTTACAGAACCAGAGAGCGAGGCTGCGTCGAACGATGTTTATGTCTTGTAGCGATGTCTTTTTGATGTCAGGCACGCGGATCTTCAATTAAATTTAGCCACACTTGTAAGCTTTCGGATTTGTATTGCTCAACAAAAGTTCAGTTGGAAAATCCAGAAAGTAGAGAACGGGGTCTTATGTAGTAACTTGCTCGCCCGCACTCGCCCCACCCCCACCCCCGTCACGCGTTTTCTGACGCGCCCCCGTCATTACAGATGTCACCCTTACAGAAAAGGGTGACGCCCAAGGCGCTACCTGTTCAAACACAAGGTGTTAGTTCGGTCTGATGTTTGACAAGTAGCTCAAAACGAGCGAATGAGTCCTCCAGCGGGACAGCGGTGGCTGGTCGTGCAGATGGTGGCGGGAAAGAAAAGCTTCGGCGATGCGTGAAAACCCAACATTCCTAGTAAGAGTGAAAATGGGACAACTCGAACGATAGCTCATAAAACGTCCCCCATCTTCACTGAAGTCGAAAGCGACAAAGTGGTGGGTTAAGAAAAGTCGAATAGTAGCCTCACAGCGTCGAGTTCAATTCCGAACTCGGTAGCGTAGCCAATGCGAACGGCGCGGCTTATGTGAGGTGAAAGGCGGCGAATAGCGAGACCCTACTGGCATCCGACAGCCCGTCTTAACGGGCTTGCCAACAAACACCGGACGGTGAGCGCAACAATGCGCACTGGATTGACTTGGCAACGTCCAAGGTGACGCATGAACTGCGTCGCAACAACAAAGTGACGGTAGCGAGCGCGGCACAATGTCTCTGACATGGCCACAGGTGTGGTTTAGCCGTTGGACTCGCACAACTTGCCGCATTGTGGCAAGCGATAGTTTTCGGGGCGGGCTGGTTTGCATTGTGAACCGGCTCGCCTCATTTGTTGGCTGACTTCGTGGCATTGGACAATTCAGCAGTGCCATGAAAGCAACCAACAAACAGGAGATTATATGCAATTAGCGATTGAAAAGATCAATTCCAACCAAGTGACACAAATTGTGAGCGGCAAGGGTAACTTGCTGGGTAGTCGCATCATGTTTGCACAGCCTAAGAGCGCCAAAGAGATCAAGGCATCACTGAAGCTGAAGGACCCGACTTTGAAGGGCACCAAGCTGAATGATGCTGTCGGCGAAGTGCTGCGCGGCGAGTCAGACATTCGATGGGTTGAGTCGGACATTGCGCGGGTTTGTCTCAAGCGGGCTGGGTATGTTCCACTTGTGGTCGATGCCAAGGCAACTTCGGCGATTGAGCGGTTTGGCCGGCCGAAGGTGGCGGTTAAGGCGGCCGATGCGACACAGGCTGAATTGGAAGTTGCCTTGGCGGCGAGCTTGGGGATGGACGTGGAAGACCTCAGAGCAATGACGGCAATGGCCAAGAAGTAATTTCGCAGAGTGGCCGCGCGGTGGCGTGCGGTTAATGCGGCAGCACGGTCACAAGCCCGTGCGCGAATCTCGCAGGCAGGTGCGGGATTCATTCACCACTCACGAGTTTTGACCGGCGGTTCAAAACACGGGCATGACGATTACTGGATGGTCGCTTCACGGTGGCCATCCGCAAGGATCACGACGCCGACAGTGTGCCGCCGGTCATTCACTTTACTCACCCAGGCCGGAACGCATCCGCCGCGTATGCGCCACCGGTTCACCTCACCACCCAGGCTCACCAGCCTCTACCCACGCGGCTCTTCTTCCGAGCGCAGAGTCAAACCACTGCTCTCGGCAAAGGACAACAATGACCATCTGGCGAACTAAACTGCGCGGCTCCGAGTTCAAGCTGACGCGCTTCAACGACGCGCTGCCCTCGGGCCATGCGCTCGACAACCCCGAACGATTGGTGGATTACCTGCGGCCACGACTGGCTGAGAGCGTGATCTACCGGCCCGACGTGGAAAACTTCATCGTGGTGCATCTCAACACGCGGCGCAATGCCATCGGCTTTGAGATCATCAGCACCGGCACGCTGGACACCTTGCTCGTGCATGCCCGGGAAGTGTTCAAAGCGGCCATCGTCACCAACGCCTCCGCCATCGCACTGGTGCATAACCATCCCAGCGGCGAGCCGTCCCCTTCGGAGGCTGACATCAAGGTGACGCGCGACCTGATTCGGGCCGGGCAACTGCTCAGGATCGAGGTGCTCGACCATGTGATTTTGGGCCAGGCCACACCAGAACGCCTGAAACCCTGGGCGAGTCTCCGCGAATTGGGCTTCTTCTATTCCTGATTTTATGACTGACACCAAAACGACTGAAGCCATTGAAAAGCAATTCGAGTGGCTGACCTCCGCCATCCGCAAGGTCGGCAACGAGGCGCAACTCCGCGTGGCGACCCATCTGCGGGCAATCACGCTCGGCAAACACTTCCTGCTGCCGAACTACCATTCGGATCCACTCATCAGCAACGACGCCAAGTCCGCGCTCTACAAGCTCGTGTTCAGCGCCCTCTGTGCTGACAAGGGTAAGCCGGATTGGAGCAAGCTCGCCGGTCAGGCCGGCAATGGCAGCAAACGAGTGGACCCGATCGACGTCGCCGCCGAGGTAAAGCCGGCCGTGGTCGAGGAACCGCAAGACGACTGGCAGCCGGTTTCACGCGCTGTGAAGCCTGTCAGTGCGTCGCCGGTCGGCGGTGACAGCGAAGTGGCGGACTTGCTGGCCAAGCTCCTGCAAGGCCGCGTGTCGGCCCAGGGCGTGGATGCCGAGGCAGTCGAAGCCATCGCTGACAAGTGCGCGCGTTCGGTGGTGTGTGAGGCGTTGCTGGATGCGGATCGTGAGTTCGAGGACAAATTGAAGAAGCATCTGGGCAACGGCTCATTCCCGGTTGAGCGGGTGCAACAGTTGATCGAGGCGGCACTGGCCAATACTGCTCGCCGGGTCGTGCTGGTCACGGCGGCCGGTGAATCGCAACCGATCACCGGACTGGTTCACGAGGAGTTCCCGCTGTTGCTCAAGATGGCAGCGGCGCGAGTCAACCTGCTGATCACTGGTCCCACCGGCTCGGGCAAAACTTTTGGCGCTCAGAACGTGGCCAAGGCGCTGGGTTTGTCGTTCTTCTACAATGGAGCGATTGACACCGAATACAAGCTCAAGGGCTTCATTGATGCCGGCGGCAAGTTGATCAGTCCGGCCTTCCGCAAGGCGTGGCAGCACGGCGGCGTCTATTGCTTCGACGAGGTTGACGCCTCGTTGCCACCGGCCGTGCTGTCCTTCAACGGGGCGCTGTCGAACCATCTGTGCGACTTCCCGGATGGCATGGTTGAACGCCACAAGGATTGCATCATCCTGGCCACCGCCAACACCTGGCTCGGCGGTGCGACCTTCGACTACGTCGGCCGCATGAAGCAGGATGCCGCCTTCTCCGACCGCTTCGCCACGCTTTACTGGGGCATTGATGAGAAGTTGGAACGCGCCCTCTGTGGTCATCAGGAGTGGGTCCAGTTCGTGCAGGCCGTCCGCGCCAACATCGTGCGCCACGGACTGAAGGTCATCGTCTCGCCGCGCGCCACGTTCAACGGCGAGAAGTTGCTCGCCGCCGGCATCGAGCGCAAGGAGGTCATCAAGTCCTGCATCAAGAAGGGCATGACGAACGATCAGTGGAACCAGATCAACCCCGAGGCATGATATGGCGATCCACCAATTCGAATCCGTGGCTGCTTATGGGAGGCACGTCAAAACCCTACTCGGTCACCGGCGAGCGCGGGACTGGGGCCGGAGCGGCGCGGGTGAAGCACTGGCCGAATCGGTTGAGTTCGCCATCCACGGCAACACGCAGCTCGTCGCGGAAGCCGAGCGGCTGATGGACAAGTTGCAGACCAGCATCGAGGTCAAGAGCCGGCAATGGAGTGGTGCGGTGGCCGGTGCGTTCCCCTGTGTGCCGGATTATCTCATCGGCCAGCCCGAATCCATGCGAAAGCTCGACGACTGCGTGAGTGAAAGTGTTCCGCTGCGGGTGTTCTGTTGCACGAGCAGCAGCGGCATGATGGATTGGCGACAGTTGCAACGGCGCGGCGTGGCGGTGTTGGCAGCGACGATGGCGCTCTGTCAGTCGCGACCGGTCGAGCTGTGGACGTTTACGCCCTTCAAAGGGAACGGCGAGCATGGCGAATGCAACATCATGGTGCGCGTGAACTCGTCACCGCTCTGTCTGTCCGAGGCGTGCGTGGCACTCGGTTCCATTGGCTTCGACCGCAACCTGGGCATGACCATCGGCTATGTCGAGGATGCGTTCGACGGCGGCTGGGCGCGCATCTTGCGGGATGCTGGGTTTGATGAGGAATCTCGCACCATCGCGGCGTGCCGGGAAATGCTCGGTGCCAGCGACCACGACCTGATCATCCCGCCGGCCCATGACAGCTTCAAACAGATTTACACCGATCCGGTCGGCTGGGTGCAGAAGATCCTGAACCACTACACAGCCAGTGAACTCACCTGAATCTACTCTTTATGAAAACACCTGAAGACTCCTCACTGTTTGGCGAAGTCATTTACGCCTACACCCGCAAACAAGCCCTCGCCGATGGCGTGCAAGTGGACGTGTCCACTGTCGCGCAAGAAGCTGGCATCAAATATCCCATGTTCCTGACGCGCGCCGTGTTCGACACCTACGTCGCCGTGCCCGAAGGCGTCACCGGTCAGGATGAAGCTGGAAGAACCTGGGACCTCGTGTGGATGACGCGATTCGGCATCCTCCGCGCCCGAACAGGCGTGGATCGCATTCCGGTCGCGCTCTATGTTCGCAATGATGACCGCGCCGCGCGATTGGTGAAACTCATCGCGACGTGCGGGCCGCTGGATGTGGATGACCCGCAACCCAGCATAACGCTGATGATGGTGGATGAGGACTGAGCCGGTTGGATAAAAGCGATGGCGCAGGCTTCACACCTGCGCCTTTCGTTTGCCGCAGCGCCTCTTGAACTGGCGGCTGGCCGGGATGCCCGCTCACACCAAAAGCACTGTCGTTGATCACAACATATCACATTTGGCGGCTCGCACAAACTTGCACCAGGAACATGAAGATGTGTTCGGAAATAATGCTTGCTCGAAATTCGCCAGTCGGCTTTGATAACCCCATGAGCACAGCCATGGTTCCAAAAAACAGCCGTGCACAGGGTTATACACGCGTTTTGTCTAAGAGGCACTTTTAGGCCAAACACTTATGGTGCGATTCCTCATTACTTGGTTGATTCTCTGCATCACGGCGATGCGAGTTCATGCCTGCACGGTGTTCGTGCTCACGGATACGAATCGGTTCCTGTTCTGCAACAACGAGGATGGACCAAATAATACAACGAGGATTTGGTTCGCTCCTGCCGGCACGAACCATTACGGCTGCGTCTTTGTCGGCTATGATAACGGTTGGGCCCAGGGTGGAATGAACTCCGAAGGCCTGGCCTTTGACTGGCTGGCGGGCTGGGATGAGAAATGCCCGCCCGATGCCGCCTTGCCGGAGGTTCGTGGCAATCAGGAAGTGCTGGAGACCTGTGCTACCGTTGAAGAAGCCATTACCTTCTATCGGCAGCATCGCGATCCCAATTTCTCGTATTCGAAGGTTCTGCTGATGGATAAAACGGGTGCCTCTGTTCTCATCGGCGCGGTTGATGGTAAGTTGCGAGTCTGGAAAGAACAGAAGTCTTGGGGGCTTGGCTACGGGCAGCGGGTGCTGCAGCCCATGCTGAAAACAAACTCCGCACCGACGCTGGCCAATGCGACCACCATCCTCCGTGCGTGTCAGCAAAAGGGCAAGTATGCGACCCGCTATTTCAACGTCTTCGACCCCAAATCAGGGGAGATCTTCCTGTATCCGTTTCCGAAAAATGATACCGAGGTGAAGCTCAATCTCGCTGTCGAACTGGGCAAGGGATCTCATTACTATGACATGGTCAAGATTCAAAAGCAGTTCAAGCAAGCCCCCCGGCCGTTGCTTGACAATATGAAGCGTTTTCCCGAATAAACCCGTGAATAAGAATTGGCCTAAAAACTTCCTAGAGACATCACCGGCTGACGCTGCGGAGCCCGCGTGCGAGGGCGGCGGCACAGGCCCGGCGTTGCTCATTACTGGCCGTGATTCCTTCTTGCACAAATATGAAAACCAAGTCTCCTAAACGAGCGAAGCTCACAAATACCAAGAAGATTTACACTTACAATGTGATTTGCTCATTCCAAACCCAGTATTCGTTCACCGAATCCGAAGTAGAACCAGACAGAGGTGGCGATGAGGGAAATTTTGAGCCGACAGAAAAGGCACTAGATAGGCTTTGCAAGGAGTTCACCGAGTATATTGGCTGCAACTATGGCATAGACAAGTTTCAGGCTTTTGCCGACTCAGATGATCTGCTCGGAGTTGATGAAGATTTGCCACCGAAAGCTAAATTTAGAGCCGAACGAAAAAATAATCTATGACCAAAAAGACCCCAAAAAAAGCAATCACAGCTAAGCGCACGTTTTCATTGCGGCGCAATGCCTCTGTCGGCCCTGGCATCCGCACGATTGAAAGCGTTTTTGGTTTGCCGGAAGGCAGCGTGCGTCTCCAACTTCCCGGTGGACGGCGAGCTCGCACCATCCAGTAAAAACGCAATGAAAACTCCCCACATATCCAAGGTCGGAATCGAAGCAGAGCAGGTTATTGACGGGTCGGGGCGCATCCTGAGCCTTGAACAACTTAGCACTTTAGCGGATAGGCTACTGTGGGTAACTCCAAAAGTCTTTATCATGCCGCCCCATCAGTATGTTGTAGAGGCAAAGCTACGAAGCCAAGAGGAACGTGAAGCGTTTGAGTCGTTGCGGGATGCATGCGCACACCATCCGAAGCGTTGGAAGGCGTTCTTCCGCGCATACAGGACGAAGGGCAACTATCTGGAGATTGGAGATCACCGCTATTGGTATTCACAGATCGGAGCGGCAAGGATGATGAATAGGAGTGACCGAAAGAGTGAGCTGAAAAACATCCGACGCGGCGAGGGTGAACGAGCCGTAAAAAATTGGGGTGGTTGCGCGTATGCTTGGAGATGGGAATATGGATTGGCATGTGAGAACATTCAGAGCTATTGCAACCTAGTCGTTTTTCAAGCCAGTCTGACAGGACGAGATGGCTCGATAATCCGCTATGCAGCAATGGTTCCGCGAGTAGCCCTAAGCGAGTGGTGCGCAATCCGCAAGGACCATCCGATAAGTGGTAATATTGAGGAGGATATCCGCAGACTGCTTCAAGGTGTTGAGGCGGTCTCTGGCGTGTCTCCGAGCCGCTCGAAGCAGGCCACGTGTTCTGACGAGGAGGCGAGCTTGCGAGCGGTATGGATGCACCAGAGGGACATGGGAGTTTCGCGAGTAGCCACTGATCTCCGATTGTTCAGCACAGCGCCGAGGCTGGAGATTGAGCGAATCCTCCCCCTTGAAACGGATCGGAACTACCTCGTGCAGCTCGGTGTGACACCGGTATGACCGCAAGCATCCAAATTCTGAATCCATCAACGGGACACGCTTTGGAGTCCGCGTGCGCGGGCGGTGCAGGTCCGGCGTGGTTCGTCGTGGGGTGTTCGACCAAGGCATATTATGAGTAGCAAGCACCCAAAGCGCAAACCACGGCCGGGCATAGATAGATACGGCAGAACGCCTCTTCACAATTCGCTGGTTCCGCTCTTTGAGGGAGTGGACCTTCAGGCAATAGATCGCCTCCTCAAGGATGGGGCCGATCCTAACGCTCAGGATGACGATGGCTTCTCTCCGCTGCATTTCGCCGCTCAGGAGTCGTTACCAGACGCGGCTCGCCTGCTCCTCGCCGCCGGGGCAAATCCCGATGTCGAGGACTCTTTTGGCAACACACCATTGGCCAGAGCCGCACATACCGAGTATGGCATACAGGTGATTAAGCTGCTGCTCGCCGCCGGTGCCGATCCTTTTAAGCGAAACAAGCATGGTTTCTGCGCTGCGGACCGCGTTTTTAATGTGACGGCCGACAATCCAACCGTTGCCAACTGCATACGCGAGGCGGCGGCGATTTACCGCGAACTGCAACGACGAAGGAAGCCACCCTGATGTCGAACCAGCGCTCCAGCGCCTAAGCCGTCATCACGTTGTTATTATGACACTCACTTGTCCTAAAATAATCCCCTCGATGATTATCCTGTCCGGGTTGGTTTTGGTCGGGGGCTGCTCCACTTTCGATTTTGAAAGCCAGTCATCGCGACCTTGGAATCATCCCACCAATTATGACGTTGAGCGGGCAACGACGACCCACATACCGTTCGGTTATCCCATCAACCCAGTTGATAATTATCCTTAAACATCGGGGTCAGAATGTTCTCTAACATCACCGCAGCTTCCTTTGCGTGACCGTGCGCACCTTCGTCGCCAACAGGTAACCCAACCAGTCGGCCGCGTCATCGCCGCCAACGTTACCCTCATCGGCATCTACTTTCAGCACGTATTCCAGTCGGTTCGCAGTATTTCACGCCGCCCATAAATTTTGGAGCGACGGACCGCCCGCCTGTAGGTGAAACGTGCCGGTCCAGCCCCGCGTTCTCTCCCGCCGCATCTCCACCAGCCAGCACTTTGCCCGTGTTTGGTGACAATCAATCTATGAAAGAAAAACTCCCCATGACTGAAGTCTTGGCGTGGCTCCACGCCAATCACCCAACCCTCCACACCGCTGTCGAAGTTGAGCGCGACTGGTTATGGCTGTGCTGCGATCTGCGCGGCGAGCACAACCAGGCCGTGCGCGATTCGATCAGCGAATACGGATTTCGCTTCGCCAAACGTGGCCACACCTTGCCCAGTGGCATCGTGTCGTTCTGGAGCCACAGTTGCACCAAACCCATTCCCTTCAAACGCCGGGGCAAATCCACCAACCCATCAACCACTGACACCAAGGATGCACCGTTCAGCTCCGCCGAGCTGGCCGAAGCATCTGCCTTGTTCGCCTGAACCTCACTCTATGACACCACAATCCTTCATTGGCAAAAGCGGCAAGATCGCCACGCTGCTGTTCAACCAAATCCCCAAGCTTACCGCGCCGGGCTGTTCCATCATGGACCGGCGTTACCTGTTCACCGGCAAGCCGGGCTTGGGCAAAAGCGCCATCGCCGACCTGCTGGCTCGCGCTCTCGTCACCCACGAGCTGGGTATCGAATCCTTGAACGGCCAGTCCTGCTCGGTGGATCGCATCCGCGAGTGGCAACTGCATGGTCGGTTCCATCCCATGTTCGGGATGCGAGTGCAGATCGTCGATGAGATCGATGCCGCCTCGACGGCAGCGCACAACGAATTGCGTTCGTATCTCGACAAGCTGCCGCTCAAAACCGTCTTCATTGGCACCACCAATCGCACGGTCGAAGAGCTACCGGAGCAACTTCAGTCGCGTTTCAAGATCCTCTACTTCGATCCGATCCCGCTGGAGGTCATCGCCGACTGGCTGCAAGCCAAGTTTCCGCGCCTCGGGGCGGCGATGGCGGGCTCTATCGCGATTCAATCCAACGGCAACGTGCGCGCCGCCGAGACCGTGGCCATGTCCGTCGCCGACAACTGGGTGGAATCACTGGCACCGGAGGTTGCTTGCGTATGAAAAAGCCCCACCAACCCAAGTCGCGTCAGCTTGAAATCCATTGGCATGAGCCGGAATCCTTCACATTGACGACAGAACAATCCACAGACGGCGAACGCATCACCAAAGAGGCCGCGCAGCTTGCCGCCGATCGACAGGCGTCACAGAGCAGGCAGACAGAGTTTTAACATCACCCTTTCACATTCAGGCAAAACCATGAAACTCAAAAAAATTGACGGTATCTATCATGCCCAGTTCCGCACGGCGACAGGTGCGCGGCGCATGATCTCCACCAAGCAAAGCGACCTCACCTGCGCCAAGGACATCGTGAAACAGGCGGGCATCGCGGAGATGGAGCGGGCGGCGCTGGCCGGCAAGCTGTCCCGCGAAGTGGTCGGCCGCATCCTCACCGGCAAACGCATGACGTTGCTCAAGGCGGTCGCGCCATTCCGAGAATGGATGAAGACGCGCGGACGTTCGCCCAAGACCATCGCGGAAAACGCCATCACGCTCAGCGCGTGGATCCGTGAAATGAAGATTGGCTCCCTGCCGCCCACGGCGGTCACTGAGACGCACATCGCCGATTGGGTCAACGATGCCGACAAGGAACGCGGCCAGGGGTCACGCAAGCTCGCGCTGGGCCATCTCCACACGTTCTTCGCCTTCTGTTGCGCCAACGGCTGGGTCGCGGCGGATCCGTCCCAAGCCATCGGCATTGATTACAGCGTCCTCAGCCACGACCAGAAGGAGCCGGCTCAGCGCCAGCCCTTCACGGCGGCGGAACTGGATCAACTCACGGCGCATTTGAAATCGGAGCTGCGGACGCTCGGCCAAGACATGGCGCGCGTTGAGAACGCCAGCGAATACACTGACCACGGTCGAGCGGTGAAGCTGGGCAAACTCGGCGGGAAACACTCAGAGCTGTTCTTCTGGCTGTTTGCCGTGCGGTGCTCGGCGCAAACCGGCCTGCGGCTGTCGGACATCGCCGGCCTCGAATGGCGCTGCTTTGGCGAGCCGGGCAAGCTGATCGTCTGGATGGACAAGACCAACCAGCGCATCGAGCACCCGCTGCCGGTGGAACTGGAGACGATGGTGACGCAAATCCCGGTGACCAGTCAGACGCGCCTATTTCCCGAGCAACACGAGATCATCAGCGATGTGCGTCGTCGGTCGCTGCTGTCGGTGCAGTTCACCCGCCTGTGCGAGCGCATTGGCATCCTGGGCAAGTCCTACCACTGCATCCGGCACTCGGCCGCGAGCGAGCGATACCACGCGATTGACAAGGACGGTCTGGCGAAGCGGCTGGCTGAGAGCTTGTCCATGTCACAGATCAAACAGCTCCTGGGTCATGCGAGTGCCAGGACCAGTCGTCGATATGTGCATTCTCCTACCAGCGGTCACCACCTTGGATAATCTGCCTTGCCATATTGGAGCGCTGTTCTCCCGGGTATGGTTTTGCCTTTGATCTGGCATAGTCTTTGCAGAAGATAGAGCAATACAGTTCCTTTGAGTTTATACTCTGAAATTGCTTTTCGCAGGTGTGACATTTGATGTCAAATTTCTCACGTGAAGGTTTAACCAAGGAATTAGGCCGAGCTTTGCGAGCTTCTTTCAGTTGTGCGCTCCCCTCCAGCGGCCGGGGAGTTTCAGTTGTGGATACTCGGCCACCTGGCCATACCTGCGGTTGCCCAGCATCTGGATCAGCCGGCCCAGGAACTTCCGCCGCAGCGTGCCCCGGGGGCATCTCAGTTTGGATGTTCGCAGGTAAAGGCGGGATGGTAAGGGTAGCTGGTGGTTGGTGCTCTTGTGCGTTCGGCGGTTGAACAATTATTGTAGATTTGGTCTGTTCGGATTTTAGGTATTCAACCTTCGGTGTGATAGTGGGGATTACCAGTATTCCTGGCGATTTATTTGTAATAGCAGGACATTTGCCCGCCAACGCAACGCTCCATACAGGCGCGGATTGATCAGGCTTACAAGCCTTCAATACTTCGCCTCTCTTTTCGGCGCGGTATAAAAATGAATTTACCTCACTGCGGGTTGCGGTTACTCCATTTTTACAAACAAGCCGAACAATCGCTCGTGCGTCCAGCGGGTTGCCGCACTGGGCAAGAAGTCGCCTTATTAGTTGTTCGAGACTTTCTGGATTCATAAGTTATTTGGCCGCTAAGGCAACCAGTAAAAGAACAAGAACTGCTAAAGCGAGAACCCAAATAGCAGTCATCATTTTATTGTTGCTTTCGCGTTCCCTGTAAAGGTCGCAAGCATCACGGGCAGCTGTGACATCTTTTTGTGCGTTGATGAGAGCGATTCGGGCAGTTTCAGCGTCCGCATCGGCTTTAATTACAGAGGCGTCGGTGTAAGCAGCATCGGTCGGCTTTCGTTCGGCAGCTCTCAGGGCGTTCCATGCGTTGATTCTCGCTGCTTCAGCAGCTTCTGTGTCGTAATGGAGGGCATCAACATAGGCCTTCTCGGCATCATGACTAGCATCGTCATAGCCGAGGATTAGGGCTTTGAGCGACATAAATTTCAAGTGGCTATCGGAACTGGCCACTCTGACAGCTTTTTCATTTGCAGCGTTGTTTCGGGCGTCTCTAATAGCTATGGCTTCGGATAATTTTCTTGCGGCGTCTTCACACGAGGCGATGGCTTTAACTACTTTAGCTTGCGCGGCTAGAGATTCGGCGTATGCGTTTATTGGATTTGCGCGTAGAGCAGTTCGGTTCCCTGCATATTCGGCTTCGGCAAGTTTTTCTTCCTCGGGGTTGTAGTCCCTGCTAAAAACGAGACCAGCGGCTCGGGCGCGGGCTAAATCGGCCGCGCTGGCAGAGTCTTCACGGATGCAATCTCTGGCAGTAATGACTGTAGAAGATGTTAGGATTTTGTGAGCGTGGTCGATTCTGGCGGCACTGTAGGCGCGGTAGGAGTCGGTGGCTGGGTCGGCAACTTTAGCGTCATTATAAGCTTTGTCGGCGGCATTTGCGGCCGCCCGAAGGGTAGCCAAGGTTCTGGATAGATTGTTGTCTGCCGCGTATGTTCGTCTTGCGTTCTCCAAGGCTGCTCCTGAAGCGCATTTGACTGCTTCGTATCGGGCTTCGGCTTTTACGGCGGCGGCCCTTGCGGTGTCGTAGGCAGATTTGAACCGAATTTCTTGGTCTGTCATATTTTGAATACCCTATTGTTGAACAGGTAGCACGTCGAAGAAGGACCAACTGACCAGAAACAGAAGGGGCGCGAACCCAACGCACCCTCAATAGAGGCACCGCGAAGCGCCTTGCAAAGAAGTGCATCAAGCCGCGCCCGATGGGCGCGTGCTCGACACGGTCTCTTTGCAATGAAAATTCGCGGTTTCCTATTGAGACCCGCAGCCGAAGCTACGCTAAATTAGTTGAATTGTTTGGTTCTGGTCGTTTGTCTGGACTGTCAAACCGAGTGTGCGCCGAATAGCTCATGCCGTCAACCCGCTTCGGGTCGTTCCCAGCTCACACCGATGCACGCCGCCACCGAGCGCTCGGCTCAAAATGCTTGACACACCCCTTACTCTAAAAAAGATGCTACTTGACGTTATCTTCCTCGACATTGACGGGGTGCTGAATCCTGGCAAAGCAAAACATCCGCATGTCTTCGCTCCTGATTGTGTGATCTAGCTCTGGCGTATTCTGGACGCGCGCCCAGAGATCCACGTTGTCATGTCCACGTCCTGGCGCACGGGTTTTCCCTTCTTCGTGCTCGGCTGGCTGTGGCATCAACACGATCTCCCCATCCAGCGCGTCATCGGCCGCACCCCGGAAATTCAGAATGACCGGCGCGGGGAGGAAATCCAGAAATGGCTGGCTGATGCCCCGCTGCGCTCCAAGGAGCACCACGTCCGCCGCTTCGCTGTGTTGGACGACGAAGCTGAACCCGTCCTCGAAGTCATCCCACGCCAGCACATGTTCACCTGCGATCCCTGGCATGGCCTGACTGAGGTCGTGGCTGATCGCGTCATCCAACATTTCGCCGTAAGCGAATCGCCGGCCAAACCCTCCAGACTTCGAAAAGCAAAAACGGCCTAAGTCACACAGAAAGCAAAGCGCTACCTGTTCAACCCAGTGGTGATGAAGCGAGATATTTTGGGAAACGGTGATGGTCTGAAAGTCTGCGGAATATGCGTAACCGGCGCGCAGAAGCCGGCAACAGGGACGGGCAAACAAACACTCAAATTAAAAAACTATGAACATGATGGACAAAGAATACTGGGAATTGTTGGTGCGCGGCGTGCGGCTGATTCGGGAAAATCCGAACCACCCGCTGTTGAGCTCACCCGGCTTTATCGGGCTGCGGGAAGGGGTGAACCTGACGGATGAGCATGGCAATACGCCGCTGACGATGGCGTCCTCCGCCGGGCCGGTGGAAGCGGTCGGGGCGCTGTTGAGCATCGGCGCAAATGTGAATGCCCGAAACCACGACGGCATCACGGCGCTCATGTTCGCGGCGCACAAGCAGCGGGTGGAAATCGTTGAACTCTTGCTGGCCTACCATGCCGATGTAAACGTCATCTCGAACGAGGGGCGCGATGCCAAAGATTATGTGACGCTTTCCGTCCCGTTCACGAAAGTCTTCGCTGCGGTTAAGATCAAGCGGATGATTGACGCCGCCAGGTTTCACGGGACGTGAGGTTGAGAGTGACAATGACACCTCCTCGCACGATCGAGCGCCCGGCTCAAAATGCTTGACACACCCCTTACTCTAAAAAAGATGCTACTTGACGTTATCTTCCTCGACATTGACGGCGTGCTGAACCCCGGCAAAGCAAAACATCCGCACGTCTTCGCTCCTGATTGCGTGGTCCAGCTCCGGCGCATCCTGGACGCGCGACCAGAGATCCACGTTGTCATGTCCACGTCCTGGCGCACAGGCTTTCCCTTCTTCGTGCTGGGGTGGCTCTGGCATCAACACGACCTCCCCATCCAGCGCGTCATCGGCCGCACCCCGGAAATCCAGAATGACCGGCGTGGCGACGAAATCCAGAAGTGGCTGACCGACGCCCCGCTACGCTCCAAGGAACACCAGGTCCGCCGCTACGCTGTGCTGGACGACGAAGCTGAACCCGTCCTCGAAGTCATCCCGCGCCAGCACATGTTCACCTGCGATCCCTGGCATGGCCTGACTGAGGAGGTGGCTGATCGCGTCATTAAACACTTCGCCGCGAGCGAATCGCCGGCCAAACCCTCCAGAATTCGAAAAGCAAAAACGGCCTGAGTCACATAGAAAGCAAACCGCTACCTATTCAACGACAGGGATTATGAGGAAGCAAAAACCACGACCACTCCTGAATGCCTATCACCGGAAACAGAACGCGCTCTCGGCTGCACATGCCGCAGCCCAGCCGCCGATGTCCACGGACCAATGGCTCAAGCAATATGCAGACTTGAGACGTCAGAAGTATGAATACCTACAGCAGAACGTGGTGCAGACTGACCCAGTCGCCGGCATGATCCAATGGTCCATGTGGTCGCACGCTCCAGACGGTGGCCTCGGCCACGGCATTCACTATCACGACTCGCTGAGAACCGACGACAACCTGGTCGCGTTCATCCGAGGGTTTGCTTGGAAGCGCGACCCTGACGCGATCGTGCAAGGCTATTACATCCGACCTGATGACATCACGACGGCAAAGGTGATGGCGGATTTGAAACAACAGATCGCAGAGCTATTGGCTGCAAACACCCAGCACTATTATCCCGAAACGTGGATCACTGAACGATTCTTGGCTTGCGGGAATTGTTGAGCGCCGGGCGGCATAATTCGTAAATTTTCCCCGAACCTCGCGGCAAGCTCAAGAAGCGGCTCCCGCTTACGCGGTGCCGATAGGTTTGCGGCTGGACGAGTCTAGCCGAAAAATTCCTACGGCACTGTTGCTCAAGGCTTCGCGCTCACTTTGCGGGGACGCTTACGATAGTCCGTGGACTTGTCAGACTTGATACCATTGCATCGCGCACACAAAGGTTGAATATTCGTAATGTCATTGCGCCCACCACGCGCGAGAGGGATGACATGGTCGGCCACCAGCGGACGCGACTTACCGCAGCGCAAGCAGACATTGTCAAACTCAGAGCAAAGAATCCGGAATTGTTTAGTCGTAAACCTCCCTACAGCTACGAACTTACGAACCCAACGGATATTACCGCTGCGATCCTGGCTGGCAAGTTTGTCCAGCTCCGTGCGAGAAAGAAATTCCCAAGGATCGTCTTCGAGATTGTCCTTAGTAAACTGATCACGCCAGAGGAAATCGAAGCGCGCCACGCAGGCAGGGCACACGGGCGTCCAAAAGACCCATTTCCCTCTGCGGAAACAGCCCGGCTGCGGTCCCACGCCCATGTAACGGTGCCAATACAGGCTGGGGACATCACAAGGAGTGTCGCATTTGTAGCAAGGCGCAACGGTCCGCGTGATAGCCCAGTTCTCCATCTTGCCATTAGCATGGGATTGAATGAGCTTGCGGTTGTTGGCCAGAACCCATTGAACATCGGCTACAAATACCGGAGACACCGCCGTCGCGGCGCAGTAAGTCCAGAAGGTGCCTCGCCGATCCAAACGCCAATATTGCGATGGCTGGGCCGCGACGACGGTGCCTCGCACGGAAAGTGCACGGGCTAGGCGAATGTTAAGTTGTCGAGTAAAAATTTGGTGGCAGTGGAATTGATACCGAATGCCGGCAAAGCGAATCGAAAACTCTGCCTGAGGTGAGTCTAGTGGCGACTCTATGGGTATTGGATCGGTCATGTCAGGCCCGTTCGAAGAGAAGCCAAGTAGTTTACTGGTGCCAGATATTCAAGCGAAGGAACTTTCGCGACGACCATCAGGACCTCCGGATGCGTGGATTCGGTGACGGGCAGGGGTGAAGCAACTTTTCGACCTCCGCTCAGGCTTTGGCTGCATATGGGCAAGCGCACTTGGGCGACCGTGGAGTTGGTAGTGCCCAGATCAATGCCGATGACGCGCGTGCCTGGCCGGACCGTGGCAGCAGCAGTGCGAAGTTTTTCAAGGAGGTTCATAATTTCAAATTTCGTTGAGGCGGTGCCAGTGCTCATGAAAATGGCGGCCCAATCCATCGAAATAGGAATCGGCATAGTTTCCCGCCGGGTGGCCGGTGATGAAGAAGGCCGTTCCGTTGCGGTCAAGGCCGAGCAACTGTTCGGGAATGACGGGGCGAAACTTGCCGCCCGCAACGTCCTCCGCCGGCTGCCGAGGTTTCCAGAAATAGAATACGACGGAGCGAGGGTGATGGAGTGCGATTTTTTCCCGCAAGGTGGCGATGCGTCCAGCGGCGACAGCCTGCGTGAATTGTTCTCGGGTTTGCAGCCAAGTGGGCAAATTGGCGTGGGCGGCGTATGGCCAATGGCGGTGGCTGGGGGCGGGAAGGGGTAGTAGTTCCGTGAGACAGACGTGGCCGGAAAAAGCACCGAGGATCTTTTTCTGATATTCGAGCAAGGCCACTTCTCCGACTGGTTCGCCGCGAGCCAGGAGCAGCAGGCGGATCAACTGTCGCCAGGTGCGCTGCAAGGTGGCATCTGGGCCATGCCACTGTGGCTGACCGCACGCCGGATAAAACGCTGGAGCGTCCTCCAACTCGCGGCGACCGCGCTGGTCCCACGCTGTCAGCCGGGCCTGCAACTGGGCCGGAGTTCCGGCACCCGCCTCTTCTAGGCCGACGAACCAGACCGGCGCATCCCAGCGTCCGTAACCGAAGAACTGTTTACAATAGGCTTCAATCATAATCAAGACTCGGCGTTAAACGTCAGTTCACGACGAAGGGCGTTGTTGGAGTCGCAAGAACTTGCGTGCATTTTTGCGGGTTTCTGGATCGACACGTGCTGAGTTGCAAATGAATTCTAACGCCTCATGTTGCAAACCGTCTCGAAATATCCGGCGAGCATGGGCCGTCCGCGAAATTCGTGATTTTTCGGTAAACTCAGAAGGCAGCATTTCTGACACCTTTTGATTGGTGAGGCTTAGGTCGCCAAACTCACGGTAATGACGAACGAACGTTCTTTTACCGACGCTTTGGAGCAGGCGAACAAGTTTAACAGTTGAAGCGCCGGGGACACCTCCAACTAGCTTTAACTTAGGGACAGAATAATGCGTTCGGGTTTCCGCCGTCTTGGATGATGCCAACGTCCCTCTTGCATCGTATTTCTTATGGCACGCCCGACACAGAATCAGAATGCTTTTGTGGATGGGATGATGCTGCGTTTCGAATAGCTTTTCAAAGATGGCAACATCAACTGTGACGATGCCGTCCTTAATGAACGGCTGCAGGATTAGGTCGATAAGCTGGTTTCTGTCCCGCCCCGCGACGTGGGCGGCCTCCAATTTTCCCTTTTCAGAGCAACCGCACTGCTCGCACTTTGCGACCTCGGCCTTGTGCTGCCTAGTGATGAGATTTACGATGTTTCGCAGCCGAGGTCCGATGTAGCGGCGAAATTCGGAAGTGGTGCCAGTGAATGTGCCCATATTTTCGCAACTAGGAGAGGTTCGCGAGCAAGTTGCCCCCATCTGTTCTGGTAAAGGATTGGTTCATGTGGGGCTTGTGGTTCTTAGTCCAATCCGAGGCCGTCTTTGGTGCCGATATCGAAAAGTGAGGTCTGGGCGTTGCCCCGGCGTTTGCGAAGGGCCTCCCACTTGGATTCAAACTCGGCGCGAAGCAATTCCTCGAATAGCTTCACGCCGGGGCTTCTGGCCGCCACGGTTTTCATTTGAAAGAGGCGCGATAGCAGCGGACGCGACAGCAGCGCGACGGGGATGATGGTGTCGGACTGGGCTCCGGGCAGGTCGCGACAGGTGGGGCATTGGAGCTGGGCGGCGAGTTTGTCCGGAATACCACGAAGGGTGAGGTGAAGGTCGTTGACGCTTTTGCAAATGTCGCATGCGGGAAATGCCGTCTCCGGCACCGGATCGTTGGCAAAGTCCATTTCCATCTGGCTGGCGAGCGGGTCGTCCACGCCACTGCCGCCAGTGTAGGCATCGCCGGAACGGTAGAGGTCAAGCAGGATGGAGCGCTCGAATTGCTCGCCCGGACCAATGCGAGCCGCCGCCAGCTTCTTTTCACCTTCCGGCGTGAGTTGGTAGGTGATAACCTTGCCGCCGATGGCGGTGAGGACATAACAGGCGTTCCGGTTCCGGTATTGGTGCAGGCGGGGCATCGTTTGATTTGGTTAAAATGGACTTTACAAAATCGGGGTGGCGGGTGACATTAAACCCGCTGTGAGCGAAATTCGGCCTCGTGCCGTGAGAACCTTCGGGGTTCCTATACTCATGGCTTTTTTATTTTTGGAGATGGTGGTGGAGGAAACCGCTCTGTCAACTTCAAGGGATTCGGGCTGGTGAAAAACGTCCCGTGCGCCGGGCCAAAATGCAGGTCATGCACCTCACCGACCTGCGGCCAAACGGCGTTCAAAAACCGATCTTCGCGAATGACCAGTTCAGTTTTGGAATCAAGTTGCGGCTGCTTGGTGGCCGCATTCCATTTCACCTCATAAAATCGTTGCAAGGCCCAGAGAAAATAATCCACGGCCTGGAGACATGGATTGTCCTTTGACGGTTGCACCGTGATCGTCCACGCATCGGGATTACTTCGGCGGAAACCAAATTTCTTCTCAAAATCGCCCTCGGCGTGGGTCAGGGCAGTCTTGATGGCGTCGTTGCGCGTGCTGTTGCCGCGCCTGGCGACACAAACCTCGTAACTGTCGGCCAGCCGGTGAAATTTTCCGAACAATTCCCGCATCAAGAAATCATAGACGGAATTTTCGTTGAACCGGTAGCCCGGCTGCGCGGCGCGTTTGGCGGCCTCGGCCTCGTGGAGTTTGAACTTGTCGCACACGACGGCGTAAAACCGCAACTGGTCGCCACACTGCCGCAGCAAATCAAATACGCGGAAACGGACTTCCGGCAAGTCATCTTTGGCGTGGAAGGCGACGGCGGTTTTCTTGCGCTCCGGCTTGAACGATTCCGTGCCGGCAAACATCGGGTCGGCGAGCATTTGCTGGCGCAAGGCGGTCAGCTTGCTGGCCAGCGCGGCGGGATTTTCCACCTCCAGCTTGCCGAGGATGAAAAAACGGGAGCAGCCGAACGTGTCCACGATCACCTTGCCGCTTTCGTGAAACAGCGTGGGCGTGCCGGCCTCGTCCACGAAAAGCTGCTGCACCGCTGGCTTGGCGGGTTCTGAAGATTCAGGTTTGGCGAACAAGTCGTTCATGGATTAGCGAAATGTGATTGTGAGACATGGCCATGCTGGCTTTCAGCTTTTGGATCCATTGAGTTCGTTTTGGCCAATGTCAGTGACACATAGGCGATGAACAAACTGGAAACTTCCTGACCTCGAACGCGCCTCAATTCGGTTAAGAAAATGATGCCGATCAATGCGGAAATAATCATCATGGCCAGCGTAATGAACACCCAGCCAGACCCCAGAAGTCCGAAGATGGACAACGCGAATCCGATTGCTCCTACTACCAAGCCAACCAACGCCGCCCAAAACATCATGGCAAACAATCTTACACGTCCTTCCAACTCCTGAGTGAATTCAAATGCCTGAGTGTTCTCCCGACAGATTTCCGCTTTCCAAAAATTGAACATTGAATGGCGGGTATTCTCTGGAGGGATTTCAAAGTCCGCCGGCCATTTGGCGTTGTTCAAGGCCAGTTTCAAAGCTTTAAGCTCTAATTCCAGCATTTTCGGATAAGGAAATTTATCTGTGTGGAGTGCCTCATGATATTGTTTCCACTCTTGTGTGGATTCGTTCTTTTTTGTGGGCCGGAATTTTGTAAGAAAATTAAGCCATTTGAGTCCCCAAGCGTCTGCGGTATTGACCGGCATGGCGCGCAAGGCGTTGCCGGTTAGAAAGGCAAGGAAAAGAAAGCCGACTGCAATCGGCCAATGCTGTTGGATTTCACCACTCAACCAAGACGCCGTTGCTCTCGCAGAGAGCTTCGCGCCGGAATTACAAATGGCCGCACCAAGAAAACAAACACATCCGACCACATATGTTCCGGAACCTAGTATGGCAAAGTAATCATACCGGCTGATTCGTGAAAGTGTAGTTGCTGCTGGCATAGTCCGCTCCTTTCAATTTGACGTTGCATTTCTTCCTATAAGGTCGCAGGTTTGGCACGAAAAATCAGTTTTCCCACATTTGAGGTCGGAGAACATCTCGGCATTGTCCATTTGGGCCAAAGCTGCGGTTTCCAAAACGTAAAGCGCTTCACGAACACGCATATAATGGATGCACTTGCGCAGGTGGTGCATCATCACCGCTGATAATAAAAGTATAAAGCCAGCGAAGGATTCAGAAACAAACAAGCTTGAAGGCAGTGTGGTTCGCCGGTAGATTTCCGCTGGGAAGGCATCTTCAATCAGCATCCGATTCAGTCGTTTCAAACTGGAGCCGTGCGGATTCTCGGCCAGCAACTCCTGTGTCTCTGGACGCAATACCACGCTTGAAAACCGACCGGGTTCATAAATACAATCGCTGGCCAAAATTCGCTCTATTGCAGTGGAAAGACCGGCCGGATTATTCGTCAGCACCACATGTGAATCTGATGAAATCTTGGCGACCAACCAGAGCGAGACACTGTTGGATTGCTGCGTTAGCCGTTGCCAGAAGGTTGACGGCTCCCTGACATCGGACGCAGAAAAACCGGTATATGACCCGCGGCTGAGCCCACTTGATATCCAAGTGGTCCCAACCAAAGCAATTAAGACCAAAAAAGACAAAGCAAATAGCCCCCTGACAGCATACCACACCGAAGTTGCCAACCGCACCTCGGCCTCGTTCCGAATCACACCTTTGGACATCTCGGGGCACCTTGCCAGAAGTCTGATCTTAATGATGTTTATAAACATTTTAGTCCGCCGAGAGACTGTCTCCGGTTTTATCGGACACCAAGGAACCATATTCGTGAGATGAGTTAAGCCCCGAAATGCCAGATAGCACCGCAAATGCAGATAGGGAAACTGGGCGTCCATCTTGAGCAAACTTGTGTAGCTTTCCGGAAATAGAAAACCCAAGAGGCGATACAAATAACGTGGTTGCCCTAGAATTGGCTTTGGCGGAATTGAGGTTTGTTTTGCCTCTGCTGCACTTTTAAGTTCAGCCCGATGCAGTTCTGCCAGCGGAGTGCAAAACCCCCTGATTACCAACTTTTGCCAATCGCACAACTTTTGCCAAAGCGTGGGAACATCGGTATCGATGAAAAACTTGTCTGGAAGTTTGATTTGCGGTTGAACTGCCAGACCAGCGCGGTCCTTAGCACCTGCATGTAACCAGACATGCAAGGCGCTCCGCGCGTCGGGTTTCTTTGGGTCTTGTCGGAAAAACACAGCCCCGAGAACATAGGCAGACACGAGGATGACGGTCGCAATTTCCCAGTGGAAACTGGCCACAATCTCCTTGATTCCACCGAACGAGAAGCCGGCTCCCAAGGGCTCGTAATAAAGCAGAGAATGAATACTGGACAAAGCAAGGACAACTGTCGTCCCGCCTAAGATTACTATCAATAGCCCTGGGACAAGACTCCCTAAAATGTCGATGTATAGCTCATACAAAACCGATAACCGCTCTGGCTTCTTTTTTTTGTTGTCTGACTGGATGTCTATGTCGGCCTCAATCCGCGTGCGAACCTTTTCCTTAATGACGTGGTCCGGTTGTGTTTCGGATTCATTTGACATAAACATCCTTTCATTTCATCGGCCAGCCGCCGTGGGTTTCGATCACCGCATCGATCTCCTTCATCAGGCGGATGGTTTCGGAGAGGGCGATGATGATTTTTTGGTAGTGGGTGCGGTCGTCGGCGGTGAGGTTGCGGCCTTTGCGGTCTTTGAGCCATTTCTCGCAGACTTGGTAGCCGCCGATGTGGAAGTTCCACACGTCCTCGCGCACGCCTTGGAAGCCGGTGGTCTG
>CAINLR010000115.1 GCA_903850425.1 uncultured Verrucomicrobia subdivision 3 bacterium | reverse complement strand
GGCGGAGCGAAATCTGGCGCCCAAGCGATACGTCTGGCGCAAGAAGGGTGAGGAAATTCTGGCCAAGATTTCCAAAGCCCGGGCGGCCCAAGTCGCCACATCACCGTTATGACCCCTCATTTACAGAACACTACACTAGATCGTGTGAGTTGCCGTGGCGGGTTTTCTGGCATTACCGACTTTTTGTTGCGCGGGCACGACCAACCACTCTTCCGCGCCGATGGGTGCCGCCGACGACCAATCGTCCGCCAAGCTGGGCGCGACCGCTACAGTTGGCGGGAATCACCAATTTTTATCAGGTCGCCACTAATTTATTCGCGGCCCACCAGCGGTGCGTCCGCCGGTCTGGGGAATAAAAAAGCGAGGCCATGACGGCCTCGCGGGGAGTGGGTCGGTGAATCGGGCTTAGGCCTTCTTCTTCACTTCGTCGCCTTTTTTCCACGTGCGCTTGGGCGCCTTGGTGACGAGTCCTTGTTTGAGCGCGCTGGCGGCGACGCGGATATAACGGACTTCGCCGTTAGGCATCAGAGCCTTCACCCGCTGCAGATTCACATGGAATTTGCGCTTGGTGATGGCGGTAACGTGCGTGCCGATACCGCCGGTTTTCTTGGCTTTACCCGAGCGCCAAATAATGTTGCCCTTGATCGGGCGTTTGCCGGTTAATTCACAAATGCGTGCCATAAATTTTAGATAAAATTAGTCGCGAAGCATAACAATCAGAGGGAACAAGGCAAGCGAATATTTTCGCCTGCAAGAAGCCCCAAGGCGTATTCATGCTAACGTTCCATTTAGCATTGGAGCATCAACCCCTTTACTGTTAAAAGAGACTCACGCTCACGTTCGGCCACCCGCAGAGCAGGGCGAAAAACACAAAAAAAGACCACCTTGGTCGTGGGCCGGAAATCAACCGGGAAATTGTGAATTGAAACTGCGATTGAGACCGAAAACATTGTCAAATTACCACGATGAATCGCCGCCAATTTCTCCAGGCCAGTGCCGCCGCCGCAGTCCTGGCTACGTTTGCAGAACACGGCTATGGTGGTGCTCCCCGCGCGCTGCCCGAAGCCACGCCGGCCAAGCTGCCGCGCTGGCGCGGGTTTAACTTGCTGGAGAAATTTCAGAGCGCCAGCAACCAGCCTTTTGTCGAAACCGATTTCGAGTGGATGGCCGAGTGGGGCTTCAACTTCGTTCGCCTGCCGATGGATTTCCGCTGCTGGGCGCAAACGCCGGAAGCGGAGTTTCATGAGCAGACCATGAAGGAGATTGACCAAGCCGTGGCGTGGGGCAAGGAGTATGGCGTTCACGTCTGCCTCAATTTCCACCGCGGCCCCGGCTACTGCGTCAACCTGCGTGACGGCGAGCAACCGACGCTGTGGACCGAAGCGTCAGCGCAGGCGCAGTTTGCCCGGCACTGGAGCGTGTTTGCGGCGCGCTACAAAAGTGTGCCGAGCCGGCAACTCAGCTTCAACCTCATCAACGAACCCGGCGACATCACCGGTGCCGTCTATGCGGCGGCGATGAAACCAGCGATCGAGGCCATCCGCGCCGCCGATCCGCATCGGCTCATCATCGCTGACGGCATTCGCTGGGGCACGCAGCCGGTGCCGGAACTGGTATCGTCGGGCATCGCCCAAAGCACGCGCGGCTACGAGCCGATGCTGATCAGCCATTACGAAGCAAGCTGGATTTTTCACGAAGGACCTTGGCCGGTGCCGGTCTGGCCGATTCCTGTGCAACTCAACAATCACCTCTACGGCGATGCCAAACCGGAATTCAAGAGCGCGCTCGTTTTCCAGATCGAATGCCTGCAAGCCACGCCATTTAGCATCCGCGTGGGTCATGTTTCAGCGCCAGCCGAACTCATCGTGAAAGCGGATGGCGCGATAGTCTTGCAGAAACAATTCCAGCCTGGCCCCGGGGCGGGCGAATGGAAAAAGTCGGAACGGTCCAAGTGGGGCGGTTTCAACGCCGACTACGATCGTGATTATGCCGCCACGCTTCCCGCCGGCACGCGTGAGGTTCAGATCACGGTCCTCCAAGGTGACTGGCTGACGTTTGCGGAATTTCGTTTTGGCGAGACCATCATTGTGCCGGGTAACTACGATTGGGGAGTGAAACAGGAAACGTTTATCGTGGACGCTCACGGTGCTCGTCCGGCTAATCCACGGTATTTGCACAGCAAAGAAACGCTCCAGAAAAAAATGATCGAGCCGTGGCAGGCGTTGGCGGCACAGGGCGTTGGCGTGGTTGTCGGCGAATGGGGCGCCTTCAATCACACGCCGCACGCAGTGGTGCTGGCCTGGATGCGCGACTGCCTCGCTAACTGGCGAGCAGCCGGGTTCGGCTGGGCGCTGTGGAATTTCCGCGGCCCTTTTGGTCTCCTCGATAGCAACCGCAAAGACATCACCTACGAGGCTTTCAAGAACCACAAGCTCGACCGCCAAATGCTGGAACTCCTGCGGCAGTCTTAACCGGAATCGGTGGGGCAGATTTACATCTTCCGCGCACCGCCAGTTTATTGTCACCCAGCACACCAGTGCCGCCTTACGCCGACGCCGGCATGATAATATCTTCGCCCGGTGCGCCTGCCAGTGGCGAGCTTAACTGCGCTTGATCCGCTCCAGCGCGACCCGCACGCGGCTGAATTCCTCCCGCGCCCGCTCGATCAGCGGCGGCACGTCGGAGAGCATCCACGTCTTGGCGGTCTGCTCGATTTCGTCGCACAGCGCGGCGAGGTTGCGGGCTCCGAGGTTGCCGGCGCTGCCTTTGAGCGCGGTCACAGCGCTGATGGTGCGGGACAGCGACGACAAATCATTTTTGGCCACGGCGTCGCTCATGGTGTCCAGTTCCATCGGCGCCTCGCGCAGGAATAAATCAATCAGTTCCGCGAGCGGATCCGGTTTGCCCGGCGTCCGCAACTGGTGCAGGCCGGCGATGATGATGGGATCAATCACCGCCTCCATTTCCCGGGTTGACTGATCGGCCAGGGCGTGCGTCAGGGCGACTTCCAGTTCGGCCAGATGCACCGGCTTGTTGATGAAACCGTCCATGCCGGCCGAGGCGCATTTTTCCCGGTTGTCGGCCTGGGTGTTGGCGGTCATGGCGATGATGTAAACCCGTTTGCCGGCTTCCACCTCGCCCGCTTTTTCCTGCTCGCGGTTGCGAATCTGCCAGGTGGCTTCATAGCCGCTGATGCCGGGCATCTGACAGTCCATCAAAATAATGTCGTAAGGGGTGCGGGCATGCGCGGCCAACGCCTGATCACCGTCGGCCACCGCATCCGCGGCATAGCCGAGTTTCTCCAATTGCTTGAGCGCCACCTGCTGGTTGAGCGGCGAGTCTTCCGCCACGAGGATGCGCGCGGGCTTGGGGGTGGCGGCCGGCGCGCTGTCGCTGGTTGTATTCATATGCTTCGCTCCGTGGTTCTCAGGGTGTTGACCAAGCGTTAACCGAAATCGTCAGGACGGCGGTTTCGTCAGCCGCACCTTTTCCGAATCCAAAAACAAAAGCGCCGCCGCAAAAGCGCGTTCCAACTGGTCCAACTGCGCGCCGGCCAATTCGGCCTGCCGGTCCCGCGCCGACGATTCAACCTGCGCCGCCAGTTCCTGCACGCCAGTGACCCCGACATTGCCCGCGCTGGATTTGAGCGGATGGGCCGCTTCCGCCAAGGCATTGAGGTCACCGGCCTGCTGGGCCTTCCGCGCGTCGGCCAACTTGGTTGCACCGTAGCTGCTGAACATCTCCATCATTTCCAGCGTAAACTTCGTCCCGCCCAATTTTAGCAGGCGTTCGATGGCGTCGGGATTGAAGTCGCTGGGTTCGTGCCGAGTCGAAGCTTCAACCGGCCGTTCGCCGGGCAAAAGGCGCTGGATCGCGTCGAGCAAAACATTTTCGTCCACGATGGGCTTGGTGACGTAATCGTTGAAACCGGCGGCGAGAAATTTTTCGCGGTCGCCGCTCATCGCGTGCGCCGTGAGCGCAATCACTGGCAGCATTCGCAACTGCGGATCGGCGCGCATCCGCCGCAGCACTTCGGCCCCGTCCATTTCCGGCAAAGAAATATCCAGCAGCACCACATCCGGTTTTTCCTTGGGCAAGCCTGCCAGCGCCGTGAACCCGTTTTCATATTCCACGACCTTGTAAAGCGACTCCAGGATCACCTGCACGAGCAGGCGGTTGTCCGGGTTGTCCTCCACAACGGCGATTTTTTTCATGGTGCGATTCAGGTTCCTGTTTTTGTTTTAACCGTTGCCGCCGGTTCTGGCAACTTCCATTCCGAGCAGGCAGACGTCGTCGCTGAAGTCGTTGCCGCCGGCAAACGCGCGCACGTCGGTGATCAAGCCGTCGAGCAGCGCCGGCAGCGGCTGGTGGATCCGTTGACGCGCGGCGGCCAGCAATCGTTCCGCGCCGAAATCTTCGTCCTCCGCATTTGGCACTTCAAACAGGCCGTCAGTGAACAGCAAAATTCCGTCGCCGGCCGTCAGCGGACGCTCGCTGGTGATAAAGTCGCTTTTTTCAAACAGGCCGAGGGCCGCGCCGGCGTGGGTGGGAAACGGCAGCGGCTCGACGATGCCGGCCTGCCGCCGCAAGTGCAACGGCGCGGGGTGTCCGGCTTTGGCATAACGCAATTTTCCGGCGGCGACATCCGCGACCATGTAAAACGCCGTGGCGTAAAGCGGTTCCTCAATCTGTTTCAAGATGGCCGCGAGCTTGCGATTCATGTCTGAAAGAAACCGTCCGGGGTCGTGGGCGTGTTTTTCCAAATCACCGACCAACGCGCGCAGCATCGCCGTGACCAGCGCCGAGCGGACGCCGTGGCCCATCACGTCGCAAATCAGCACGCCGGCCTTGCGGTCGGACAAATTCTGCACGTTGAAAAAATCGCCGCCCAGTTGCGCGGTCCAGAAATAGCGGTGACAAAACCGGAGCGCCGAATTTTCGGCGGTGGCCGTTGGCGGGAACGACGGATAACTCTGCGGGAGCAGCGACTCCTGAAGTTTGTGCGCCATTTCCAAATCGGCCTTCATCTGCGCGTTGTAGGCGGCGACCTGTTCGGCCAGCCGTTTTTGCGCGAGCGCACTTTGCAACGCACGCATCAACGATGGCACATCCACTTCATTTTTTTTCAGGTAATCCTTGGCCCCGCGCTTCATGGCCTCGACCGCCACCGCTTCGTTGCCGCTGCCCGTAAGCAGGATGACAGCCGGCCGTTGATCAAGCGGCAACTGATTGATTTGCGCCAGCAGGTCCAAGCCACTGAGTCCGGGCAGATGATAATCCACCAGCGCGAGCTCAAACCGGCCACGCGGAATCTGCGTCAGCGCCGCCTCGGCGCTGGCCGCGCACGTCACGCCGCAGGGCAATTCTTCGGCGAGCGCCAGCACCAGTTGGCAGACGAACCGCGAGAACACCGGATCATCGTCCACGACGAGCAGCGAGGTGATTTTTTTGGTCATCCGGTGGCGGCGGGTTGGCGGCGTCCGCCTTCCGTCTGGGTTTTGAGAATCCGCCGGAGCAACGCCTTGAATTTTTCTTCCGACAACTCGGTTTTCTTCACGACCTCCAGCGTCTGCCGGCGCAATTCTTCTTTTTCCGCCCCGCTCAATTCCTTGGAGGTGATGACGACCACGGGCAAATGCTGGTAACGCGGGTCGGTGCGGAGCGCGTCCAGAAACGCCACGCCATCCATCACCGGCATCATCAAGTCCAGCAAAACCAAATCGGCCGGGAACGCCGCCAACGCGGCCAACCCCTCCTGGCCATTCACCGCCGTGCGCGTCTCCACCGGTTCGCTGGCCAGGTGCGAAAGCAGAATTTGCCGCGCGTCCGCCTCGTCGTCCACGATGAGAATTTTAGCGCGGACCGGCAGCAGACTGCGCCGCAGCGCCGCCAGCAGATCCTCGCGCGCGACGGGTTTTTCGAGAATGTCCACCGCGCCGAGAATGCTGCCCCGATGTTCTTCAGCCACGACGCTGACCACAACCAGCGGGATCGCGCGCAGTTGCGGATCGGCCTTGAGCGCGCGGATGACGCTGGCACCGTCCATTCGCGGCATCAGCAAATCCACAGTGATGATCTGGGGCCGGAACTCGCGGGCCATGCGCAGGCCCTGCTCGCCAGAATTGGCGGCGATGACCTGGCAGCCAAATTCTTCAAGCATGTGTGTCAGCAGCACGCGCGAATCGGATTCGTCGTCAATGACCAGAACCAGTCGGCCGCGCAATTCGGAGGGCGTCGGGGCGGCGGACTTTTCAATGGTCGATTTCGCCGCCGGTTCGTCGGCAGCCAGCGGCGCGACGTCTTCCGGTTTGCTGCGGAGCACGACACTGAACGTGGAGCCGCAGCCGACTTCGCTCGTCACTTCGATGCGAAAACCCATGAGCTGGCAGAGCGCCTGCGAGATCGTGAGGCCCAGTCCCGTGCCGCCGAATTTGCGGGCGGTGCTGGCATCGGCCTGCTGGAACGCCTCGAAAATCACGCCGAGCTTTTGCTGCGGAATGCCAATGCCCGTATCAATGACCTCGATGCGCAGCGGCTCGTGATTCACGGGATTGGTCACGACGCGCACGGTGACACTGCCGCGCTCGGTGAACTTGAGCGCATTCCCGATGAGGTTGATGATGACTTGCCGCAATTTCTCGGCATCGGCTTGGATCGAGTTGAGCCGCGACGGAACCTCGGCGAGCAACTGCACCGGCCGGTCCCGCACCAAGCCCTCCTGTTGGGCGATGGTTTCGCGCACCAGAACGTCCAGCGCCACCGGGGCCAGTTGCAGTTCCACTTTGCGCGCTTCGATTTTTGACAGGTCGAGCACTTCGTTGATCAAGGCCAGCAGATGTTTGCCGTTGGCCTGGATGCGCTCCAAAAAATTAAGTTCGGCCGGGAGCAGATTGCCCGTTTTGTTTTTCAACAGGATGCCGGCGAAACCGATGACCGAATTGAGCGGCGTGCGCAACTCGTGGCTCATGTTCGCGAGGAACTGGCTCTTGGTGCGGTTGGCTTCCTCCGCCTCGTCCCGCGCCCGGCGCATGGCCTCCTCGGCGCGCTTGCGGTCGGTGATGTCGCGCAGGACGCCGTGGGTGCTGGTGAGGGTGTCGCCGGTGTAGAGGGGAATCCAGCAGTCCTCAAAGCAGCGCAGCGCGCCGCTTTTGCAGCGCCACCAGGCTTCCCACCGCGTCGGCGTCGGGGGATGAGGTTGGGTCTGCAGTCCGTGGAAGGTGTCCTGTTGGGTGGCGAAAGCGTCGCGCTGGATCAATTGGGCGAGGAATTTCTCCCGGCCGCCCAGGGCCGTCACATCGGCCAGTGTGTAGCCGAGCAGGCGTTCAAAGGCGGGGCTGACGTATTGGAATTCCCCGGTCGCGCCGTCCACGCTATAGAGCACGTCTTCGATGGTGGCCGCCATGAGTTGGAAGCGCGCCTCGCTCGCGCGCAGGGCCTCCTCGGTCCGCTTGCGCGCGGTGATGTCGCGCGAGATGCCAAAAGTGCCGACGATGTCGCCCGCCTCGTCGCGCAACGGCATCTTGGTGGTCAGCACCCAAGACACGCTGCCGTCGGGCCAGGTTTCCTTCTCCTCTTTGGTCACCGGCTGGCCGCTGCGGATCAACCGCTGCTCATCTTCAAACGCCTGCCGGGCGTGTTCCTCGGTGAACAAGTCAAAGTCCGTCTTGCCGATGATCAAGGCGGCATCCGTGAATCCGTGACAAGCGAGCATGGCCTTGTTCACCCGCAAAAACCGGCTCTGGCGATCCTTGAAATAAATCCGGTCCGGCAATTTTTCCATCAGCGTGCTGAACAAATACTGTTCGCGCTGGAGTTCCTGCTGGCTGCGTTTCCGCTCGATGAACTGGCCGATCTGGCTGCCGAGGGCGGCGACGAGTTTGAGCACCTCGGCATCCGGCTCGACAATTTCGTGGCTGAAAAATTCGATCACGCCGAGAAATTCCTCGCCCATCAAAATGGGGAAGCCAAACGCGCTGTGCAGGCCCGCCTGCGCGGCGGACGATCGGCGTGGAAAATTCTGGTCGCGGGTCACGTCGGCAATCCAGGCCGGCTGCGTCGTGGCCCAGACGCGGCCCGGCAGGCCTTCGCCGGGCTTGAAAGTTTTCTGCCGGGTGGCGGCCGCGAACTCCGCCACGGCCATTCCGGGCCGGTGCCAGAACTCGACGCAGTGAAGCTGCTTCAAGTGCGGATCAATCCGCCAGATGGCACCGAGATCCCAGCCAAGACTTTCGCAGATGGCCTGGACAATTCGCGGCGTGGCCTCGGCCAGCGTCTCGGCATCCGCCAGCACGCGGGTGACCGCGTGCTGGATGGCTGCGCGCCGCTCCATGCGTTCACGGTCCTTGATTTCCTTTTCCAGCCGGGCATTCGCTGCCCGCAAAGCCAGCGTCATGTCGTCGGCCATGGCCACCGCGCGCGCCCGCGTGGTGCTCAACGACAGGGCGATGCCGAACAGCAGCAGGCTGATCACGCCGCCGCCGACGGCCACCAGCGTTTCCGCACTCCGGGGAATGGCGGCGTTGAAAGCCGGTTTGGTGGTGTAATGCAGCAGCCAGAGATTTTGCCCCACCGTCACGGGATTCATCATCGAGAACCGCGGCGGCCGCTCATCCGGCGGCTTGGCTTCAGGCGGATCGCTGTCAAAAACCAGCGTTTCCGAGCCCTGCGCCAGCCGGTCGAAAACCTCGAATCGCAGCAGCGGCTCCTTGTCCCGCAGGATGCCGCCCATGAGTTGGGACGTGACGAACCGGGCATAAACCCAGCCCTCAATGTTGACCCGGCGCTCTGCGGTGGTGGTGGCCGGCGCTCCGTTGCGGAATACTGGCAGCATCATCACCAGCCCGCCTTCCGCTTCCGAGCCGGGCTCTTTCACACTGAGGCGGCCGCTGATCACGGGCTGGCCGGTATCCCGCGCCTTCTCTGCCACCGCCCGACGTTCGGGATCCGTCCCGACGTCCACACCCAGCGCCGCCGCGTGTTCCCTTTCAGGTTCAAAATATTTCGCAATGAGCAGATCGTCGTTCGTGCCGGGATTTTTTAACTGGAAATTGGGCGTCTTGTCCGCGCGGGTCGTCTGCAAAAAAACCTCGAGCTTCTCCCGGGGCACGCACGCGATAAATCCCAGCCCGTCAATGCCGGGAAACCGTTTGTTCACCGAGACGGAATCCACATAGGCCTTCCACTCCGCGCGCTCCACCGAGTAGCTGGCGGCAAACAAACCAACCCCCCCATGCAGCACGTCCTCGTAAATGGACATGCGTTCGGTGAGCGCGGCTTGAATCCGGCTGACCTCTTCATCAAACCGCTTGCGCGCGGTCAATTCCTCATGCTTCCAGGCAATGAACCAGCCGCCCGCGCTGGCCGTCAGGGCGATGGCCAGAACAATCCACGCCAGCGAGTGGGAAAAAGTTCGCCGCGCCCCGGGTGCGGGCGGAACGCTGCCTGGAATTGGAGCCTGCGGAACCGAGCATGCGGGGGCATCAGAATTCACGGCCGAATCCTCCAATTGGCGTGGCGAAACGCCGGGGGAGGCGACGAGATTGGTGAGCGGGTTTTCACCATGATCCCGATGCTCGGCTAAAACTTGGGGAGCGGCAACTGAAAATTTCCCGCCAGTTTATTCGGAGCCATCGCTCACGAGGACTTGGTCGCGCGGCAAACCTGCCGGCCCGCGCCAGACCAACCACTATGAATCCACCTCCAGGATTACCGCTGCAATTCCATTTGGCCGGCCGCCCTAGACCTTGGCAAACCACTTGGTATCCCACGAAACGGCCAGCGGCTGCGCGCGCACTTTCTCCGCCAGTTCCACGAACGGCACCTGCGCGCCCAGCCAGCGCGGATTCTTGGCGATCGTCTCCATGGACTCACGCGTGTTGTTGCAGATCAGATAATATCCCAAGCCCAACGCCAGAAACGCCTCGATGTGGGTGCCGACGGCGTGGCGGGAAAATTCAAAATCGCCCGGGCCGAATTTTCCGCCGAGCAGATCCGCCCGCAGGGTGCCGAGATCCTTCACAAAATTCTCCAGGAACGCGTCGTTGCGCGGCCCGGTGTAAAACAGCACGCGCGCCTTGTTTTCCACGAGCGAGACCACCGCCCATTCGTCAAACACCGCGCTGCCGTAGCGCGAGTTCATTGCGTCCGCGCAGCTTTTGATCTGCCCGCCGATTTCCTCAAGAGTCATCCCGTGGAGCAAAGCAAGTGCGATGCCCGCCCAGCAAAGAAGTCGCCGCCTGGCGGAAATCTGCAATTTTCAGCATTTCGCGTTTGCCCGCCGCCCCATTTTCCGACACTGTCCAGAAAAGCAATGAGCCTGTCTGCCATCACAATTCAGAAGGGATTCCACTGGACCATCCTGGCCGCGCTCGGTCTCACGGCGCTGGCGGAAATCCTGGCCCCCCGCGTTTGCGAAAACCTCGACGCCCTGCTGCTGGGGTTCGCCTTCCTCGCCAGCCTCACCACGCTGGCGCGGCAGTTGCCGTGGCAGAACGTGCTGCTGGCCGCCGGCATCACCGCGCTCATCGGCGGGGCCGCGCATGGTCTGAGCGCCCGCACCAGCATTCCTTTCGGTCCGCTCACCTTCAACGAAACCGCCGGGCCGAAACTGTTTGACTGTATTCCCTGGACCTTGCCGTTGGTTTGGATCGTGGCCTTGTTCAACTCCCGCGGAGTCGTGCGGCTGGCGTTGCGGCCGTGGCGCAAAACCACCAATTACGGCTGGTGGCTCATCGGCCTGACCGCCGGGCTGGCGGTGGCGTTTGATCTCGCGCTTGAACCCGTCGCCGCGCAGGTGAAACATTTCTGGCTGTGGCAGCCGACGAAATCACCCGTTTCTTGGTATGGCGCTTCGCCGCTGAATTTTCTCGGCTGGGCGTTTGTCGCGCTGCTCATTCTGGCCTTCAGCACGCCGTCGCTCATCAAAAAACAGCCGGGCGGACCCAGCAAGCCGGACTTTACCCCGCTGGCTTTGTGGCTGGGAACGATTGGATTGTGCGCCGTGATCTCGGCCCAAGCCGGGCTGTGGCTGGCAGTGGCGGTGGATGCGCTTCTCGCTGGTCTCGCCACCGTCTTCGCCATTCGCGGCGCGAAGTGGTGACTTAGGCTTTCCGCGAGACTTTCAACTTCGCCACGCGCGTGGCGTCCAGGACTTCCACGCGCAATTCAAAGCCGTTCACTGTCACAAAATCGCCGGCGCGCGGAAAGCCGCCGAGTTTTTCGGTCACCCAGCCGCTGGCCGTCGTGGTGTTGTCATCGTGCGGCACCTGGCCGATGATTTTTTCCAACTCATGCAGTGCCAGAATTCCCGCCACCTCCCACACGTCCTCGCTTTTGCGCACAAACTGCGTGGCCTCGGCGTCGAACTCATCCTGAATCTGGCCGACAATCGCCTCGACCGTGTTTTCCAAAGTGACGATGCCGACCGTGCCGCCGAACTCATCCACGACGATGGCGAAGTGCGATTTGCGGTCGAGAAAACGCCGGAGCAATTTGTCCAGTTGCGCGGTTTCGGGAACGTAAATCAACGGTCGCGCCACGGGCAGCAGATCTGCCGCCGTCTGCGCCTTGTCGCGCAGGGCGTAAAGGTCTTTGATGTGGACGATGCCGCGGGTCTGATCAAGATCGCCCTCCGCGCACACCGGGAAGCGCGAGTAGCGCGTTTTTTCTGCGAGCGCCAGACAGTCGGCGATGGTCGCGGTGGAATCGAACGCCGTGATTTCATTCCGCGGCCGCATCACCTCGCGCGCGGTGCGATGCCGCAAATCCAGCGCGTTCAACACCAGGTCGCGCTGGTCGGGTGAACTTTTGACCGAGCCGAGCATGAGCCGGATTTCCTCATCCGAATGATCGTTGTGGGCTTCCATTTCGTCGAACCCCAGCCGCCGCACAAGAAATTGCGACGAGTGATGAAACAGCCAGATGAAGGGATACGAGAGCCGGTAAAACCAGTCGAGCGGCGCGGCGGTCCAGAGCGCGGTCGGCAACGTGCGGCGAATGGCGATGGCCTTCGGCGCGAGTTCGCCCACGATGATCAGCAGATAACAGTTCACGAAAAATCCGAAGGCGATCGCCACCGTGCTTTGCGTGTGCTCGGATTCGATCTTGAGCAGATTGAAAACCGGGTCGAGCAGCGTGCGAAAAACCGGTTCCACCAACACGCCCAGGCCCATGCTCACCAGCGTGATGCCGAACTGCGTCGCGCCGATGTAGGAATCAATGTGCTCCACGATATGCCGCGCCCGCTTGGCCCGCCGGTTGCCCTTAGCAATCAACGGCGACAACTGCGTGTCGCGGATGCGGACGAAGGCCAATTCCGCCGCGACGAAAAACGCGTTGAACAGCACCAACCCGGCGACGAGCAGTAGCTTCAACCCGATTTCAATAAGGCTGCCCCAGCTCATAGTTTCACCTCACCGAACATCAGTTTTAAAATGTCTTCGAGCGTGACCACGCCGATTTCGCTGCGGTCGCGCGCCAGCACGATCGCCAGCCGCTGACCGGCGCGTTGCATTCGGCGCAGCGCCACTTCCAGCCGCGTGTCTTCGTCAATGAACAGCGCGGGCGACATGAATTCCGCCGCCGGTTTTTCCAAGACCAGATTTTCCTGGTAAAGCAGCGCCCCCACATCCACCAAACCGGCGATACGCCGCCGGCCCTCGCGCACTTCCCAGACCGGCAGGCGCGAGATGTTCTTTTCGCGCGCACAGGCAATCACCTCGCGCAACGGGGTGCCAGCCTCGATCGAAAACGTCTTCTCCAGCGGCACCTGGAGCTGGCCGACGGTGAAATGTTGCAGGTCCAGCACGCGGTTGACCATCGCGTGTTCGTCGCCGGTGAGCGCCTGCGCCGCTTCCTGCATCACCGCGCGCATCTCCTCGCGGTTGCCGAACAGCCGGCCCGTCAACGCCTGGGAGCCGGTCCAGCGCAGCGCCAGCTTGGAAATTTCTGCCACCACCAACACCAGCGGGCTTAACCCCAGCGTCACCACCCGGAAAATGGGCGCCGACCACAGGCACAGCCGGTTCGGATACGAGCGGAACAGCATCTTCGGCAGCAGATCGAAAAACGCGTAAAATAGAAACACGAAGCCCGCAAACAACAGCGTGACCAGCGCGAGCCGCCCGGCGAACCACGCGTGCAGTTGCGCAATGAACCAGCCGAGAATGAAAAAATTAACGGCCGTGTTGCCGACGAGAATCGTCCAGAGGAATTTCTCCGGCTTCTCCAAAAAGTGATGCAGCAGCTTCGCCGAGGGATTGCCCGTGCGCGCGAGCCGCCGCACCCGCAGCCGGTTCAGCGCCAGCACGCCCGCCTCCATGCCCGAGAGCAAAAACGACAGCAGCAGGCAGAGCGTCAGCGCGAACAAGGTTGGCAGATAAGCGCTCATTTGACGCGTTGCACCAGCAGTTCCCGCACACGGCGTTCGTCCGCAACGTGCGCCGTTAATTTCAAACCCGCAAAGCTCGCCGCCTCGCCCGCCGCCGGCACCACGCCGAGCAGATGCGTGAGCAAGCCGCCCATCGTCTCGACCTCGGCGACCTCCGGCAGCGCGGGATATTCACGGCGAAAATCCTCCAGCCGCATTGTGCCGTTCACGCGCCAGTGGCCGAAGGAAATTTTTTCCAGCACAAAACCCTGCGGCTCGGTGGCCGTGCGAATCTTGCCGACGAGCTGGCCGAGAATATCTTCCATCGTCACCAGCCCCGCCGTCCCGCCGAATTCATCCAGCACCACCGCGATGCCGCGTTGCTGCTTCTGCAACGCGCGGAACAGCAGCAGCAGATTCATGGACTCCGGCACGAACGAGGGGAATTCAATGGCTTCGGACAAATCCGTCGTGGGGTCCAGCAGCAGCACCCGCGTGTTCAAAATGCCGACGATGGTATCCGGCGATTCATCATACATGGGCAGCCGGCGATGCTTGGTTTTCCGCGCCGCCGCGAGCATTTCGTCAACCGTCGCCTCATCGGAAATGCACGCCATGCCCGCCCGCGGCCGCATCACATCGCGCGCCGTGCGATGGTCCAGGCTGATGATCTGCAAAATGATTTCGCGTTCCGATTCCTCCAGCGTGCCCTGCTGCCACGCGAGTTCGAGCAGTTCCTGATACTCCGCCTCCGTGACGGCCGAGGGCGGGGTGGCCTTGGCGGCGGCCTGTTTGAGAATGGCCGCATTCGTCCACTGCGCGGCGCGATGCAATGGCTGGGAAAATTTTTCGAACCCGAACAACGGCCAGGCCACGCGGGCCGCCCAGCGCTCCGGCTGGCGCACCGCCAGCGTCTTGGGGAGCACTTCGCCAACGATCAGCACCAGCACCGCCAGCGCGAGCATCGTCAACGCCAGGGCCCAATGCGCGTCGAACACCATCCGCAGCGCCGCCGCGAGAATGGCCGCGTTGGCAAACGTGTTGCCCAGCGCCAGCGTCGCCTGCAAATCCTGCGGCCGCGCGAGCAGTTGCGCCACGATGCCGCCCGCGCCCGGTCGCCGTTCCACCAGCCGGGCCACCTGCCATTTGCTCAACGAAAACAACGCCGTTTCCGCCAGCGCGAAAAAGAAGCTCGCGCCCGCGAAAATCAAAATCGCCAATGTCATCGCCGTTGCCACGCGCGGAGGATACGCGCAAAGGGGCCGCCGGAAAAGCGCAATTCCGCCGTCCCGCCGCCGCTGCCTGCGAGAAACTATCTGCGAGAAACTACATTGCGCAACCGGCGCGATTTTGTTTTGCTGGCCAGCAGTGAAACCGGAAGTTGCAGGTTGCCGGAGTTTGCGCTGCCTGCATTTGAGTGCTTTCACTGACAATGCCGATGTTCTTGAACATCATTGAACTGGCCCAATCCCTCGGCGTGGAAGAGCGCGAGGTGGAGGGCTGGATTCGCAACGACGGGCTGCCCCATGTGACTGACCGGGGGCGGCGGCTCTTCGACCGCACGCAAGTGGTGGCTTGGGCCGAGTCCCACGGACTGGCCGCCAAGGTCGGATTTCTCGCGCCGGAACATTCCAAGCTCCCAGGCGGGAAAAAACTCGCAACGCTGCTCCGCACCGGCGGCATCTGGCGCGACGTTCCCGCCGCGAATGTTCTCAATTTGTTCGCTGACATCGTCGCCAAACTTCCTGGCGCGACCCCGCCCGTGCGCCAGATGTTGCAACAACGGCTCCGCTCACCCAACGGCATTTCCTGGGCACTGGTGGGCGACGGCCTGGCGCTGCCGCATCTGCGCACGCCCATCGCGCTCGGCCGCGACGCCGGCATTTTCGCCATTCTGTTGCTCCGCGACGCGCTCGCCATCAACGAACCCGCGCCGGACGAACAGCCCATCACCCGGCTGCTGTTCTTCGTCGCGCCTTCGCCCCGCGCGCACTTGGAAATGCTCGCCCAATTAAGCACCGCCTTGTCGCGCGGCAATCTGGGCAAGCTGATAAACGATGGTGCGCCGGACGATGAACTGTTCGCCAGCATTGCCGCCGCCGAAATGCAAACCAAACCACCGCCATGAACCGTTGGAAACATTCAACGCCGAACATTCAACGCCGAACATCCATTTTTTGGCGTTTGCGCAAACGCAGTCCGTTGAGCGTGGAACGTTGGCGGTTGAATGTTGAATGTTTTCCTTCCTTGGCTAGAAAGGCCGCCGCATGACTCCGGGCTGGCTGCTGTTGATTGCCGGCCTCGGACTCGTCGCCGGAATTCTCAGCGCCTTCAAGTCGCCGCGCGTCTGGCTCGCGGCGACGCTCGCCGGGACAATCGCGGCCTTCGCGGCAGCGGTGTGGATGCTCGCCAGTGGCACAGTTTGGGACTGGCAACCGGGCTTTGTCATCGGTGGTGAAGCCTTGCACTTTCAACTCGACGGCATCAGCGCATTCTTTTTGGTTCTGCTTTCAGTCTTATGCGGCGCGGGCACTTTGTATTCCAGCGAATATTGGTCGGACAAAGCGCACCCAGCCTCCGCGCCGCCGGGCCGTGCGTGGTGGAACGGAATGTTGCTCAACATGGGTTTCGTGCTGCTCTGCGCGAACGGCCTGCACTTCCTCATCGTCTGGGAAATCTTCACTGTCTGCGCGTATTTTCTCATCACGCGCGAACGTCAGCGCCCCGCAACGCGCGCCGCTGGCTGGCTTTACCTCGCGGCGTCGCATGTGGCGATGATTTTGCTGTTCGCCTTTTTCGCGCAACTCGCGGCGCGCACGGGAAGCTGGGAACTCGGCCCGATGCGCGAACGAACGGAGCTCGCGCCGTTGTTCTGGCTCGCGTTGGTCGGCTTCGGCATCAAGGCGGGCATTTTTCCACTGCACATCTGGCTGCCGTCCGCGCACGCCAACGCGCCCAGCCACGTCTCCGCGATCATGTCAGGCATGGCCATCAAGATGGGCATTTACGGAATTGTGCGCTTCACCGGTTGGTTGCCCACGCCTGATTCAGCGGGCTGGGTCGTGGCCGCGCTCGGCGTAGTCAGCGCGGTGCTCGGTGTCGCGTTCGCGCTCGGCCAGCACGATCTCAAACGCCTGCTCGCGTATCACAGCGTGGAAAACATTGGCATCATCCTCATCGGACTTGGCTTCGCAATGCTCGCCGCGTCGCACGGAAATCCGATGTGGGGACAACTCGCGCTCGCCGGCGCGTTGCTGCATGTGTGGAATCATGGTTTGTTCAAAGCGCTTTTGTTCCTCGGTGCGGGTTCGGTGTTGCACGCCACCGGCACGCGGGAAATGAGCCGGTTGGGCGGACTCTGGCGCGCGATGCCGTGGACCGCCTCCTTGTTCGCGCTCGGCGCAACCGCCATCGCCGGGCTGCCGCCGCTAAACGGTTTCGTCAGCGAATGGCTCGTGTATCTCGGCCTGTTCGACGCCGTGTCCGAGCACGGCCACGCTGCCTTCGCTGCGATTCTCGCCGCTGTGGCGCTCGGCATGACCGGCGCGCTGGCGCTGGCGTGTTTCGTAAAAGTGTGCGGCGTGGTTTTCCTCGGCCTGCCGCGCACTGAAATCGCGGAGCACGTCCACGAATGCGGCTGGCGGATGCGCCTGCCAATGCTCGTGCTCGGCGCGGCGTGCGTGACCATCGGCCTTGCGCCGATATTATTTTGGCCGGCGCTCGCCACGGCTTCGGCGGCGTGGCAACCGGCGCTGACAAACGCAAATGCGTTGCCATCGGCGCCGCTGGTCACGCTCGGTGCCTTCCATCTCGCGCTGACCGCGCTTGTTATTTTAGCAGGGATATTTCTATGGCGGCGCGTGCAGCGCAACGGCGTGAGCCGTGCGGGAACGTGGGACTGCGGTTACGCCGCGCCGACGCCGCGGATGCAATACACCGCCGGCTCGTTCGCCGGCATCATCACCGGCTGGTTCGATTGGATTTTGCGGCCGCAACGACACGCACGTCTGCCCAAGGGATATTTTCCGACGCACGCCGAGTTTGCCGAACACACGCCGGAAACAGTCTTGGAAAAGGTCGTCGAACCTGCCGGCTCGCTCGTGCTGCGCCTCTCGACATCCGTGCGCCGGCTGCAACACGGCCGGGTGCAATCCTACATTTTTTACCTGCTGCTCGGCCTAGCCGCGTTGGCGATTCTCGCTGTGATGGGAGGCGCGAAATGAAAAATTGGGAACACCGAACATCCAACATCCAACGTCCAACATCCAAAGCGATGCGTTCGGACGGCTGCCGAAAATTGGATGTTGAATGTTCGATCTTGAATGTTGAATGTTTCTTTCCCGGCGGAGGACGCCCATGACCGTCGCGCTCGATATCTTTCTGCGGCTCGCGGTGTGGCTGTTGCTCGCGCCGTTGCTGCCCGGCATCATCAACAAGGTCAAGGCGTGGGTCGCCGGCCGGCGCGGGCCGCCGGTGCTGCAACTCTATTTCGATCTCGCCAAACTCTGGCGCAAGGGCGTCGTGTTGAGCACGGCCGTTTCGCCCATGCACATCCTCGGCCCGGCGATGGCTTGGGTTGCGATCATTGCTGCGGCATTGTTGCTGCCAGTCGGCCCGGCGGGCGCATCGTTTTCATTCCGCGGTGACGCGCTGCTGTTCGTTTATCTGCTGGCGTTCGCGCGGTTCTGCATCGCGCTCGCATCGCTCGACACCGGCTCGGCTTTCGAAGGCATGGGCGTGGCGCGTGAAGTGAGCTACGCCATTCTCGCCGAGGCCGCGATCATCACGGCGCTGCTCACGCTCTGTGTGCAAAGCGGCAGCGTGTCGCTGGCCACGATGCTCGCGCCGTCAGCCGGCGCGGGCGCGGCATTGCTGGCGGCGGGTTTGTTCGGCGTGCTGCTGGCGGAAAACTGCCGTGTGCCGTTCGATGACCCAAACACGCATCTCGAACTCACGATGATCCACGAAGTGATGGTGCTCGATCACAGCGGCCCGCCGCTCGCGGCCATTCTTCACGGCGCGTCGTTAAAACTGTTGCTCTTCGCCGTGCTGCTGACCGAAGCCGTTTTGCCGCTCGGCAAATTATCCTTGTTCCAAGCCATTGGTGCGCTCGTCGCCTCGGTGTTCGTCGTGGCGGTCGCGGTCGGCCTGGTTGAATCACTGCTGGCGCGGCTGGCATTTCGCCGCGTGCCGCTGTTGCTGACCACGGCATTTTTGTTTTGCCTGTTCGCGCTGCTGGTCGCGTGGAAAGGCGGGATGCCATGAACCGAATGGAAAACAACCAACACCCAACATCCAACGCTCAACATCCAATGGACAGCGTTCGTTTGCGCTCAGACAATTGGATGTTGGATGTTGGGTGTTGGGTGTTGGGTGTTAATTTTGCAGCGCCTTCGACCCGAGAACAGCGCCCCAATTTCCAGAAGGGAGTTGTCCCATGAGTGGCACGATGAACCTCCTCATCGGCCTCGCGATGGGCTTGAGCCTCGTGGCCTTGGCCAGCAGCCGGCTGCCGTCGGTGATCCGCGCGGCGGCGTTTCAAGGCATGATTCTCGGGACCCTTCCGTTGCTGCTTGAAGAAAATTTTCACTGGCTCGTCGTCGCCGTCGCCATCGGGACCATTGCGGTGAAAGGCTTCATCATTCCAAACCTGCTCCGACGGGCCTTGCGCGCGGCGAACATTGACCGCGAAGTCGAACCGCTGCTCGGCTTCGTGCCGTCGCTGTTGCTCGGTGCGGCGGCGACCATCGGCGCGGCAGCCCTCGCCAGCGAACTGCCGTTGCGACCCGAGCACGCCAAATCGCTCCTTCTGCCCGGCGCATTTGCCACCGTCGTGTGTGGATTTATCCTGCTCATCGCGCGCACCAAGGCCATCTCGCAGGTCTGCGGCTACTTGATTTTGGAAAATGGCATTTACCTGTTCGGCCTCCTGCTCATCAACACCACGCCGCTGCTGGTCGAGGCCGGAATTTTACTCGATCTCACCGTGGCGATCTTCGTCATCGGCATCATCGTGGACCGGATTCAACGGGAGTTTGACACGCTGGACACACGGAAACTGACCTCGTTGCGCGAATGAAAGAAATTTTCCTCATCGCCATTCCGTTGCTGGCCGCCGCCGCTGCGTTCGCGTGGCCGAACGAACGAACGCGCCCGTGGCTGCTGCCGGTCGCCGGAGTTTTTCATTCAGCGCTGACGTTGTGGCTGCTGATTGATCCGCCCTTGCTCGCGGCGGATGCGTGGTTCGGCTTCGATCCGCTAGCGCGCGCCGTGTTGCCGATGGTGTCGCTGCTGTTTCTGGTCTGCGCGATTTATGGCGTGGCTTATTTGCAAATCCGAGCCGAACGAAAAAATCGAATCTTCGTCACCGCGCTGCTCGTGATGCTGGGCTTGTTAAGCCTCGCCTTGCAGGCGCAAAACCTCGGCCTGCTCTGGGTCGCGGCGGAGGCGACCACGCTGGTGACCGTGCCGCTGCTGCATTTCAACGGCACGGCGCGCGCGTTCGAAGCGTCGTGGAAATATTTGCTCGTCGGCGGCACGGGCATCGCGTTGTCGCTGCTCGGTTCGTTCTGCCTCGGCTACGCGTCGCTGCACGGCGGCGGAAATGGCGACCTCACTTTCACCGCGCTCGTCGCGCAGGGCGCGTCGCTCACGCGCCCCTGGCTCATCACCGCGTGGGTGCTGCTGCTCGCCGGCTACGGCACGAAAATGGGTCTCGCGCCGATGCACACCTGGAAGCCGGATGCCTACGGCGAAGCGCCGGGAGTGGTCGGCGCGCTGCTCGCGGGCGGCACGACCACAATGGCCTTCGTCGCGATTCTGCGCGTGAAACAAGTCGTGGATGCCGCCGGCGGCGGCGCGATGACGGAGCGCACGCTGCTCGCGTTTGGACTATTTTCCATGTTGGTGGCCGCGCTGTTTTTGCTCGGCACACCGGACTTCAAACGGATGCTCGCCTATTCGAGCGTCGAGCACATGGGCATCCTCGCTGTCGGCGCGGCGCTCGGTGGCGCGGGCATCTGGGCCGCCCTGTTTCATGTCTGGACCAACGGCCTGACGAAAGGCGCGCTGTTCTTGAGCGCCGGCAACATCCGCCGCGCGGCGGGCGCGCAGACGGCGGACAAAGTCACCGGCATGGCGTGGCGTTCGCCGGCGTCGGCACGAATTTTTGTGGTGGGAATTCTCGCGGTGACAGCGTGCCCGCCCTTCGGCGTATTTTTCAGCGAGTTAAAAATCATTCTCGCCACCTTCCAGACGAACAACACCTTTGCTGCCACGGCATTTCTCGGATGTTTGCTCTTTGCCTTTTTCGGAATGGCGCGGCTCGTGTTCGCCATCGTGGACGGACGGCCGCGCGCCGCCGCCCGCGCAACCGGCAAACAGCTCCGCGAAACGCCCGGCGTCATCGTCCCACCGCTGCTCTTCCTCGCGCTCTCGCTCTGGCTCGGCCTCGCCACGCCGGCATTGCTGCGCGACACCTGGACTGCGGCGGCGAGCATATTGAATCCATGAATCAAAGCAAAACATCGAACCTTCAACAGTCAACGCCGAACAGCCAATGCGGCGCGACGCGTTGCGGTATTGAGCGTTGGGCGTTGAAGGTTGAAGGTTCGATGTTTCTGGATTTTGAACTTGTCACACCATGAACGCACCGCGCGAATTCTTACTGATCAGCAACGGCACCAGCGTGCCGTGGGCGGACGTGCCGGAGTGGCCGGCGGATGAATTCGTCGCCGCCACCGCCGCGGAACTGGAGCGCGGCGGACGGCTCTGCGCGTGGTTCGGCGTGCCGGAAAATTCCGCGACGCGCCTCGTCGCGATAATTGCGTTCGATTCCGAAAACACGCTTGCCGTCGGTCGCAGCGCGCCGGTGACGAAAAATTATCCGTCGCTCACGTTGCAATATCCGCAGGCGCATTTGTTCGAGCGCGAAGTCTGGGAACAACACGGCCTCGTGCCGGAAGGTCATCCGTGGCTGAAACCAGTGCGTCGGCCGGATGGCGATCATCCGGCGAACGGAAAATTTTTCAAAGTCGAAGGCGGTGAGATTCACGAAGTCGCGGTTGGGCCAGTTCACGCGGGGATCATCGAGCCGGGCCATTTTCGATTTCAATGCAACGGCGAGGACGTGTTGCATCTGGAAATCGCGCTCGGATATCAACATCGCGGGGTGGAGGAGGCGCTCGCCGGCGGGCCGCATCGCGCAACGATGAGCCAGATGGAAACCATTGCCGGCGACACGACCATCGGCCACGCGACGGCTTACGCAACGATTCTCGAATCGCTCGCCGGCACGGAAGCCCCGCTGCGCGCGCAATGGCTGCGCGCCATCGCGCTTGAATTGGAACGACTGGCGAACCACACCGGCGACCTCGGCGCGCTGGCCAATGATGTGGCGTTCCTGCCCACTTCCGCCGCGTGTGGAAAAATCCGCGGCGATTTTTTGAATCTTACCGCGTTGCTTTGCGGCAACCGTTTTGGGCGTGGCCTCATCCGTCCCGGCGGTTGCAAACACGATTTGGAAACGGCACGCGCGGCGCAGTTGCTCGCCAAACTTCGTGTCGCGCTGGCCGAAGTGAATCAAGCGGCTGAATGGTTGTGGGAATCGAATTCTGTCCGCGCCCGCTTTGAGTTCACCGGCACCGTCTCGGCCGTGCAGGCTGCGGAAATCGGCTTGGTCGGCGTGGCGGCGCGCGCTTCTGGTTTAGTGCGCGACGTTCGGTTCGATCATCCGGCGGGCTGGCATCGTTTCGCGCCCGTGCCCGTCGTCGTCTGGCCGGAAGGGGACGTGCTCGCGCGCGCGCATGTGCGCTGGCTGGAGATACAACGCTCCGCCAAATTCATCGAAGAACAACTGGCCGTGCCGGCGGAAGGCGAAATTTTCGCCGACACCAGTCCGTCCGCTGGCGACACACTCGCCGTGGCGCTGGTCGAAGGCTGGCGCGGCGAAGTTTGTCACATCGCGCTCACAGATGCCGCTGGAAATTTCCGCCGCTACAAAATCGTGGACGCGTCGTTCCACAACTGGACCGGTCTGGAACTGGCGATGCGCGGCCAGGCGATCTCCGATTTTCCGATCTGCAACAAGAGTTTCAACCTGTCCTACTGCGGGTTTGACCTTTGATCATGTCTGCCCACCAAACCATCCTGCATCGGCTGCAACACGGTTGCCAGACCATGGCTTATCCCGACGGTCCGCCGCCCGCGCTGCCCGACCGTCACGGCGGCGCGCTGCGCGTCGAGACGGCGAAATGCGCGGAAGGTTGCGCCACGTGCTTGCCGGTTTGTCCGACGCAAGCCATCACGCGCCCGCCGGGAAATCCAGTCGCGCTCGACTTGGGGAAATGTATTTTCTGCGCTGCGTGCATCGAGGCGTGTCCGACCAAAGCCATCACGCACACCGGCAAATATCCAATGGCCGTGCGGCGGCGCGAAGATTTGTTGCTCGGCAAACCGGGTGAAGAGGAACTGCGCCTCGCCGCCGCGCTGGACGAAAAATTGAAAAAGCTTTTCGGGCGTTCGCTGCGCCTGCGGCAGGTGAGCGCCGGTGGTTGCAATGCCTGCGAGGCGGACGTGAACGTCCTTGGCACCATCGGCTGGGACTTGAGTCGCTTTGGAATCCAATTTGTCGCGTCGCCGCGACACGCGGACGGACTGCTCATCACCGGGGCCGTCAGCCGCAACATGGAACTGGCGCTGAAAAAAACTTACGCCGCGGTGCCGTCGCCGAAAATTGTCATCGCGGTCGGCGCGTGCGCGATTGCCGGCGGGCCATTCATCGGCCATCCGCAGGTGCTGAATGGAGCCAGTTCCGTTGTGCCGGTGGATCTGTTCATCCCCGGCTGTCCGCCGCCTCCGCTGACCATTTTGGATGGCCTGCTCCGGCTGCTGGGCAGGTTGAGCTAACGCCGCTTTTGAAAAACGAAAGCGAGGCCCGCAAGGCCGACGCAGCTCCAGCCAAACCAGTCGCCGTGCCGGTGGTAAAACGTCGCGGCGGTTTTCTCGGCGGGCGCGAGCAGCGGGATTTCCACGGTCAGCGCGCCGCGACCATGCACGGAGCCGGATTCGTCGGTGAGGATACTCGTCACGCGACCGTGCGCGTCAATCAGGCAACTGACGCCATTGTTCGCGCAGCGCACCAGCGGCACGCCATTTTCCACCGAGCGAAAAACGGCGGCGGCGGCCTGCTGCCATTGCGCGGCGCCGCGACCGAACCAGCCGTCGTTGGTGAGGTTCACCAGAAAATCTATGTCGTCCGCCGCCGCCTCGCGCGCGGTGCCGGGAAACGTATCCTCATAGCAAATGAGCGGCGACGCCTTGCATTTTTCCAAGTCGAACGTGCCGGGCTTTTCGCCGGACGTCCAACCGCCGGTGATCGGCGTGAACCACTGGAGAAATGGGAGCCAGCGCACGAGCGGAACGTATTCGCCAAAAATGACAAGCTGCCGCTTGTGATAGATCTGCGCCAACTGGCCATCGGGCCGGAAAAGCAGCGCGGCGTTGAAATAATTGGTCGCGGTCGGATGGAACTCCACGTCCTCGGCATTGAGAATAATCCAGACGTGGTTCGATTGCGCGAACTGCTGGATGGCATGATAAATATCGTCGTCCATGTTCGGCACGGCGGATTCCGGCCAGAGCACCAAATCCGTTTTGGAGCCCGGCGACGCAGCCGGCGAGCCACCATTGGTTGAAACCAGCGAGACTTCAATTTTCCGTTCGCCCTTCGCCGCCTCCAGCGCGACCTGCGATTGCTGGAGCAAATCCTGAAAGCGCTGAGCATCGGCCTTTGCCGACCAGATCAGAGTTTGGGGCACGCTCGGTTGGATGATCGTGACGCGCAGAATGTTCTCCGTCACCACGTCGTGGTTCAGCGCAAAGAATCCGCCGACAAACAACCCCAGCGTGACGAGGAGCGGCAAAATCATTTCCGCCTGCCAAGCCATGCGTTTGGTCGGCTGCCGCAAAATCAGTTGCGCGGCCGAAAAGAGCGCGAGCGAAAACCACACGACCAAGAATGAAACGCCGTAAACGCCGGCAACCGACGCCAACTGGATGAGCGGAACGATTTTGAACTGCGAGACGCCGAGCAGATTCCACGGAAAGCCGCCGAAGATGCGGGCGCGAATCATTTCCAGCGCCACCCAAATGGCCGCGCCCACGATCGTCCAGAGGGTGCGGCGAAACCAGGAATCCGAAATGGAATTTGAGATTTGAAATTTGAGATTGGCCACCAGCCACAGCCAGACGCCGGTGAAGGTGGCCATGAACGCGCTCAGCGAAAACCAGCCAAGCATCGGCAAGCCGGTGACGGGAATCAGCAGCAGCCAGGAAAGCGACGCCAGCCAGAACGCCAATCCGCCAACCAATCCAACGCGAAAGGCGTGCGCGCCCGTTTGTCCACGCGCCGCCGCTAGGAGCAGCGCCGGCGCAACCCACGCGAAGCCGGCCCAGTTAAGATTCGGAAAGGCGCTGGCCAGCAGCAGTCCAGCCCCGGCCGCCGCGAGATAACCGCTGCGCCAGAAGAGTTCCAGGCCGACGCTGTGAGCGACGGCCACCGGCGAAAACGTTTCGCAAAACGTCGGGCCGAGCTGGGTGCAATTGGCCGCCTCGCGCAGCACGGCGCGGCTGGCGTTGACCACCACGGCTTCGCGCGAGCCGCGCCACACGGCGAAATCCGCCGTGGAATTTCCGGCGTAATCAAATCCACGCGGGCCGAATTTTTCCGTGAGCGCGCGGAGCTTGTTCTCGCTGCGCAGATTCGTTTTGCCGTTGCTCGCCAGCACTTCGTCGAAGATGCCGACGTGATCGGCCACGGGCAGCGCCATTTTTAAATCCGACGCGGTAGCGAGAATGAGTCGGCGACCGGCCTTTTTTTCGGCGCGCAGCCACGCGAGGAACTTTTCGTTGTAGGGCAGCGTGGCCGAATCAATCTGCACGCGCCGGGCCAATTGCTGTTTCAGAAAAGCCCGGCCGCGCGTCCACCAAAACAAGATCGCAAAAATCGCGAACGGATTACGTTTGAGGAGCCGCGCAAGAGATTCCCACATCATGTCGGTGCGGATCAACGTGCCGTCGAGATCCACAACGAGCGGGACGGGCGGGACAATATGGTTTGGCAAATCGCTCATGGTTAAATATCCGCCCGCCATGCTGGCGGATATTGTTGGCCGTTGACAAGACATCTACTACGCTGACCGCGATGAACGACCGCTGGCGCAATCCGTTTTTCCTCTTCGGCCTCGTGCTGCTGTGGCGGGTGGCGCTGTTTATTTTCACCGCGCAGCCGATTCCGGCGGACGACGCCTTCTTCTACGACGGCGCGATGGTGAACTGGCTGCACCACGGCCAATACTGCAATCCGGCCATCGCCGATCTGTTTCCCATTTCCGGCACGCAGGTGTTTTCCGCTTATCCACCGGGATATCAAGCGGCGTTGCTGGTCTGGCTGCCGGTGTTTGGAACCAGCGTGATTTCGGCCATGGCCCTGCATTTGGTGCTGTTTGCGATTTCAGGTTTTCTGACGCTGCTGATCGTGCGCAAGTTTTTTCCCGCCGCCACGAATTACCTGATCGTGGCGTGGTTGTTTCTGGCCCTGACGTTCGGCGACCGACCGGAAGACCTGGCGCACATCCTCGGCCTCGGCGCACTGGGGTTGATGCTGCCAAGCCGCGCCGGCAAACTCGGCTGGCGGCCGGCCGTGGGTGCGGCAATGTTGCTCTACGCACTTTTCACGTCGCCGGTTTCGGCGGCATTTTATTTCGGCGCTGGCTTGGTCATGGTGGCGGTGGGCTGGCTGTCGCATCGGCGCATCATGGTCTTCCTGCCCTTTGTCACGGTGATGGCGTGCTTCGCGGCGATCACGTTTGCCGTCGCCAAACTAGCGCCGCTGTGGTGGTCGGGCTTCATGGAGACCGCGCGGCAACAGTCAGTGGTCACCACCGGCTTCCATCTGCCGCGCGGTGTCGCGCTGCTGAAACTCATCCGCACCGTGCCGGTGTTTCTGCTGGCGCTGGCATTTTTGCCGGGCGTGTTGATGCGGTGGCGGCAACTGGCCGGCGAACCGTGGCTGCAACTTACCGCCGGAATTTTCGTGGCGGGCTGGGCGCTGCTAATCGGGAGCATGACTTGGCTGGCTCCCAATTATGTGGCTTACGCTTTGTTCGCCCAAGTCATCCTCGCCGCCGGACTGCTGGCGCTCGTGGATAAATATTATTTCACCGGCCGCCGCTGGTGGCGGTTCTGGTTGCTCGGTTGTGCGGCGCTGATGGCCATCCGCGCCATCGGTATCACGACGTGGGGGGCCGCCTGCGCCTGGAAAAACAGCTACGGTTCGACCGCCGCGACGTTGCGCGCCGAATTTGAGCCATTTGCCAAAACCAACACGCCGGTCTTCGTCAGCTCCGCATTTTTATACAGCGCCCAGAACTTGGGCGTGCAACGCGCCATCTACACCGACTGGTATTTCAACCACGCCGCGTGGACCAAGGACGCCGAACGGAATGGGATGATCCGGTTCAAACCGGCGAAACTGGTGCTGACGCAGTTCGATTATTACCGGTCTTTCCTGCCGGTGGTGGAAGACCTGCGCCGCACTCCTGAACTGGTGACCGTGCAGGTGCGGGACTTCGCGCAGGTGCGTCCGCCCGATGCCATCCCGGCGATGTCGCGCGTCGTGCAGCACATTTCCTGGGCGCCGGTGATCGTGGATTTGGAGTGGAAATAACCTCAGCCCGCGAGCGCCTGGCCCACCAGCTTTCGCTCCCGTTCGCCGAAGTTTAATTTCAAGGCGGCGGCGCGACCGGCTGCGGTCATCTTGGCCCATGATTTGCGGACGGCGTTGATCATTTTCTCGTCATCGCTCTTCGCGACGAGCGGCGCAAACTGAAATTCGAGAAAGACCAGGCAGAGCGCGTCTTCCAACACGCAGCACTCGGCGTCGGCGGGGAAATGCTTCTTGAGGTTCAAGTCCTGCACGCGACGGATGGTGTCATCGTGGTAGCCGACTTCGCGCAGAATGGCCCCGGACTTTTCCGCATGAAATTTTTTGAGGTCCGCGCGCCATTTCAAATAGCCGGGCTTGGTCATGGGATAATTCTCGCGCGGACTTTCCCAGCGGCAAATGTGCTGGCAGCGCGCGGCCAGCCGCAGCGGTTCGGAGGCGGCGGGAGCGAGTCGCAAGACCCAGGCATTGAGGCGCTGGGCGTAGAGCAGTTCACGCGGCTGGCCGTCCTCGCGATTCGGATCGCGGGAATTTTCCTCATCGAAGCGGCGGATGGCGGCGGCGAAATTGTCAATCATGCGAAATGTTTTCGCGAAGCGCGCAGCGGCGCAAGACTTAAGCGGCAAGCCTCCCGCGAAGATTTCTTAAGCCGCGACGAACCATTGCCCAATCCTTCGCGCCTGAGGCTTTCAATGATCTGCCGGCGCGACCCAAGCGGCATCGTTCATGTAGGTCCGCACATATTCGTAGGGCATGGCCTGCTCCGGCGTGCCGCCGCCGGAATTGCGAATCAGAAACACGCCGCCGCCCGGCTGGGCCGGATCATCGTGAAAACCGACGAGCAAGACACTGTGACCATCAAAGACATCAGCGGCGGCCGCCATTTGGAGAACGTGCCTTTGCCACTCGACATGTTTGGGCCAGCGGAATCCGCCGCAGACGGGCCAGCGCTGAAGCAGCGTGCGCTTGAGCTCCAGAAATTGTTTTTCGGTCAGCCCGGTGGTGACGTTCCATCTTTTTATCCAATGAAGCTGCAAGGCTGCCTGAGCCACCACGCTTGCGGCACTCATCGCCGCGGCATCCGGTTGCAAATTACTTTCATAATCGGAGCGATAGACACAGTTGGTTTCCGGGCAAATGCCAAAACGTTCATAGCCTTTCCAGAGATCCGCAAAAAAACCGCCGTCCGCCGTGTTGGAAGCCGCTTGATTGGAAGCCCAATTCAGGAACTCGACACTGAGAACCGTCCCGGCCTGCTGGTGGCTGGCCAACGCATATTCGATCGCTCCAGTCATCGCAAAAACGGAGCAGGTGCCGCGATGGCCCTGGGAACGGAGCGGCAAATTCCACTGCTGAAAGCCCGGTCGCAAGTCAATGCCGGCAGGCAGTTCGGTCGTCTCCGCCGCAAAGGCGCTTGCGGCCAAGACCAAAAATGTGCCCAGCCAGCCGAATCTGGTGGCGCCCGAACGAAAGCCAGTTAGGGGCTTGGAACTTTTAGGGAAAGAAAACGTCATGGCCGTTACCGCCGCATCCGGTCGCGGAATTGTTTGGCGGACATGCCGGTGGCGCGCTTGAAGGCCACGCAGAAGCTGTTGATGCTTTGGTAGCCGGAGTCGTGCGCGATGGTCTCGACTTTGCGGTCGGTCTTGGTGAGCAATTTTTTGGCGAGCTCGATGCGGACACGCTGCAATTCCTGGCCAGGCGTGCGCCCCAAATATTCGAGAAACGCCTTGTGCAAACCGCGCCGGGACATGGCGGAAACACTGACGAGATCCTTGACGCAGATGGGTTCGTGGCTGTGCTCCCAAATGTGGCGCAGGCTGCGGGCGACCCCTTGATGCTTGATGGTGAGGATGTCGCTGCTTTTGCGGACGATGACCCCGGCGGCGGGCACGCGGATGGGTTCGGCGGGCGCTTTGCCGCCCGCCATCAACTGGTCGAGCAATTCCGCGCCGCGATAGCCGAGAACTTCCAGATTGGTGTCCACGCTGGAAATCGGCGTGTGCATGGCGTCGGGCGCGAGCAGGTAGTTTTCCGTGCCGACAATGGCGACTTCCTCGGGAATTTTAATGCCGGCGCTTTCGCAGGATTCCAAAACGTCGAGCGCCTGCTGGTCGTTGGCGGCGAACACGGCGAGCGGTTTGGCGGATTGCTTCATCTGGGTGGCCAGCCATTTGCGTTTGCGCTGCCATTCCTGCCGGCCGGTGGCGTAGGAAGGAGACTCCAGCCAGCGCAGCCAGGCGCAGTTGTGACCGGTGTCGCCCAGGGCCTTGATAAAGGCGAGGCCGCGCTCTTCGTAGGACCAGTTGTTGGCGTCGCTATAAAAACAGAAGTTGGTGAAGCCACGGCCAAGAAAATGTTCCGCGACCAACTGGGCGGCGTGGGCGTGATCTTCGAGCACGCGGGGAAAGGACAGTTGGGTGCGACGATAGCTGAAATCCACGGTCGGCACATTGGCGGACTTGACGAAGTCGGCCAGATCGTCACCCGCACCGAGCCAGGCGAGAATACCGTCGCCTTCCCAACCCCACGGGATGACTTTTTCGCGGGTGTAATCGGCGTAAAGATGCCAGCCGTGCTCCTGGGCATATTTTTCAATGCCTTGATGCAACCGGTAATCATACCAGCCTAACGCAAGGAAGACGCGTTTTTGCTTTCGGGCCATGAAACCAGAAGATAATCACGCGCCCACGGCACACAAGCACCAAAAAGGCCGGAGTGCAAAATCTTCAAAAACCCTGCGCTCCAGCCCAACTCGCGAACCTCGTTCGCGGGAAGTTCTTAATGGTCGTGGTGGTCGTGACAACCGCAGCCGTTACCGCAGGAGCCGCCGCCGTCCAAATCTTCCGCCGTGGGAATGCGGCCCAGTTCAATGGTTTTGGCAATGCGCTTCTGGACGGATTGCTTGAGGGCGTGCATCTCTTCCTGCGCGTCCAGAAAGCCGGAGGCCACCGGGTTTTGGAGCAGCGCGTCACGATCCTTCTCAAACGCGGCGATTTCCGCCGGTTCCAGCGTCTGGCCGCTGTGCTGCTTTTCTTGGAGCGCCTGGCCTTTGCTCATCAGGGATTCATACTGGCCACGCGCGCCGCGGTCGGCTTGAAAAGTGTCAATGCGCTGGCGGATGCCACCGTTCTGGATCTCGGCGAGAATCAGCTCGCACAGCTCGTTCGTTTTCGTTTCAATGATTGTAGGCATAAATTTTGAGGCAGGAATAAATCATATCCGGCCACCAAAAGCAAATGCCAATGCCGCGAACATTTTTTCCACCGCTTGTCAACTGGCACGATGTGGCCACACATTTTTCCCGCCAATGAAATTGACACGGCTAATAAAAATGGCTAAATCCTTGCCCACACTTTATGCAAGCCATTCATCTCGCAGCGATTGACTATCTCATCCTCGTCGCCTACGTCGCCTTTGTCATTGGCATCGGCTGGAAGCTGTCGCGCTACATGAAAACGTCGTCGGACTTTCTGACGTCCGCGCGCTCGATCCCCACCTGGGTCACCGGCCTGGCCTTCATTTCCGCGAACCTCGGCGCGCTGGAACTCGTCGGCATGGCGGCGAGCGGTGCCAAATACGGCATCAGCACCGCCCACTTCTATTGGGTCGGCGCGATTCCCGCGATGATCTTCCTCGCGGTATTCATGATGCCGTTCTACTACGGCTCCAAGGCGCGCTCCACGCCGGAATACCTCAAGATGCGCTTTGACGAACGCGTCCGCGGGCTGAACGCCGTGGCCTTCGCGGTGATGACGATTTTCGCCTCGGGTATTTCGATGGACGCGCTGGCAAAATTATTGAACCAGTTGCTCGGCTGGAATTACAACTTCGCCCTCCTCATTTGTTCCGCCGTGGTGCTGGTCTATGTTTTGAAAGGCGGTTTGACTTCGGCGATTTACACCGAAGTGCTGCAATTCTTCATGATCGTCCTCGGTTTTGCGCCGGTGGTTTACCTCGGCTTGAAAGATGTCGGCGGCTGGGGCGCGATGACGCACTCGTTGAAGGCGGTCGCGGTCAATCCGTCGTCGCTTGGCCTCAAGGATGCCGGCATTGCCTACGCGCCCGACGCGTGGACCAGCGCCTGGACGCCCGTGCTGGCCGGCGCATCGCATAACCCGATGGGCGTGGACTGGTTTGCGATGATCTTCGGCCTCGGCTTCGTGTTGAGCTTTGGTTACTGGTGCACCAACTTCCTCGTCGTGCAACGCGCGATGGCGGCGAAGAACATGACCGCTGCCCGCAACACACCGCTCGTGGCTGCGGTGCCGAAAATGTTCTTCCCGTTTCTCGTGATCATTCCTGGCATGATCGCCGTCGCCCTGACGTCAATGCCGGATAAGAATTACCGCATTCCCCCGCCCATCGTCTCCGAGGAAAACTATGCGAAAGCGATTGACGCAGTGAAAAGCGCCAGCCCGTCCGAGCCGGTGGCCGCTGTGAAAGCAGTCGGTGACGCGCTCGGGGTAAAAGTCGCCGCTGACAAAATCGCCTCGCTCGTCGCCGCGAATGCTGGCAGCAAATTATCCGACACGAAGATCAAGGAGGGTCTTTACAACAGCATCGCCGAAAATTACTACAGCGGCGTCATCCTTTCGCTCATTAAAAAATACTGTCCGCCGGGTCTGTTCGGCCTGGCGCTGACGGCGCTGCTCGCCTCGTTTATGTCCGGCATGGCCGGCAACGTCACCGCGTTCAATACTGTCTTCACCTACGATCTCTATCAGGCCTACTTCGTGAAGGGCAAGAGCGACCGGCACTATTTCATCACCGGCAAGGTCATCACGGTGGTCGGTATTATTTTAAGCATGGGCGCGGCGTATTTTGCCAAGCAATATGACAACGCCATGGACATCATCCAACTCGTGTTCGGCTTTGTGAACGCGCCGATCTTCGCCACCTTCCTGCTGGGCATGTTCTGGAAACGCACCACCGGCACCGGCGCCTTCCTCGGTTTGTTTGGCGGCATCGCCAGCTCCGCTCTATTCCATTCCCTCACCATTGCGCATGGCAACCTGCCGGGCGTCAAAGGCGGTTACCTGCATCTGGCCCAGGAATTCCCCAGCGAAATGGCGCAGAACTTCTGGCTCGCCGCGTTCGCTTTCATTGTCTGCTTCTCGCTCACCGTGGTGATTTCGCTGGCCACCAAGTCGCAGAAGACCGATGCCGACCTCAAAGGCCTCGTCTATTCGCTCACGCCTAAAATCGTGGACAACAACATCCCGATTTATCAAAAGCCCGCCGTGGTCGGCATTGTGCTGCTGATTGTCTGCATCATTTTGAACGTGATTTTCTGGTGAACCAACGCAACCAACCTTAACTGAAAGACTATTTATGGGACTCGATATCCGCTGGCCGATTGGCCTCATGTTCACGCTCATCGGTGCTTTGATGATCGGCTACGGCGTGCTCCGAGCTGCCGCCTCCACCATTCTCGTCGCCGGCCAAAGCATCAACATCAATCTCATCTGGGGCATCGCCCTCCTGGGCTTTGGTGGCTTCATGCTGCTTGGCGCGATCAAAGGCGGAAAAACTCCACCCTCGGCCTGAACGTGGTAGGACCGGCAATCCTGACTGTCCAGTTCGTCCGTCAATTTGCAACCCGAAAGGCAAGATGCCTGTTCCACTAATAACATGACCCTAAAAACCCTCTCCATCCACGTCGCTGCGGAATTTCAAAAGCATTACGGTCGCGCGCCGCGCTGGATCGTCGCTGCGCCGGGCCGCGTCAACGTCATTGGGGAACACACCGATTACAACGACGGCTTTGTGCTGCCGATGGCCATTGAACGCTACGCCATCATGGCCGCCGATTCCGCCGCTGCGCCGGGCAAAATTTCCATTTACGACACGCAGTTCAAGGAGAGCACCTCCGTTGACGTTTCCGCGCCGGTCACCAAGGGCGAGCCGAAATGGTCGAACTACATTCGCGGCGTGCTGGCGGGCTTTCAAAAACGCGGCGTGACGATTCCCGCTCTCGACATCGCCTTCATGTCCACCGTGCCGCTCGGCGGCGGCCTGAGCAGCAGCGCCGCGCTGGAAGTGTGCACCGCCACCTTGATGGAAGCCGCGACCGGCAAGGCGATTGATCCGATCGAAAAAGCGTTGCTCGCGCAGAAGGCCGAACACGATTTCGCCGGCGTGCCCTGCGGCATCATGGATCAATTCATTTCCGCGCTCGGCCGCGAAGGTCATTTGCTCCTGCTCGACTGCCGCACACGCCAGACTCAGCTCGTGCCGATGAGCGATCCGTCCGTCGAACTGCTCGTCGTGAACACGAACGTCAAACATGAGCTCGGCTCCGGCGAATACGCCAAACGCCGCGCTGAATGTGAGTCCGCCGCGAAGATTCTCGGAGTCGCCTCCCTGCGCGACGCCACCGCCGACCAGCTTGAAAAGGCCAAAGGCAAGATGAGCGAAGTCGTTTATCGCCGCGCCCGTCACGTCATCGGCGAGATCGAACGCACGACGCACGCCGCCGAAGGCATCCGCAACTCCAACTGGCCGGCCGTGGGTAATCTCATGTATGCCAGCCACGCCGCCTTGCGCGACGACTACGAAGTGAGTTGCAAAGAACTCGACGTGGTCGTGGAGATCGCGGAAGACATCGGCTACCAAGGCGGCGTCTATGGTTGTCGCATGACCGGCGGCGGCTTTGGCGGTTGCTGCGTGGCGCTGGTGAAAGCCAGCGACATCGCGGCCATCTCAAAGAAGATCGCGGCGGACTACCACATGAAAACCGGCATCGAAGCCACCATCTTCGCCTCCCGCCCGGCGGCTGGCGCCACGATTATCAAAGGCTGAAAGCCAGCTCACGGCAAATTGGCCACTCGTCAAGTCGCGACCATGCGGCTTGGCGAATTTCGCTTAACATGCCGCCCGCCGCAAAACCTCAGGCTTGCTTGGGGCAAGGGAATGGCCAGTGGAACGGTCAGCTGGTTCCACCAGTTTCTTAAGGCTCGGAAACAAACTCTCGCCCACCACCTGATGCCCTGCCAGCGACAGATGGGTGCCGTCAGATAATAACATTCGGCGACGCGGATGGCGGTCGAGCGCGGCATACGCTTCAACATAGACGGCCTGCGGCAAAGCGGACAAGCCTGCTTGCAGCCGTGCGGCGCAGCCCCGCGCAAACCGGTCGGAACGGCTCCCTCCAAATACAAACGGCGACACTACGACGGGAATCACCCGATGCGCCAGCAACGTCTGCGCGAGCTGAATCATCGTTTCCAGATAAATTTTCGGCGGCGTGACGGTTGGTAGTTGGAGCATCTCGGCGAGGAGCGCGCGGAAACGCCATTTAAGGAGGCTTTTCAACGTGGGTGGCTTCGTTGATACGGTTCTTTGCACCGGGGAAAGACCACTGCCGGAGTGGCCGCTTGCTCTACGGATGGGGACAATCAAATCACTCGCACCGAACTGCAGCACGACGATGTCCGGCTGCGCCGCCAAACAGCGAGTAGCAAGGTGTTTGGGAACGCGAGTGACCGGAAAGCCGCCCAAAGTGAAGATGGATGGCGCAAGTTCAATCTTGGTTTCCCGCTTTAACCGCTCCAGCGCCAGATGAAAAAACGAGTCTTCATATCGGTGGGGGAAGCCACCGATCATGCAAGCCCCAAACGCCCGAATGCGCCAAGGTTGAGGCATACATCAATAACGGGGCGGCAACGTAGCTGACGGCGTTAAAATCCGCGAACTTTTTTTTGCAAAAAATAAAACCGCGATGGCCGTAATCCGCTTGACCCGGTCCTCAGCGGCAGGCCGCTTTCAAATTACAGCCCTCAACCACCGAAGGCAGAATATTTTTTGATGCCGCGCCGCCACATGAACCGCGCCAAACCATACGCCGCCAGCACCCACGCGAGTTGGATGGCCAGGCCTTGCCATATATCCGGCCCGCTCACGCGCCCGAGATAAATGCTGATCGGGAAATACAGTTGATACGGAAAGGGCGTCAGAAAAAGAATTTGTTTCAGCAGCGGCGGCAGCACGTCGAGCGGGAACAGGTGGCCGCTGGCGAGATATTCAAACGCAAACAGAATGAAGATGAGCGTGGAGATTTCCAGCAGCCAGAACGCGAGCATGGCCATGGCGTAGGAGATGAAAAATTGCAGCAGCGCCGTCAGCACGAGCGAGACGGGGAAAACCCACAGCGCAATGCCACTGGCGGGAGGCACCACGAAGTCCCGAAAACAAAAAATAAAAATCGCGAGCGGCCCCGCCGCCATCATCACGAACGCAATGCGCCCGGAAAAAAACAGGCAGAGGCGATACCAAAGATAATCCACCGGCTTGAGCAGGAACTGGCTGATGTTGCCTTCGCGGATGTCGGCGGCGATCTGCCAGTCGTCCTCGTTCACAGCGGTCAGCACGTCCACCACGGCGACGAGCAGGTAATAAAAAATCATCTGCGCCTGGGTGAAACCGCTGGTGTGCTCCGCCCCGCTGTTGCCGGCGTAAATGGTCTGCCACAGCGACACCATCGCGAAGAGCGGGATGAAGCTGAACAGCGTCCGCGTGAGGTAATTAAACCGGTATTGCAGGTTGTTTTGCAGGCCGATGTTGATGACGTGCAGATATTTTTTCATTCGCCGGACGCGCAGAATTTAACCGCGCGCCGGGAAATGGCCAACGAAAACAGGCCGCCGCCGGGAGACCAGCCAGCTGCCACCCACTACGATGGCCGCCGATTTCGAAATCGAGGTTTAAGCGCGCCCTGGAAACTGCCGATGAATGGACGATGGCGTTTCATTTCCCATCACGAGTGGCATCACAGCCGACCGGAAAATTGGAACCGTCCGAGCCATGTGCCGCAAAGGCAAGGCGGCCGGCGGGGAAAAAATTGTTTACCGTCGCCCGCGTTGCAATTAAGCTACGCGCCACCGTCGGCAAGGAATCGGCGGCAAATATAGAATACTTTCAACTATGAAGAAACCATTGACGGGCGCAGAACTGAACGAATTGATCGCCGGCCTGAACAAGCTGTCTCGCAACCTTTGGTGGTGCTGGAACCAGGAGGCGCAGGATCTATTCCAGGAGCTCTCGCCGCGCGGCTGGCAGAATCTGTTTCACAACGCTGTGGCCGTGCTCCGCGAGGTTTCCGAATACGAACTGCGCGTCCACTTGCAGGAACCCGGTTTTGCCGACAAGGTGCGCGCCGTGCTGAAAGAATTCGAAACGTATCTCGCCGCCCAAAATACCTGGTGTCACAAAAACGCGCCCAAGCTGCACAAAAATCCGGTCGCGTATTTTTCAGCGGAGTTCGGTTTCCATGAATCGCTGCCGATTTCGGCGGGCGGCCTCGGCATTCTGGCCGGTGACCACATGAAATCGGCGAGCGACCTGGGCCTCGGCCTGGTCGGCATCGGGCTGTTTTACCGTGAAGGTTATTTCCAGCAGGCGATTGATTCCAATAATTGGCAGACGGAATACTACAATCCCGTGGATCCGAAAAACGTGCCGCTGGAGCCGGTGTTTGACGCGAATGGCGACCGGCTGGTCTGCAACGTGGAGATCGGGATGAACACCGTGGGGTTTCAGGTCTGGCGTGTGAATGTCGGGCGCATCCCCATTTATCTGCTCGACACCAATCTGCCGGAGAACGAACAGCTCTTCCGCGATCTCACGATGCGCGTCTATGGCGGCGACAGCACCACACGTATCATGCAGGAGATTCTCCTAGGCATCGGCGGCGTGCGCCTGCTCCGGGCGCTCGGCCTTGAACCGTCCACGTTCCACATGAACGAAGGCCACGCGGCGTTTCTCACGCTCGAACTCATCCGCGAAAAAATGGCGGTCGGCAAAACCTTCGTCGAGGCGCAGGGGCTCACCCGCTCGGAATGCATTTTCACCACCCACACGCCGGTGGAAGCGGGCCACGACCGGTTCAGCCGCGACCTGATGAACTACGCGTTCCAGCGTTTCACCACCGTGCTGGCCGTGCCGTTTCCGGAAATCAAGGCGCTGGGCCGTGTGCATCCCGAGAATTTGTCGGAACCCTTCTGCATGACCGTCCTCGCGCTGAAACTTTCACGCTCGGCCAATGCGGTCAGTGAGTTGCACGGTCAGGTCAGCCGCGAGATGTGGCAATCGCTTTATCCTGGAAAATCCGTGGAGGAAGTCCCGATCGGACATATCACCAACGGCATTCACCTGCTCGGCTGGATGAAAGGTTCGGTCCGCACGTTCTGGCGCCGGAAACTCAACAACGGCAATGGTGAAACCAAATTCTTCCGCGAAAAATTCGGCGAGGACTGGTCCTCCGCGATCAACCACGCGGATTTCTGGGACAAAATGACGGACCCGAACTTTGTCGCCGACGAAGAGCTTTGGGCCTTGCGCTACAAGCTGCGCCGCGAGTTGATTGAATTCGCCCGCCGCAAACTGCTCCTGCAAAACCAGCGCGCCACGCAGGGCGATTTCATCCGCTTTGATCATTTCCTGAATCCCGACGCACTGACCATCGGCTTCGCGCGCCGCTTCGCCACCTACAAACGCGCGCCGCTGATTTTCCAGCAGTTCGACAACATCGTGAAGCTCGTCCGCGACAAGCAGCGCCCGGTGCAGTTTGTGTTTGCCGGCAAAGCGCATCCGCGTGATGACGACGGCAAACGCTTCATCCAGCAGATTATACATTTGAGCAAGCACAGCGAACTCGCCGGCAACGTCGTGTTCCTGGAAAATTACGACATCCACGTGGCGCGGCAGATGGTGGCCGGCTGCGACATCTGGCTCAACAATCCGCGCCGACCCCTCGAAGCGTCCGGCACCAGCGGCATGAAGGCCAGTTGCCACGGCTGCATGGGCATGAGCATTTTGGACGGCTGGTGGCGCGAAGGCTACGACGGCAAGAACGGTTTCGGCATCGGGCCGGACTCGCATCCGGCGAACGTCGAGGAACAAGACCGCGTGGACAGCGCGAACCTGTATCAAACCCTCACCGAACAGGTGGTGCCGATGTTCTTCAACCGCGACGTGAACGGCATCCCGCGCGAATGGCTCAAGCGCATCCGCCATTCCATGGCCACGCTCGTGCCGCAGTTCACCACCGACCGCATGGTGAAGGAATACACCAACAAGTATTACCTCGCCAAGTAGGCAAGTGAACCGGGCGAAATCTTGCAAATAAAATTGGCCGGCGCGTCCTGGACGGGCCGGCCAATTTGCTTCCAGCGAAAGTTGCGGGTGATCAATTCAGCGGCACGCCCCGGCGGAGAAACGTCGGAATGTCCAGATCTTCGCCGTTGTGCAGCGTCGGCTCGCTCTTGTCGAAACGGCCTTTGGAAACAATCGCCAGCGGCAGTTGCGGCTGAAATAATTTTTCCTTCGCCCGCCGCGTCCGCGTGCCGCGCGTGACGGTCGTATCGCGCTGGCTCAGGCCGGTGGAAATTCCCCCCTGCGTTTCCGTCCGCGTCACGGCGAGCTTCGACGCGACATTCTGCTTCGCGGCAATCACCGTGACGCACAAGCGGTTGGTGAATGCCGCATCAATCGCGGCCCCCATGATGATCTGCGCGTGACCGCATTGCCGCTTGATCTGTTCCATCACGCGGTTGACCTCGGCCATGGTCAAATCCTTGCCGCCAGTCAGACTCACCAGCACGGCGTCGGATTCCGCCAGCACGCGGCCGGCGTCGAGCAGCGGATGCGCCAGCAATTTTTCCACGACCTCGCGCGCCCGACCGGGACCACCGGCCTCGACAAAGGCAAAACCATTTTCAGCGTGGCGATCGCGCACGAGCGCGCACACGTCGGCAAAGTGGACCTGAATCAAACCGGGCCGCGCGAGCAACTGCCACACGCCGCGCACGCCCTCAACCAGCAATCCGCCGATCACGCGGAACGTGTCGCACACGCTCGTATTTTCATCAATGAGCTTGAAAACTTTCTGGCTCGGCAGACAGATGACGCCATCGGCCGCCGCCTTGAGTTGCTCCAAACTCTGCTGCGCCTGCGCTTCGCGGCGATTGCCTTCGCACTCGAACGGAATCGTCACGAAGGCGAGCACCACGGCACCGGCTTCACGTGCCGCCCGCGCCAGCACGGGACTGATGCCGCTGCCCGCGCCACCGCCCAAACCGGCGAGGATGAACACAATATTCGCGCCGTCGCACGCGGACTTGAGCGTGGAAAATTGTTCCTCCGCCACGGCGCGGCCGCGGTCGGGATCGCCACCGGTGCCCAGGCCGCGCAGCAATTTGTTTTCCAGCTGGATTTTCATCGGCGCCGCCGACGCGGCGAGCGAAGCCGCTTCAGTGTTGACGGCGATCAGGTGCGCGGCGGCAAATTCCGGCACGGTCAGCGCGGTGAGCAGACTGACGCCCGCATTGCCGACGCCAAAGATTTTCACCGCCGGGGTGGCCGGCATTTCCAGTTGCGAATCCAGTATTGAGTTTTGTTGGGCAGATACCATAACCAGTCCTTTCTTAGCGTGGCAGGATGCGGCGGAACGCGTCGGTGAGGCCGCCAATCGTGGCCAGCGAGCGGGACGCTGGACGTTTCCGATTGCGTAGCGAACCGTATTTCACGAGGCCGATGGCGGCGGCGAATTCCGGCTGGTCCAGCGCCGTGGTCAATCCGCTGATGGCGCTGGCATGTCCGGGCGTCACATTCATCTGAAACGAATTCTCCGCCAGTTGCACAATGCCCGGCACGCGCGAACCGCCGCCGCAGAGAAAGACGCCGGCGCGCAAATAATCCGTGAGCTGGGCGCGGTCAAGCTCCTGCGCGATGAGGTGGAAGATTTCTTCGAGCCGCAGCGACATGATGCGCTGGAGGTGCTCGACATTCACGCGCCGCAATTCGAGGCCGAGGTCATTGGTGATGCTGATGGTCTGCCCTTTGGCCGCTTCGGTCACCAGCGCGGAGCCGTATTCTAATTTCAATTTCTCCGCCCGGCTCAGCGGAACTTTCAGACCGTATGCGAGATCGTTGGAAACATGGTCGCCGCCCACCGCGAGCACGCCGGCGTGGCGGATGACGCCATCCGAATGCACCACGTATTCCGTCGTGCCCCCGCCGATATCAATCACCAGCGCGCCCAGTTCCTTCTGTTCGCCGGTGAGCAGCGCGAGCGAGGCGGCCATGCCGTTGAAAACAATTTCGTTCACTTCAAGCTGCGTGCCCTTCACGAGCCGGATGGCATTTTGCATCTGGTTGGCATTGCCGTGAATGACGTGCATGTCCACCTCCAGCCGCGAGCCGAGCATTCCCACGGGCTGCGTCACGCCGTCATGACCGTCCACCAAAAAATGCTGCCGCACGGCGTGGATCACCATGTTCTCGGCGGGCAGATTGATCGCCTTGGCATTCTTGACCACGTCGGCAACGTCGTCCGCGGAAATTTCGCGATCCGCCGAAACCACCGGATGCACGCCGCGATTGTTGAACCCGCGCACATGGCCGCCGCTGACGCCCAGATAGACACTGCGGATTTCCACGTCCGCCATCGTTTCCGCCTCGGCGACGGCGGCGCGCAAATCTTCCTCGACCTGCTCGGTGTTGATGATGGCGCCCTTGCGCACGCCGCGCGAACGCGCCTGGCCCAGGCCGATGATGTTGACGCCGCTGTCGGCGTTCTGCTCGCCCACGACCACGCAAATTTTTGAAGTGCCCAGTTCCAGGCCGACAATGATGTTGGAATCGTCAAACATTTTTCCTCCGGTTCTTTAAAGGTTTAGCCGGCTTTGGCAGGACTTCCGGCAACACGCTCGCCGTCATCCAGCGCACCGGCACGTTGTTCGCCACCGCGAGATCCGCCGACGCAATCGTCGCTTTTTTTTGCAAACCCAGATCATGAATCCCGCGCCACCGCCGCAACTGCTGGTCGAGGTTATCGAGGCCGAACGTGATTTCGCTGCCCTGCCCCGTCGTCGCCACCACCACGCCCGGCGCGGTCACATCCACGCGCCGCAAATCCACCAACCCGGCCATCGGCGACTGATCGAACGCCGCGATCAACTGCAACGCCGCGCGCACCTGCGGCAGTTCCACCCGCCGGCCCGGCTGCAATTGAAACACATTCAGCCCCGCGATCACGGGCAGCGACGGATTCACCCGCGCCAGCGGCACCACGCAGAGACGCGGGTCGAGCGGCAGCATCACCACGCCGTTCGCGTCGAGCTGAAACACCGAAACCACGATCGCGCCCGAAGCATCCGTATGCGGCACGTTTACCTGCGCCACCGGGTCGCGTTCGGTCACGCGGACTTTCAAGGTGCGCGGCAGCACGCGCTCCACGGAAACAGTTTCGATGACCGAAACGAGTTCCAGATTGCGTTTCACCTCGGCGAGGTCGAGGTGGATCAAATTCGCGCCCGGCTTCACGCGCGTCCAGCGGCGCAACTGTTCCGGCGCGATCACGCCGCTGGTCGCCACGTCAATCTGTTGAATCGCAAAATCCGCGTTCTCATACACGAACGTGTCCAGCGTCCATTCGCCCGAGCGCCAGACCAGATATAGTCCCAGAAAAGTGCCCGCCACGAGCGCGAAGGTCCACGACACCATGCGGACGCGCGCCGCCCGCACTTGATCGGAACGCAGTTTCACGTCCAGCACATGCGTGCGGTGCAACCGCCGGTTCTGATTCTTATTGTCGCGACGAAACCACATTTTTTTATTTAATTCAAAATTCAAAATTCAAAATGAAAGCGAATCCAGACCGACCGCCGCCCGTGTGTTTTTTTCAGTTTTCAGTTTTCATTTTTAATTGCCTTGCCAGGGCCAGCTTGACCATGCGCTGACACAACTCCGCAAAATGAATGCCGATGGCCGCCGCCGCTTTCGGCAACAAGCTCGTCTCCGTCATGCCCGGCAGCGTGTTCACTTCCAGCACCACCGGCGAGCCATCCGCGCGCACCATCACGTCCACCCGCGCATAATCGCGTCCGCCGATCGCCTTGAACGCGCCGAGGGCAGCGTCTTGAATCCGCCTCGTGGTGGCGGCGTCAAAGTCCGCGGGGCAGAAATACTCCGACGCCCCCGCCGTGTATTTCGATTTGTAATCGTAACTGCCGGCCTTGGGCCGCACTTCCACGACCGGCAACGCCTGGCCGTCCAAAATGCCCACCGTCGTTTCGCGCCCGATGATTTTCTCCTCGACCAACACCTCCGAATCATAACGCAGCGACTCGGCCAGCGCCGTGTGCCATTCCTCCACGCGGTTCACAAATTGCAGCCCGACGCTGGAGCCCTGGCGCACCGGCTTCACGACCAGCGGCGGCTGCCAGCCCAGCGGCCACGGCGTATCCGCCGAGTCCGCCACCAGAAATTTCGGCGTCGGCACGATCTTCTCGATGCACGCTTGTTTGGTCAGCAATTTGTCGAACGCCACCCGGCTCGACTCGGCATCACAGCCCGTGTAGGCGACGCCCAGTTTTTCCAACTGCTGCTGCACGGTGCCGTCTTCGCCATAGGTTCCGTGCAAGGCCAGGAAAACCACGTCCGTCTTTTCGGGCAAGACCCAGTTCGCGTCGCGCGGATCGAGTTCAAAAACCTCGTGCCCCATGGACCGCAACGCCGCCGCCACGGCCGCGCCGGACCGCAGCGAGACTTCCCGCTCGGCGCTCGGGCCGCCCAGCATCACGGTGAGGTTTAATTTTCGGTTCATGCTTCGCCAATGATTTCAACTTCCGCGTGCAAATCAATCCCGCGCTCGTTTTTCGCGCGCGCTTTCAAATACTCGATCAATTCCAACACGTCCTGCGCCGTCGCCCGGCCGTCGTTCACAATGAAGTTGCCGTGCTCGACCGAGACCATCGCGCCGCCGACCCGCGTGCCTTTCAGACCGAGTTCATCCATCAATTTGCCGGCCGGAATCGTCGCCGGATTTTTAAAAATGCAACCGGCGCTCGGCGCGGCGGGCTGCGATTCCCAGCGCTTTTCGCTGAACGCCAGCATCCGCTTTTCGATTTCTGCGCGGGGCAAAGTTTTGCCCCGGAACACCGCGCCCAGCGCAATGTGGTTTTTCAATAAGGCGCACGTCCGATATTCCACCGGCACCTCGCCTGCCGCCCGCTCATAAATCTTGCCGGCCTGATCCATGAACCGCAGCGACTCCACGGCGCCAAAAGTCACCGCGCCCATCGCGCCCGCGTTCATGCGCAAAGCCCCGCCCACGCTGCCCGGAATGCCTTCCAAAAATTCCACGCCGCTCAAATTATTCCGCTTGGCCTCAACGGCAACATTTTTCAATTTTGCCCCCGCGCCACAGCGCAGGCGTTCGCCGTCAATTTCAATTCGGCTGAAACTTTCATGCGCCAGACAAATCACCACACCGCGAAATCCGCCGTCGCGCACCAGCAGATTCGAGCCGCGACCGAGGAGGAAGAATTTTATTTCCCGCTCGCTGCAAAATTTCAGAATGACCGCCAAGTCAGCCTCCGACGCCGGTTCCACATAAACGTCCGCCGGGCCACCGATGCGCATCGTCGTGTGCTTCGCCAGCGGCTCGTCGCGGCGGATCAGCGTGGCGGGTGTGACACGCGCGGCCAACTCGTCGGCGATGGTGCAGGTTTTTTCCAAGGTGACGGTCATAAGCACCAAACGCCAAGCCCCAAGCTCCCGAGAAGCACCATGAACCAGGCTCCAAAAGCTCCGGCGCGCGACACCGCTTGGGGCTTAGAGCTTGGAGTTTCTCCGCAGGCTGGAGCTTGGAGGCTGGAGTTTTTCAGATTTGGTTCACCCAGGGCGTGTAATATATTTTCCGCGATCTCTGCCGCCGCCTTCGGGGCGTCCCAAACCGCCAGCGCTGCCTGGATTTGGGCACGCACGGTCTCGCTTTCGACGAGTTCGACCAGACTGCCGACGACCTGGCCGGGCGGGGATTTTTTTTGTTCAACCAATCTGGCCGCGCCCGTTTTGGCAAATGCGGCCGCGTTGAAAGACTGGTGATTGTCCGCCGCAGTCGGCAGCGGCACGAGCAAGCACGGCAAGCGCATCGCCGCCATTTCCGCCAATGAAGACGCGCCTGCGCGACTGATCCCGGCCGTCGCCGCGCCCAGCGCCAGCTCCATTTCGGCGAGGAATGGTTTAACCACCGCTTGGATCCCGTGGCGCCGATAGGCGGCCTGCACTTTTTCAAAATCATTCGGACCGGTCAGATGCAGCCATTGCCAGTTTTTTCCGGCGAGCAAGGGCAGCGCGGATAAAATCAGTTCGTTGAGACCGCTCGCGCCCTGGCTGCCGCCGACGACGAGAATGGTCGGAAGATTGGCCGCCAGTCCGAGCGCGGCGCGGCAGGCCGCCGCGTCGCGTATTTGAAACTGCGGACGGACCGGAGTTCCGGTCGCCAAAGCTTTTTTTGAGCGCAGCTTGGAAATAGTCTCAGGAAAACCGGTAAATGCCTGGTCCACGAAGCGCGCGAGCAGGCGGTTGGCGCGACCGGGAACCGTGTTCGACTCGTGCAAGAAAGTTTTTATCCCCAGTTCCTTCGCGACAAAAATGGGGGGCGCACTGGTGAATCCGCCCATCGCAAGCACGGCATCCGGCTGGCGTTGCTTGAAGATTCTGCGCGCGGTGAACAGCGCTTTCAGAAAGCTGCGGGCAAAGGAAAAATAATTGCGATTCTGCAGGCCGACGGCGGGCAACGTGAAAATTTCCAAGCCCGACACGTTTTTAACGGCCGACTGATCCACCTCTTTGGGCGAGATGAGCAGCGCAATCTCGCAGCCGCGCTGCCGGAGTTGCTCCGCAACGGCGAGTCCGGGAAAGAGATGGCCACCCGTGCCGCCACACGCGATGGCGACCCGAGGTTTTTTGTTGGCGGCTGGATTCATGTTGCCTTGGCGGCAAAAGGATTGGGGGTTTCGTCGGCGACAAAATCAGCCACGGGAATTTTCTCCGGCGTCGCCCGCCGCGCGACGCTGAATAAGATGCCGACGCAGGTGAGCATGGCGAGCAGATTGGAACCGCCGTAACTGATGAACGGCAGCGGCAATCCCTTGTTCGGCAGCGCGCTCGTGACGACGCCGATGTTGATGATGGCTTGCAAGCCGATCAACAGCGTGACGCCCGCCGCGAGCAAAGTGCCAAACCGGTCCGTCGCCCGGAGGGCAATGTAAATGCCGCACCAGACTAGCACCGCAAACGCGGCAATCACCAGCAGCGTGGCGATCAAGCCAAGCTCCTCGCCGATGATGGAAAAAATAAAATCCGTGTGATGCTCCGGCACGAACCCGAGTTTTTGCCGGCCATTGCCGAGGCCCAGCCCGGAAAAACCGCCCGAACCGAGGGCGATGCGCGCCTGATACGCCTGATACCCGACGTCCTCCTTATTGGCTTCGACCTCGAGCCAGCTAAAAATACGTTTCATGCGCATCGGGTTATGCAACAGCATCACCACGCCGCCGGCGGCGGTCGCCAGCAGCGGCGGAATGAGAAAAATCCAGCGGGCTCCGGCCAGCACCAACATCGCGCCCCCCACCGCCGTCAGCAGAATGGTCGTGCCCCAATCGGGCTCGCGAAAAATCAAGACCAATTCGCTGGCAATGATGGTGATGGGCACCAGCACTCCCCACCGGAAGGTGTGCATCCGGCGTTGGCAACGATCGCCATACCAGGCCAGGGCGATGATGAGGGCGATCTTGCCCAATTCCGAAGGTTGAAAGCTGACGCCATGAAAACTGAACCAGCGCCGGGCATTGCCCCGCACGACCCCGATGTGTTTCTCCAAAACCAAGGCCAGCAGCAACAGCGCGACGAAATAAATCGGCCCAGCGTATTTCTTGAACAATTGATAATCCAGCGACGCCACGGTAACGCAGAGGGCGAACCCACACGCGCACCAGATGAGTTGCATCATCAAGTAATGCGCGCCAATTTCGGAATTGGTGTGCTTGTCCCAGATCATCATGCTGGCGCTATAAAGCATCACCAGCCCCAAGGCGAGGAGGCTGGCGACGCAAACGGCCAACGTGGTGACGGCGACTTTCATTTCAAGGTTGCAAAAAATGCCAGCCGCTTTCCGCGACGATTACTTCACCGGGGTCGCAGCCGACGGAGGCGGAGTGGTCAACGCCGGCGTCGCGGGCATGGTTTCCACCGGCGGGGCGGCGGGCGCGGCAGCTTCCGCTTTGGACGGAATCTTGAGCTTCTGGCCGACTTTGATTTTCGTGGTGGTCATCCCGTTCGCAGCCTCGATGGCTTTGGCGGTGGTGCCGTGGGCTTTGGCGATCTTGGTCAGGTTGTCGCCCGATTTCACGGTGTAACTCTTGCCGTTGCCATCACCCGCCGCGACGGTGGCTGGGGCAGCGGCCGGCGTGGCGGTTTTGCCACCAGCGGGCAAGACCAGCTTTTGGCCAATCTTCAACTTGGTCGGGACGACGCCAGGGTTCGCGGCTTCCATGGCTTTTTGAGAAACGCCATTTTTCTTGGCGATTTTCGCGAGCGAGTCGCCTTTGACCACGACGTATTCCGAGCCCGCAGGAACCACCGGTTCAACCACGGCCGGCGGGATCACGACCGGCGTATTGGTCACGGGCGGCGGCAGCATCACGGTCGTGTTCGTGTCCATCGCCGGCGGCGGCGTGTTGGTGGCGGGATCGAGCACAAACGCGTTCGTTTCCACCAAGGGTTCGTTGGCCGTCGGGGTCTTGCGCTCGCAGCCTTGGATGAGCATGCCCACCAGGCCGAGCACGCTCACGGCGAGCACGCAGGAGACGCCGATTTTGAGCTGGGAACGGCGCCGGCTTTGTTGCTCGAGCAGGGAGCCTTGGGGAAGAAACGGGTTCGGGTTATTCATAGGTTTGGCGCAGTTGCGTCCTTTCGTCGAGGTGCTGTTTTTGTTTTTGATTTTGACGCCGCAAAACTTTCCCTCGAAAAATTCTGCAACGCGTTAAATGGTTAAAAATCGCCGAACCGGGTGTGACCTCACAATTGGAATGACAACTAGTCGAAGACTGAAATCGTGAAACCGCTCCGCCAACTGCCGGGCACACCACCGCTCGCGCCAAAATATGTAACAATCGGGGCGCGTTCGCGCAAGAAAAGAAGCGCGAACAGCAACGGTATTTTCGACCATTCGAGTTGTTCATATCACCGGAGTTTCAACGTCGCCAGCGCCACCACCGCGCACAGCACGCACAGAATGTAAAACCGCATCACCACCTGGGATTCATGCCAGCCTTTTTTCTCAAAATGGTGATGCAGCGGGGCCATCAAAAAAATCCGTCGGCCGGTGCCCGTTTGCCGCCGCGTGAACTTGAACCAGCCGCGCTGCAAAATCACCGAGACGGCCTCCGCCACAAACACGCCGCCGGCGATCACCAGCACGAATGGCTGGTGAATCAGCACCGCCACGATGCCGAACGCGCCGCCCAGCGCGAGGGACCCCGTGTCGCCCATGAACACCTGGGCCGGATGACAGTTGAACCACAAAAAGCCCAGGCCGGCACCGAGCAAAGCCGCGCAAAAAACCGTCAGTTCGCCCGCGCCTGGCACCAGCGGAATTTGCAGATACGTGGCCGCCTTCACGTTGCCGGCCAGGTAGGTGAAGACTAGAAAAACAAAGCCCACGATCAGGGTGCAACCAATCGCCAGCCCGTCCAGCCCATCGGTCAAATTCACCGCGTTGGAACTGCCGACAATCGCCAGCATCACCACGGCGATGCCGGCCGCCGCGCCGAGGTAGATCGGATATTTGTAAAACGGCAGCATCAGATCGGTGGCCAGATTGCTGTGGAGGATCGTTTTGCTGCCCAGCAAACGCAGTTCACTCATCGCCGGCAACTGCCACAGGTAAATTCCCACGAACGCCGCCAGCGCGAACTGAGTGATCAGCTTCACTCGCGGCGGCGTGCCACCCCCGGTCTGCTTCATGATTTTCGCGTAGTCGTCATAAAAACCCAACCCGGCCAGAACCAAGACGGAGAGCATTGTCAGTTCCACCTGGGCGTTCCACTGCGCCCACAGCATCGTGGACACAATCAGCGCCAGCACAATCATCACGCCGCCCATCGTCGGCGTGCCGCGCTTGTTCCCGCGCAGTGCGGACAAGCCCGCTTCTTCGGCCTTGTCCGCGTATTCCTGGCCGAATTTCAATTCCTTCAGCCAGCGGATGATTTTCGGCCCGAGCCACCAGCTCAAAATCAAGGCCGTCACCGCCGCGCCCGCACAACGCACGGTGATGTATTTGAACAGGCGCAAAAATGACAGCCGCGACTCCCACTCGGTGCCGTGCGCCCAGTCCAAAATGCATTGGCTCAAATAGAAGATCATCTCAATATTTGTCTGCTTTCAAAGTGTCCGCGATGCGTTCCAGCCGCGACGAACGCGACGCCTTCAACAACACCACATCGCCCGTTTTCAAAAATTTTCTGACCGCCGTCACCGCCATTTCCACGTCGGCAAATTCAATCACGCGAGTCAAACCGGCGGCGCGTGCCGCCTGCGCCGTGACCGCCGCCATCTTGCCCACCGCGAACAACTGGCCGATGCCCAGCTCGCCCGCCCGTTTGCCGACTTCCGCGTGCGCCGCCGCGCTGTGCGCGCCGAGCTCCGCCATGTCGCCGAGAATCGCCACGCGCCGGCCTTGCAACGGCAGATCACACAAGGTTTCCAAGGCCGCGATCATCGAATCCGCATTTGCGTTGTAGGCGTCGTCGAGCACGCGCACCCCGTTCGCCTCCCAAAACTGCAGCCGCATTTTCACGGGTTTGTTTTCGCTCAAGCCGCGCTGGATCTCGGCGCGACTCAAGCCTAGTTCCGCCCCGACAGCCATCGCCAGCAGCGCATTCGTCACCTGATGGCGACCCAATAAATTAATCCGATACTCGCCGCTCAGTTCGGCCGCCGGCGCGGCGACTTGAAAAGTTCCGCCGCTTTTGTCCAAACGAATCTTGCCCGCGCGCCAGTCGTTTTTTTCGCCAAGCCCGACGCGGACAATGGCCGCCTTGGTCCGCGCCGCAATTTTTTCCGTCCACGCATTGTCGCCGCCGATGAACAGCTTTCCGTCCGCCGGCAACCGCTCCGCGAGCCGGCCTTCTTCCTGCGCCACGCCCGCGACGTCGCCAAAAAATTCCAGATGCTCGCGCCCGATATTCGTCATGATGCCGAACTGCGGCTGAATCATTTCCACCAGCGGCGCGAGTTCGCCCGGATGATTGGTGCCCGTCTCCAGCACGGCGGCTTGATGCGTCTTCTCCAATCGCAGCAGGGTCATCGGCACGCCGATGTCATTATTAAAACTCGCCTCGCTCCAGAGCGTCGGAAATTTCTGGCGCAGGATGGACGCCAGCAATTCCTTGGTCGTCGTCTTGCCATTCGACCCGCCCACCACGACGATGGGCAGAGCAAAATCTTTGCGATACGTTGCCGCGAGTCGGCCCAACGCCAGACGCACATCGGCCACCACCAGCACGGCACATGTTGGCAGCGGCGCGGGAATTTTGTTTTTGTCCACGACCACGGCGACCACGCCTTTGGCCGCGACTTCATTGATGAATTTGTGGCCGTCGAACTTCTCACCTTGGATCGCAAAGAAAACATCCCCCGCCTTGGCCGACCGCGAATCGGTGCTGACATTATTGACGATCAAAGCGCCCGCGCCGTTGCTGATTTCGGCGTGGCAGGCATCCGCAATAAATTTCAAAGAGCGTGCTTCCACAAAAATTATTTCAGCCGGAAGGTCGCCGTCACCACGGCCGTGATGGTTTTTTGGCGTGAGGAGGTGTCGCTCATGCCCTCGCCACTGGTGTCATTGCTGTGCAACGGCGTGATCTGAAAAACGCCCATGTCGGCGTCGTGCAACTGGGCGATGCCGCTGCCGCCGTTCGTCGCGATCTGCTCGGCGCGGGCGCGGGCGTTCTTGGTCGCCTCGGCCAACATCTCGATTTTCATCTCGCCGACGCTGGTGAAAATAAACTGCGGTGGCTCGGTCGTGAACAACAACCCCTGCTCCACTAGCGGCGTCGAATCCAGATGCTCCAACCGCGTGACATCCGTGGACTCGACCCGCACCAACTGGCTCAATCGAAAACCCGTGGTCCGCTGCTGGGTCCAGCCCTCCGCGCTTTTTTGCATCGCGCGGACTTCCTCAATGTTGATGGGCGCAAAGGAATAATTGGTGATGCCCGCATCGGCCAGGAATTTTTCCACCACCGCGTGGTTCGCCTGGATTTTGTGCTGCGCCTCGAGCAGCGTTTCCGCTTCCACCACAAAGCTGCCGCGCCAGACGGCGAGGTCGGAGTCAATATTTTTCCGGGCGGACCCTTTGACAGTGATGAACTGAGAATTTTTGATCTTCACCCAGGCGGCGGTGCCGAGCATCGCGGAGCCGACGAGGCCTGCCGCCAGGAAAAGGCCGGCAAGCATCCCAAAAAGTTGCGGACGAGATTCGTTCATAAAAAATAAATTATTTGAGCCCGTTGGTCGCGACGAGCGGCACGGCGTTCGTCATCAGCGTCGGATCCGGTGGAATGTTCAAATAGCTCGCGCAGCGCTCGGCGATGTCGCGGAACACCGGGCCGCAGACTTTGCCGCCATAGTGCCCCTCTTTCGGCTCGTCCATCACGACGGAAATCAACAGTTCCGGGTTGTCCGCCGGGAAAAATCCGATGAAGGACGAGATATATTTGCCGGCCGCATAGGTGCCATTTTCCACTTTCTGCGCCGTGCCGGTTTTGCCCGCAACGACGTAGTTTTTCAGCGCCGCCTCGGGGGCCGTGCCGCCCTTGAGCACGACCGTTTTCAAGGCTTCGATCATCAGCCGGCTCGTCGCCTCGCTGATCACCTGCCGCACGCGCTGCGACGTGTAGCGCTGCACCACGCCGCCGTCGCGTTCCTGCAATTGACTGACGAGCATCGGTCGCATCAGCCAGCCGTTATTCGCAATGGCCGCCATCGCCATCGCCATCTGCAGGCGCGTCACCGCCACGCCTTGGCCCATGGGAATCTGCGCGATGGAAACCTTGCTCCACTTCCTGGTGGGGTTCAAAATCCCGCCCTGCTCGCCCGGCAATTGAATGCCCGAGCGCTGGCCGAAACCATAATCCCACGCGTAGTCGTAAAGGCCTTGTTCGCCCAGCTTGATGCCGATCTTGGCCGCGCCAATGTTGGATGATTCGGTAATGATGCCCTTGGTGGTCAGGATGCCATGCGGCTCGGCATCATGCAACGTCCGGCCCGCGAACGCAAACCGCCCATGTTCGCAATCAAATTGGTCCGTCAGCTTCACCACGCCGTTGTTGAGCGCGCCCGAGACCACGACCACCTTGAAAGTGGAACCCGGCTCCACAATGTCGTTGATGACGCGGTTGCGGCTGTTGGTCGAATACGTGTTGAGATTGTTCGGGTTGAAATTTGGCAGCGAAGCCATCGCCAAAATTTCGCCCGTGCGCGGGCGCAGGACGATGCCGGTAATGCTCTTCGGCGTGTGTTTTTGCAGCGCGTCAACCAGTGCCGTCTCGACGATGTGCTGCACGGCTTCGTCAATCGTCAGCACCACATTCAAGCCGTCGCGCGGATGCACATCCTCATTGCGCAACGCCACCAACTCGCGTTGCTTGCTGTCCCGCTCGGTCAACCGCCAGCCCGCCACGCCGCTGAGCGGTTTGGTCATGGAAGATTCAATGCCGTCGCGACCCACAATCTGCTCCGTGATCCGCCCCTCCGCCTTGGTCTCCTCGACGGCGGCAAAACCGACGACCTGCGCCGCTAGCGAATCGTTGGGATAATTGCGGACTTGCGCCGACTCGGCATAGATCGCCGACTGCCGCAGGCTGGCAAAAAACGCGCGGTTGGTTCGGTTTAAAAGCTTTTCATTCACACCGAAAGAAAGATTGGTCATGGTCGCAAAAATGCGCTGCCAGGTCTCCTCGGACACGTAGTTTTTCGTCAGCCGCGCATAGTGCAGATCGTTCGTGACCAGTTCACCCTTGGGGTTGCGGGCCACGTGCGGCGTGAGTTTGTCCGCCACTTCGGCTTCGCTTAGTTGCAACAATGGGGCCAGTGCGCGGGCCACCACGGCCTGTTGGTTGCCGATCATCGAAGGGTTGGCGCAAATCCGTTTCACCGCGACACTCGTGGCCAGAATGTTGCCATGCACATCCAGAATGTCGCCGCGCCGCGCCTCCTGCCAGAACTTGTGCTGGGTCTTGTCCAGCGCCATTTTCGCCAGTTCGTCATGGCACACGACCTGCAAGTAAACCAGCCAGCCCGAGAGCCCGACAAAAGCCAGGCCGATCAAGAACAGCAGCAGCCGCGCCCGGCTGATTTGGAGTTTATTGGTCATCCTCAGTGAATCCAATCGGCCAACCGCCCGTGGCGATCGGTTCCTCACCCGACGGCGTCACGAGCGGCGGCCAAAATTATGTTGCTATGGCGTCAGATCCGCCGCGGGCCGCTGCGCAAACTGGCGCGGCCCGTTACTCTCAGCCGCCGGAGCCAGTTCGCCCAGGTGCACCACCTGCGTTGGCTGGGCGGGCGCGAGTCCCAGATTCAACCCTTTGACGCGCTGATCCAGGCGCACCGGCGATTGCAAATCCGAAACCTGAATTTTCAGTTTTTGATTGTCGCGCTTATACTGAAAAACCTGCTTCTCCCGGCTGGCAATCTGCAGGCCGAGCTGGTCAATCTGGTTTTTCTGCCACACGAAACCGACCGCTGAACCGCCGATCAGCAGGATGAAAAATGAGGCCTTCAGCGCCGGACCAAACCGGATCGCTGCCGCCTGATTTTTTCGATTTTTTGCCATGCTAAACTTTTTCTAAAATTCTCAACTGCGCGCTCCGGGCGCGCGGGTTTTCTTTCAACTCGATTTCGCCCGGCATGATGGCCTTGCGCGAAACCCATTTCAATTCCGGCACGATGGGCGTGCGCAACTCCGGCACATCCACTTCGCCCGGAAACGTATATTCGCGAGTCTTTTCGCGGCCAAACGCCTTCACCCCGCGGTCTTCCAGCGAATGAAACGTGATCACCACCAGCCGTCCGCCGGGGGCCAGAATTTTCACCGCCGCAGCCAGCCCGCGTTTCAACGAACCGATTTCATCGTTCACCGCGATCCGCAGCGCTTGAAACACTTTGGTCGCCGGATGCGATTTCTTGCCATTGCGCGGCGAGATTCTTTCCAGCAGCTCGGCCAGTTGCCGTGTGGTCGTAAACTTCCGCGCCACGCGGTCGTGAACCATTGCGCGCGCCAGCCGGCGCGAATCGCGCTCGTCGCCAAATTCCCAAAAAATCTTCGCCAGTTCGTCCGCGCTCAACTCATTCACCAAATCGGCGGCCGTCAGCGTTTGCTGGTCATCCATCCGCATGTCCAGCGGGCCGTCGTTCTGAAAACTGAAACCGCGTTCCGCCGCATCCAACTGCGGCGAACTCACGCCCAGGTCCAGCAGCACGCCCGCACAACTCGCCGCCGGAATCCAAGCCGCCAGGTCCGCATAATTGCCACGCCGGATTTCATAGCGGCCGTCGAACTGGTCCGCCAACCGTTTTTTGGCGACTTCAACCGCGACGCCATCGCGATCGCACCCAGACAGCCAGCCCGTCGGTGAACTCGCGGCCAAAATGCTCGCCGCGTGACCAGCCCCACCGAGGGTGCCGTCGGCGTAACGTCCGCCCGGCCTCGGCTGGAGCGCGGCGAGCACCTCCGCCGCCATCACTGATTTGTGAATAAATTCGGGCACTGTGCATTTTCAAACAGATTTCATCAACCGTTCGCCCATGAACTCCCACGGCTCGCGCGCCGGTGGCAACAGGGGCACTTCCAGCGCGGCCGCGCCGCGCGATTTGGCCGGCACGACTTCGACGTCCGCATCGGTCAAATCGTTGTGAATCACTTTCACACTGTCGAGCGAAAGTAATTCCGGCTGCACCAGCGGCAGCGGCACGGCGACCGCCGGCGGTGACGACCGGAACGGATTCAATTTGTTCGCCCAGTTCGTCGCGCGCAACGGCGTCGGTGCCAGCGCTGGAATTCTCTGCACCGTAGCTACGACGGGCAGCGCGACTTTTCTCGCGGGCGCAGACGCGGCGACCGTTTGCTCCAGCGCTTTCGGCGCGAACGGATTTTTGTCCGTGTTGAATTTTGGCAGATACACGCGCTTGTTTTTGCGATACGCCGCCGAAGCGCCGCCGCTGATAAAACTTTTGCCGGCTGCCAGCATGTTGCCCAGGTTCATAAGTTAATCCATCAGTTTGAAAGCCTCGGTTGCGAAGGCCGCATCCGCCGCCTTTACGTTTTCATGACGATCGGGATTCCAAATTTCAAAACTGTCCAGCAAGCCGACGAGCATCGCCTCGTCCTTGATCGCCGCCGCGCGCGCCATTTCGTCGGGCAAACAAATCCGGCCGCCTTTGTCCAGCGTGACCTGCACCGAGCCACTGCCGATAAATCGTTTCAGCACGCCCTTGCTCGCGTCACCGCGCGGCATGGCATCAATCTCCGCCTTGAGCTTTGCCATCTCCGCCGGCGGCAAAACGCGCAGGCAGGTGCCCGACTGATGCTTCGGCCACAAAATGATCGTCAGTTCGACGCCCTCTTTTTCGGGCCGCCACTTGGCCGGGATCTGGACGCGCCGCTTCTCATCCACTCCATGCCGGTAGCACGAGTTGTAGTAAGTCGGTTCAGTTGGTTTCGCGTCGTTCACTTTATTCACCGCTTTCGGCGAAATGGTCGTTTCACCCACAACGACCCTATTTAAGCCACATCAACCCACCCTCTGTCAACGGAAATCCGGTCCGAAAACGGGGGTTTATTGGAAAGTTATTCACAATTGGCGTTAACTGTGAATTGTCAGCCCGCATTTCGACCGTTACGCTACCCGCCGATGCGAACCGCTGACTTTCATTTCGATCTCCCGCCGGAGTTGATCGCGCAGATTCCCGCCCCAAAACGGGATGGATCGCGCTTGCTCGTTTTGCACCGAAAAACCGGTCAAACCGAGCATCGTCACTTTCCCGGGTTGCTGGAATATTTTCACCCCGGCGATGTCTTGGTGCTGAACAACTCGCGCGTCATCCCGGCGCGCTTGCACGGCCGGAATGCCAAAACCGGCGGGAAATTTGAAATCTTGTTGCTCGAAGAAAACGCGGCGAACGACTGGTGGGCGATGCTCCGCCCCGGCAAACGCGCGCCGATTGGAGCGCAAATTCAGTTGGAAGAAAAAAATGGCGCGGCGAGCAGAATAATTGCGACGGTTACCGCCGTGAACGATGACGGCCATCGCCGGTTGCAGTTTTTCGGCACGGACAATCTCTTCCATGACTTGGCTGCGCTCGGCGAGTTACCGTTGCCACCTTACATCGAACGCCCGGCGGAACGGACCGAGGATCGGGAGCGCTACCAGACGGTTTTCGCGCAACCCGCCGGCTCCGTGGCGGCCCCAACAGCGGGTCTTCATTTCACCCCGGAGTTGCTCGAAAAAATCCGGGCGCTGGGCGTCCACATTTGCTTCGTCACATTGCACGTTGGAGCCGGAACCTTCCTCCCGGTGAAGGCCGAAAAACTGATCGAACACAAGATGCACTCGGAGAGATTTGAAGTGAGTAAAGCCACGGTCCACGCCGTGAACGAGGCGAAAAAATCCGGTCGCCGCGTCATCGCCGCCGGCACCACCTCGCTGCGCACCCTCGAAAGCGTCGCGCGTCTGCATGCTGGCAAACTCAATATTCATGCGGGTAACACGAACATCTTCATTCATCCACCCGGCGAATTTAAAATCGTGGATGCCTTGCTGACTAATTTTCATCTGCCGGAATCCACGCTGCTGATGCTCGTCAGCGCCTTCGCCGCACCCGGCGAAAACACACGCGGACGCGACCTGATTTTCTCCGCCTACGCGGAGGCGATCCGCGAGCGTTACCGCTTCTTCAGCTACGGCGACGCCATGCTCATTTTGTGAATTCAAACTTGCAAATTCCAAATTCAAAATTGCCATTTGTTTTTGTCAACATGGCGATGACGGCCGATGGAAAAATCGCCTCGGCCAACCGCGCGGTGACCTCGTTTGGCAGCGCCCGCGATCTGGAACACCTTTACGAATTGCGCGCGACGGCCGACGCCGTGATGTGCGGCGCGCGGACCGTGGAGACCGCCGAGACGACGCTGAGTCCCGGCGCGGCAAAGTTCCGGCAACAGCGCCTAAGACGCGGACTGGCGGAGTATCCTGTGCGCGTTCTGGTCAGCGGCAGCGGCTCGCTCGACGCCGACGCCGCTATCTTTAAGGCCAGGATTTCGCCGATCATCATCCTCACGACCGCACGCATCGCCCAGGTTAATTTGAAACGGCTCCAAGCGATTGCCGAGGAGGTGAAAATCTGCGGCCATCGCGAACTTGATTTTCATGCCGCCCTGCTTTGGTTGCGCGGGAAATGGGGCGTGACACGGCTTTTGTGCGAAGGCGGCGGCGAACTGAATGAGGCCTTGTTTCGCGCGAATTTGGTGGACGAGGTCCACCTGACCATTTGCCCCCAAATCTTCGGCGGCCGCACCGCGCCGACCCTCGCTGACGGGCGGGGCGCAGCCGGCTTGGGTGCCGCCGCAACATTTGAATTGACATCCACCCGGCGCACCAAAGCCGAGTTATTCACCGTGTTTTCCCGACCTCGGTTAGTAGCCTAAATTGATTCATTCTTCAGGCTTTATAATTGTCACCAATAAGCGGAATGCAAAAACGGGCGGATTTCCGAGAAATCCGCCCGTCGCAGTATTGTCAGCTTAGGGTTGGCCTAAAACTTCAGGCGGAAGAAGACCGCCGGATTGGTCGGGTTCAACGGCAGGGCCACGGCGTTCGTCGTCGCCGAGTTGGGCACGATAAACCAATTGGTGCCAACTCCCTTGCTCAACGCGTTCGTCTGGACTTGCAAGTTCCAACCGATTTGATCGGCGGGCCAGGCGAGTTTCAACGCTGCCCCGGTGACGGTGGAGGTCAGGGCCGTTCCCGGAACCAGCACGGTGAGCTTGGCGACGCTGCTGGTGATGCTACCGAGGGTATTCGTGATGATCACCGAGTAGTTCGCCGCATCGTTCGTGGTAACGCTGCCGAAGGGCAGACTCGTCAAACCCGCACCGATGTTCGCGCCGTTCTTCAACCATTGATAAACCAGCGGTGCAGGAATACCACCGGCTGAGACGCTGAAACTCGCGGGTGAACCCACCACCACCGTCTGGTTCGTGGGCTGGGCCACGATGAACGGCGCTCCGGGCGTCGAGAAGGTCACATTGTCAATCGCCACGTCTTGCGAAGTCCCGAGAGTTTGCGCCTGCCAGGTCAGCCACAACACCGCTCCGGGCGGCCAGTCGGCAATCGTCATACCCGAGACAGCCAGACTGACTTGATTGCTGCTTTGGGTGCCATCATTCACCGTTGTGGTGGCAGAAGTAGGGAACACCACATCCAGGCTTGGCACATAGATGATCCCATTGGTCGCATCCCACAGGTCCGGTTGGAAGACCGAATTGGTATCCGTGATAACATAACCAAACTTGAGCGGCTGCGGATTCGGATTATTCCGCCATAGCTCGCCAAGGTAACTCAGGTTGATTGAGCTGAGTGTTTTGCCTGTCCGATTGACTAAAGCTAAACCGATGGCATTCGGTCCAGTCTTGGTAGTCGCAACCAAGCCCAACGAACGGTTGGTGACGCCGGCCAGCGACGCGCCATCCGCATAGTAATTACCGCCATTATCAACGATGGCACCCTGGCTTTGATCACCACGACCGGCCGCAATGACCATTGACTTTTGGCACCAGCCATACCAACCAGACATGCTGTTGGAGAGACCCCAGCCACCAATCGAACCATTCGTGATGATCGGATATCCAAAATCCACCGGATTATCCACGGAGTAAGTAAGGTCCGCCGAGATCGTGGTGATGACACCAGGGTTACCATTGGTCAGCATCCCGGCAACACTCGTCATCACGAAAGGAACGTGCAACGGATTGGCGCCTTCAGCGCTGCCCAACCCAGGAATGGGCAAGGTGTTGAAATTTTGCAGGTAAACTTGGCCGGCATTGTTGTAGGCCGCAAAGGTGTGCGGCGGTGCAAGCTGAACCGTCAAGGCTACCGGCGCACTCGTGATGGAACCGCCGGGGTTGCTGACCACCACCACATAATTCGTGGCGCTGGAATTGGTGGCACCCGTAATTCCTAGAACCGACGTGGCCGTGCCACTAAACTCATTGACATCAGTGATGGGTGTCAGGGTTGAACCGGACAAGGTAGTCTTGCTGGACTTATACCATTGGTAGTTCAATTGCACGCCATACGCGGAGACCGAGTTGGTGAAGTTATGACCGAAGAATGTAATGCCCGCAACCGGCGGTTGCACAAAGATCGGCGGAGCATAGAGCGCGGTGAAGTTTGCCACCAAGCCAGTGACCGAGCCGGCAAGGTTCGTGACGATTACGGAGTAAGCACCGCTGTCAGCCGCGCCAATCTGCGTGATCAAGAGCGCGCTCGTGGCCGTGCCAGCATACTCACCACCATCACTTAACGGAGTGCCATCATGAAACCATTGGAAGCCGCCCTTGGGATCAGTGCCATTGGTAAAGTTGACCGGAATGCTCACACTGTTGCCAATGTAGTTTGTGATGTTTGACATGCTCCAAGCCGGAAACGTTGGCACCAACGAAACTTGCAGGGTCGCAACCGCGCTGGTGATCGCACCGTAGTTGTTGGTAATCACACACTGGTAAGTGGTGCTGTTATCCGTCAGTTGCACATTGCTCAAGTTCAAGCTGGTGGTGTTCTGGCCGGGCAGATTGGTGCCATTTTCCTGCCATTGGTAATTGAGCGTGAAACTTGAAGTTGCCACCACATTGAAACTGACATTATTCCCGACAACAGCCGATAAGCTGGCGGGATTGGTCGCGATTACCGGACGAAGGTCAGGCGTAAAGGTCACGGATTTGTAAACCACATTGGTCAACATGATGCCAGCAACCACGGGCGGATGCACCAAGGTGGTCAGGATGTTCGTCGTGGCCAGAATGGAGTTGGTGCCGATGACCACCGCGTTGGTGTCGTTGATGCGGATCACGCGATTGCCATAGTAGGGACTGTTGGTCCAGGTTGTATCCGAGGTCGTGGCATAGATCACCGGATTCGGCCCGCTCCAGTCCACGGTCAAACTAAAAGCGCCAACCAGATTGTTGGTGGCTCCCGGATTGGCGATGACCCCGCCGGCCATGATACCCGAGTTCTGGCTCAGGTATCCGGGGATGGCGAGGTTGTAGGCAATCTGCCAGTTCAATCCCGACTTGACGTATTTTTGAATACCACCTGCCGTGTCCGCCACATAGGCCACCGTGTTCTGCGGATTGATGTCAAAGCCAATGATGGTGCTGAAGGCCGGCTCGGCCGGGATTTCCAGGTGCAAATAAGCCGCGGTGGTTGGATAGGCCACGGGGTTGTTAAAGAAGTCCACAAACGAGTAGATGCCGGCGGGATAGAGATTCACGGCTTCACTCTTCTTCACGGAAGCATAAAGAGTATTATTACAGATCTTCGAGAAGGAGGTCAGCGCAATGTTTTGAAACTGGATCGGCTGCCCCAGGCTGGCGGTGAAGTAGAGACTGCCGTATCCATTGCCGCAGCCCCAGAAGCTCCCCGCACCATCGGTCGCCACACCGCGCGGATTTGTTTTGCCGGTAGCGATGCCATACCAGCCGCCGCCGCGATAGGGATTGGCATAGGTGGCAAAGGCGTCCACCGTGCCGATGCCGCGATCATAACTCAAGTTGGAAGGCGCCGTCTGGCCACCGGTGGTGATGGACAAAATATCACCTTGATAACCGGCAAAGGTAAGCAGGCTTTTGTCCGCCGATAGCGTCATGCCGCCCTCGGTGCCGGCATTGCCATTGATCAACATGGCTCCCGGACCATTCGTCGGAACCGCGACCTGCACCGAGTAGTTGTTGGTTTGGTTGGCCGCGTTGGGATCGAATTCATCAATGAACAAGGGCGTCTGGCGACTGCCCGCTATGTCCGAGGCGTTGTAGTTGGTGATGCCGGTGATGGCTCCCAACGGCGCGCAGCGGCCGGGTCCGCCATCCCCTAGTTGGAGCACCGCGATTCTCCCGGGCGTAAAAGCCGGGGTTTGGGCAAAGGCGGTGCCGCTGAGAGTCGCCGCCAAGGCGAGGGCGATGGTTGGATACTTGATTAATTTCATGTGGATACGTTTTCGATTGAGTGTTGGTTGATGACCTGCCGAGCGAAGAAGTTAGTCGCCGCAGGTTACAGCCGGAGGACGCTCCCGTTACAAACGCGTGACGATGCCAAGCTTTGATTTGTCCGGCGCCATTCCCCGCCCCATCAGTCACCTGATTGTCACACGGCGGACGCTTTACTGTAACAATTCGCTGGCAAAGTGAGGTTCGGTGATTTCGAGCCGAACGGGATCGCAACCAACCCTGAGCGCGACCTGTAAACCAATTCAAATTATGGAAACAAAAACCAAACACGGATTTACGTTGATTGAACTTCTGGTGGTCATTGCCATCATTGCCATCCTGGCGGCGATGCTGCTGCCGGCGTTAGGCAAAGCCAAAGCCAAAGCCCAGCAAGCCGCCTGCTTGAGCAACCTGAAGCAATGGGGATTGGCGCAGACGATGTATGTGGATGACAGCAACCAAATGTATCCGGGCACCAAGCTAGCCACCGGCACCCCTGGCCTGCCCGGAGACTATCAGGAAGACGAGCCGCGCTGGCTGGATATCACCGATGTGGAACATTTCAACCAGCCACCGAGTTCCACTACTTACGGACGCGAGGTTTGGTTCAATGCCCTGCCACCATATATCAAAACCCAGCCGCTTTATATGACCGCCGTCCAAAACACCTATGACCAGTTCAATAAGGGGAATAATATCTTCCACTGCCCGTCGGCCATGTCGCTCCCGGCCGAACCCGTCAACAACTTAAACCCGAATTCGCGGGCCGTTTTCCAATATGGGATGAACTCCAAAGGCATGGTAACCGCCGGTGGCACCGCGCCCAACTTGACCGTCCTGCGAACCACCAGTGTTAGAAACCCTTCGGCGTTTGTGATGTTCTCGGACAACCGCGTCACTTCGGTGGACGTCAAGCCGTGGAATCCGAGCAACTCGAAACTGGGTAGTTCACAAAACTATACCAGCCGCCTCTCCTTCCGACATAACAATGGTGCCAATCTGACTTTCAGCGATGGTCATGCTGCTCATTTCAAATACGACTATGTAGTGGTCAATAATAACGGCAAGCCTTCGGACCCCGCCAAGCCAGACATCAACTGGACCCACGACGGCTCGTCCGCTGACAATTTGTCGCCGCAATAACGCTGCCCGTGACGCCTGTAACCCAAAGACACTTTGAATATGAATTCGTTTAGCCGTCCACTCAACCATCACCGGCGCTGGTTCAGTGCCGCCCTTGTGCTCACCTTCGCGCTTAGCGTGGGGGCGCGGGAAGCCCGGTCGTTAAACTATCTCGCGGCTGGCAAACCGGACGCGGCGACGCTGCTGGCACCGCCGCCGCTCATTGATTCGGTGGAGCAGGCCGCCGATCTGGAGACCGTCCGGGCGGTTTATCACGCTGCCAGCAGCAACGACATCGCCCTCGCGTATGGCGAGAAGAAATTTTCCGTTTTCAATTTCACCGCCGCCGTCGGCGCTTTTTTCCAATCCAACAGCCTGCCCAAGACCACCGCGTTTTTTGAGAAGGTGCAGTTGGATGCCGAAACCGTGACGGACCTCGGCAAAGATTTCTTTAAGCGCCCGCGCCCCTTTACCACCGACACGAACCTGGCCAATGGCAAACTGGAAAAGAGTTTCAGTTATCCGAGCGGGCATTCCACGGAATCAATGGTGCTCGCCCTGGTGCTCGCCGACTTATTTCCCGATAAGCACGATGCCATTCTCGCCCAAGCTCGCAGCCTCGGCTGGCACCGCGTGCAGATTGCCCGGCATTATCAAAGCGACATCTACGCCGGCCGCGTGCTGGCGCAGGCCATCGTTAAACAGCTGAAGAAAAGCAATGCGTTCCAAAATGAATTCGTCGAGGTTCAAGCTGAACTGTCGGCTTCACAAATAAAAAAATGACCTTCGCTCACACCCCAATGGGGTATTTCGTCTGCAGTTGTCTGAGCATGGCGACGGGCTTTTCCGCGCACCGAATAGACGCGCATAAGTAATTCGAGGAGAATCGAGTTTTCGGCTGTTTTCACTGGCAAATATGGAGTCTGGATTTGCCAGTGGTGATTTCGAGGTCACTCGAAAACTCGAAAGACTTCTGGCTCAGGCCAAACAGGCCCGCGTTCCCAAAGTGATGCCGCGGGTTCAGGGCCTGCGCTTGAGCCTGGCAGGAATGACCACCGGCACCATCGCCCACCCACCTCATCACCATGCTTTACTTCACCGCCGCCAAACTCCGCTTCCCCCCAATTCTAATTCCACCGAAAACAGCGAGGAACCTGCCTGAAGTTTGCCGCCTCATAACGGAACCGGAGGTTTTCGCCAGGACATCTACGCCAGTGGAGGATAAGCTGGTTCGTTTTGATGGTTTTTAGCTAGCGCAGGCAGGCATCGCGGCGCGCACCGGAGAACACATGGGCATGGTCGGTTGTTTTAGACGAAGGACTGACCACGTATCAAGCTGTTTTGCAGGGCGCGACCATGCGCCTGCGCACGGTGCTGATGACGGCGCTGCTGGCGATTCTTGGCCTGCTGCCGATGGCGCTGTCGCATGGCATCGGGTCGGAGACGCAACGACCGCTGGCCATCGTGATTATCGGCGGACTGGTTTCGGCAACGTTGCTGACACTAATGCTGTTGCCAACGCTCTACTTGGTAGTTGAGCGCAAAAAAGAAGTTGGTGACGACAAACAATTGTCTGAACAGCCATCCATCTAACTTTGGACTGAAATATGAAACACTCATCAATCCCCAAAAACATCGGCGTGGTCTGGTTGCTCGCGTGCTGTTTCGCCAATTCCAGTATCTACTCTACGCCCACACGCCTCATGCGGGCGAAGCTCACGGCGTGGTGCAGGCCAATGATTACCAGCGGCGGATTTCGACGCTGACAGATGTGCAGGAACACGACCCGCAGAAATTGCGTTGGAAACCAACTACGCAATTTCTGCGCGATCAGAAGCTTGTGCCCGCCATGGAACTTAAACCGGGCACGTAGGTCACAGTTTTTTACCATTCGCCGTTCTTTGGAAAACCCTTCAGCGCAAAAGTGGTTTGGGCTGGCAAAAACCAAAAGACCCCCTTATGGGAAGATCGTGGCGCGATAAAAGCGTTTGGGGAATTGCGCCGTCTGCGGGTCAACGTAGTTCAGGATGCCGTTGAATGGCGCGTTAGTGAGCAGCGGCTTCCAATTGAGAAGATTGGTGGAAACCTCGATGAGGCAGCTTGAACCGGTCTGACCCGCGAAAACGAATCGGAAATTCCCGTTGGTCAGCGAGGCGCTTTGGAAGGCGGTCGAGGGCACGACCTGCAACACGAGCGAAGTCGGGTTGTAGGTCAGTTGCCATTTTGAGATCACCGGCAGCGCTGGCAATTGCGTCACTGCAAACTGTCCGATGCTCGAGGAAAAGCTGGCAATCGTAAAGGACTGTCCGTTGGTCGGCACATAGCCGTTCGTCAGCACCACCGCGAGCGTGCCATCAAAGACCGCGTTGCCGCCAAAAAATTCCTGGCCAAACCCGGTGCCAACATCCACGCCGCCAAGGGCGATCTTCAGTTGCGCCGACGGCGCGGTGGTGTAGCCCGCGTAAATAGCCAGCGCGCCGGTTTGCAAATCCACGGTGCCAGGGCTGTTGAAATTCACGCCGCCGTTGGCTGATGAAAACGTTGTCGTGTTGGTGGCACCGGATTTGCGGAATATGCCGGAGTTGTTGAATATCGGCGTCGGCGCCCCGCCGGTGTTGTTGTAAAATTGCGCGTCGTTCTGGGCGGTGAGCGTGCCGCTGTTGTTGAACGCGCTGCCGGCGGAACAGTTGATGTTGCCGAGGCCGGTCCAAACGCCCGTGCCGGCATTGCTGAACGTGCCATTTAACTGTTTGGCCGCACCGCCGGTAATGAGCAGATGGCCGGAGCCGCCAATTCCCGGGTTCCCCGACAAAGTCCCGGCGCTCCAGGTGAAGTTGCCCGGCCCATTGAATGTTCCCGTGCCGTCCATAGTGGCGTAGGCCAGCTCAAAAGTGCCGCCGTTCGCAACATAATTGCTGCCATTCATGGTGGCCAGACCGCCGTCAATGCGAGTCACGCCGGCGCCGGAAAAACTGCCCCCGGCGTTCACATCGAACTGCGATTGCGAACTCAGCACGCCGGTTTGAATGTCCACCAGCCCGGC
>CAINLR010000114.1 GCA_903850425.1 uncultured Verrucomicrobia subdivision 3 bacterium | reverse complement strand
GGCGGAGCGAAATCTGGCGCCCAAGCGATACGTCTGGCGCAAGAAGGGTGAGGAAATTCTGGCCAAGATTTCCAAAGCCCGGGCGGCCCAAGTCGCCACATCACCGTTATGACCCCTCATTTACAGAACACTACACTAGCCCCCCATTTCACGACTGGCGCGGGAGTGAAAAAAATCGCGTCGGTGGAATCAGATGACCTCCGTTTCCGCAGGTCGCTCGCATTGGCGAATCTTATTTATTTACCGGGCGCAGCGGGTGCATTTGGCGACGATGCCAATTGCGCCTGCAACTCGCGATGATTCACCTTGCCGGTGCCGAGTTTGGGAATCTCCTTCACCACTTTGATCTCGCGCGGCGTGCTGAGATTCGTCAGTCCCTTGGTTTTAATGGCTTCGCGGATTTCGGCCAAGGTCAACTTTGGTTCATTCGTCACGGCGATGAGCGCTTCGCCTTTGTCTTCATCGGGACGCGTGATGACAGCCACCTGACAGCGCAGGCCGTATTGGGGAAAAGCTCCGGCCAGCGCGTCCTCGACGGCCGTGAGACTGACCATCTCGCCGCTCACCTTGGCAAAGCGTTTCATCCGCCCGCGAATGTGCAGGTAGCCGTCGGCATCCACGCTCACAATGTCGCCGGTGTCATACCAGCCGCCGAGGGCGAGGAATTTCGCGTTGGCGTCGGCATTCAAGTAACCCTTCATGATATTCGGCCCGCGCACGAAGAGTCGTCCGCCTTCGGCCACACCTTCCACCGGTTCCAATTTGCATTCCATGCCAGGCATCAGTCGGCCCACGGAGCCGTAGCGCGGTTCGAGCGGCGTGTTGAGACTCACGCACGGAGCACATTCAGTCGCGCCGTAACCTTCCAGAATCCGCACGCCGTATTTTTGCGACCACGCAAGCGCGGTGGCTTCCTGCAACTTCTCGGCAGCGGCAAAGAGATAGCGCAGGCTGCGAAAGTCGTAGGGATGCGCCTTGCGCGCGTAGCCGTTCAGAAAAGTGTTCGTGCTGATGAAAATCGTGCAATCGCGGTCGTAGAGCACGGCCGGCACCATGCGGTAATGCAGGGGCGAAGGGTAGAGAAAGACATAGATCCCGCGCACCAGCGGCAGAAAGGTGCCCACGCTGAGACCGAAACTGTGAAAGAGCGGCAGGCAATTGAAGAGGCGGTCGCGGTCCGTGAAATCCGTCACGGCCAGCATCTGGCGGATGTTGGCGAGGATGTTGCCGTGTGTGAGTTCGACGCCCTTGGGCACGCCCTCGGAGCCGCTCGTGAAAACAATCACCGCCGTAGAACTGGAAGATTGCCGATTGCCGATTGCCGATTGCCGATTGAAAACATGTTGCAGCAAAGTCAGGAATTTTTGTGAGCCGGTGATCCCGGCGCGCACGTCTTCGAGATAGATCACGTGGATGCCCGCTTTCAAAAATTCGTCCACGTTCAGTTTGGCGCGTTCCAGAAAGGCCCGCGAGGTGACGAGATGTGTCAGTCCGGCCAGTTGCGTGCAGGCGAGCATGGTGGGCAGGCCCGAGGAAAAATTCAGCACGGCGGGCACTTTGCCCAGGCTCCACAACGCGAGGATGGTCACCGGCGTGGCATTGACATTGGGCAATAATACTCCAACCCACTCGCTGCCTTCCACAGAGCCGCGCAACGCCTGCGCCAGCACGTCCGCGCCGACCATCAACTTGCGATAGGTCAATCGCTGCGACGTCGCATCTTCGAGAATGACGAAACCCGGTTGTTTGGCGGCCGTCTCGGCCACGGCGGCGAAAATGTTCTGCGCGCCAAACGTCATCTCCGTTTCAAACTGCTGGCGCACCAGCAGGTCGCGCAGCCAGGCGGTCAGCCGCGCCCGCGCTTGGCCGGTGCTGACTTCACCCAGTTCAGGTGCCACCAGCGCCGCGCTGAAGTGCGCGGTCACCTGGGGAAAACATTGTTTCAAGTCCGGATTCGGCGAATACGGCAGGCGCTTGGCACCACGCAAGCAGGCGGTAATGACTTTCGCCTTCGTCTTGAAAACAAGAAATCCCGTGCCATCGAACAGCTTCATCAAGTTGCCCGTGCGCGACAGCCGGCCTTCGGCGAAGAGCACGAGTCGGCCGCCGCCTTGGAGAAATTCCGCCATACGCTTCACCGCATAGGGCGAACTGGTGTCAATCGGGAAGGTGTATTGGTTAATCATCACCTTCCGATGGAGCCAGCTCGTCTGGGCCGTCACGCTCGAAGTCACGAACTTCCAATCGTCCTCCAGACACACCCAGAGAAACAGCCAGTCAATCCAGGAGCAGTGATTCGGAATCAACAGCACCGGACCGGGCGTTTTCAGCACTTCCGGGTTGTAAGCCTGGAAGCGAAACAAAATCTGAAGCAGAAGGCGGAAGATCGTTTTCATGGGTTTGTGAAATACAACATTTGCGATCGGTCAGCGCAGGTTGATTTTGCAGCAAGGTCGCGCGCGGGTTCCCTTCAGGCAAGCGCAGAATGAGTCTGGAGCGGTCACGGCGGTGGTGCGGGCTTGGAATTCTCGCCCCGAAATATCGCGCGGTAATTGAACCGGGCATTGGGCGCGGCGTCGCCGTTCAAGGTGAAGTCGCTCCAGTCGCCGGTCTGCTGAATATTGTCCGCCCATTTGAAATCCAGCGTGAAATCTTCCGCCGTCAGGCCCAGCGCGGTGCGGGGGATGGCGATTTCCAGTTCGTTGCCCGCACTCCGGCACACAATATCCACCACCGATTTCCACCGATAGGCACCGCCGTCGTTACGCTCCAGCACGGTGAGATTCGTCCGCACATTGGAGCGGTTCACCACAAAGTCATAGCCCAGCCAGCCAGTCTGGGAATTGTGGTCCGCATCAATAAACAACAGCATCCAGTTCGGGTTCGTCGGCGGCGACAACGGCTCGCTGGTGCGGACGTAGAAATAAATATTCATCGCATCCGCGCTGACCTTGGCCACGGCAATGTCGTTGCGTCCCGTGTGATTGACATAGCGGCTGCCTTTCGCCCAGCCGGCGTGGTCCCGGTGGACGGGATCGCCAAGGTCATCGCGAAACTCCGGCGTGACGGCGGCCCAATCCGCAAATTTTCCATCCACGGCGATGCGTCCGCTGTGAACGGGCGGCACGGAGCGCACGCCTTTGAACCGCCGGATGTTCGCGACCAACTGCCAATAAAACGCATCGCCGTGGCCGCCGCGCATCGGCTCGCAGTCGCGGCTGGATTCGCGATTGAACTCATCCACGAACGTCACGGTGTCATCGCCATAGAACGGCGTCGGCTTCTGAAAACGTCCGGCGATCCATTCGTTCCAGCCGGTGACGAAAACGAACTGCGGATCGAGCGCGAACGCGTGCTGCCATTGTTCGGTGAAATTGCGGCCGGCGAAATCCTGCCCCTCGGGTGCCGGCTCGCGGCCATCGTGAAAGCTCCGGCCCAAGGCGCGGGGATTGCTCAAGACGCTGAGTTTTCCATCCAGCGCATTTTGCGCCACGCCCACCGTGACTTCCTCGACGCGGCCAGCGGCATTGGTGAACGCGTGTTGCGGATAGACTTCCAGCCAACCCCAATTGTTCGTGCCTTCCGGGCCAACGAAATAACTGGGCTGCGGCCGGCGAAAGGTGAAAAAGTTTTGGATGGCTCCGTGATGACGCGAGTCGTCCCGAAAAAGTTCCGTCAACTGCGCTGGGTCAGCCAGGATGAGCGGCTTGCCGGCCCAGCGAAACCAGAGATCGGAATACAAGCCCGGACCGTAAAGCTGGTCGTAGAGTTCGGCCACGACTTTTTTGGGGCTGCCAAACGGACACAGAAAAATAATCTGCGGCGTGCGCCCGCCACGCCGACGAATTCTATCCCACACACGGCACAGCGCCTGCCACGAGCGCGGGTAGGTGAACTGGTTCGTCACGTCGAAAATGACCGCGTCCACGCCCGCATCGGTCAACATCTGCGCGTGTTTGGCGAGCACGGATTCGTCATCGGAAACGTAATAACCAAAGAGCGATTCGCCCCAATGATGCGGCGCCTGCATCGCGCCCCAGAGCGGACTGTCCGGTTTACTCATCGCGTCGGGATCGGCGGCGAGAATCTTGGTGATGTCATACGGCCCGGCATCGCCGTGCTGGCCGAGCCAGAGAAAATAGAAGATGCCGACAAAGTGATCCTGGCGCGGTGCGCCCACGTCAAGGGCCGTGGGCAAAGCGCGCCCCAGTCCGTCGGTGGCCACCCAGGTATCACTGAACGTGTCCCAAGCGGGCTGGGCGATGGCAGCTGCGCCGCCGAAAAACCAACTGGCCAGCACGGAGGCGATGGACGTTGCGCGCATTTTCATTTCACCACTTTCACGCCCGGTGGCGCAATGATTTTGGATCGGATTGTGCCATCGGACTGGCGTTCGTGGCGGACGTGGATGACCCCGAGCGGCGTCGGATAGTCGCCTTCGACCCAATTCAGATTGCCAAGCTGCGGCGCGATGCGCACGCGCTTGCAGCCGGGTTCCAGCGGTTTCACGCCGAGAACAACCTGACTCAACCACGCCGTCGGTCCGCTCGCCCAGCCGTGACAGAGACTGTGGCGGAAACCGATGTAGCAATAGGCGCCGTAGTCGCCGTGCAAATCTTTTTTGCCGGGCGGCACCAGCTCATCAATGCGCGCGGCGTTGTTGGTCCAGTCCAAGTTGAAATCTTCCCAGAACGTCGTCGCACCGTAGTCGAGCATCCCGCCCCAATAGGTGCGAATGAAATCCAAGGCCGTGTCAGCGTCGCCGGATTTAGCAAGCGCCTGCAGGACGTAAAAGCCGTAGAAGGTCGAAATGTTCCTCGGCCCGCCGACTTTCAATACGTCGTCGGAAACTTTTTTCGCATCCATCATTCCCGCCAATGACAATAGCGCCGCGCCGGATTTGGAGTGGTTCACCTCCGGCACGACGGTTCGTCCGCGCGCGGCGGCGGCCGTGCAAAGTGTCGCCGTGTCCGCGTCGCCCAGTGCCGTCATCAAGCGTGCGCCACTTTCGAGTGTCAGCACCAGCAAGCCTTGCAATCCAGCCGTCACGCCCTGCGAATTGGGTGAACTGGGCCAGTCGAGAAACCGCATCCCATCAATGTGCTCATGACCATCCGGCCCGATGAGTGCAGCGAGACGCTTGAGCAGGGCCGTCAAATAAGTCTGCTGCGCTTCAAGATATTGGCGGTCGCCGTGGTGCATCCACAGTTCTTCGTGAATGAGCACCCACCACATGGAATAACTGGAGATGCCATTCATCCATTGCGTCACTGGCGTCACGTCGCGGGTAAGATCGAGCGAGCGTGGCACGACTTCGTTGAAGCCGAACACCGCGTCAATGGTGCTGACTTCGGGATGCATGTCGCCGATCCACACGAGGCGGTCGCGCTTGATGCCGTCCCAGAGATACTCCTGCATGTTGAGGTGAACCGTGTCCGCGCCGACCTGCCAGATGCGATTCAGGCGCTCATCGTTGCACTTGAACGAACCGAGCTGCGGAATATCCCGAATCTGCAACACGGCGCGCACCTGGCTTAATTGCACGGGCAGGTTCGCGTCCACGTTGTCAATCCGCACAAAACGAAATCCACTTGGACCGACCATTTTCTTGCCGAGCCACGGCAGCGTGACGATTTGGTCGCGGATGGCGTGGTCGTTGCCGGCGTTCTGCCCGCCGCCCAGCTCGGCCATCGCTTCGGACACCGACTCGCCGAAGCGCACCCGCACCTGCCGCAGCTTTTGCGACTCCGGCATCATGGTCGTAAACAACTCGACGCCCCCCTGCACTTCGCGGCCGAAATCCAGCAGCACGCCGGCCGCCGCATTGGACGACGCCGTCAATTCCAGCGGCGGCTGCGGTTCGCTGAGAACCGCCTGCCCAGCGTGCGGTTGCAGGAGTGCGGCGGCGTTTTTGACGCCATGCGGGCTTTGCCAGACGATGCGGGTCGGGGCAATGAAGAACGAGGTGATCGGGGATCGTTCGGCGCGGTCCAATCCCAGCAACGGCGCGGTCGCAGCGGCGCTGGCAGAAAAGTGCGCGGCGAGGAACCCGGCCGCGCAAAACAGCGAGCGGAAGGTGAAATTCATGAGCGCCATATTTTCAGTCGTCGGCAGTAAATTCAACCCTGCAGAGACAAAAAGTGCCGGCGGCATTGCTTACGGGCGCGGCGGAAGGCTGTTTCGCAAGGTCTTCGCCCGCCGCACCCACACGCGGTCGCGCTTGCGCTGGAAGGTGGGCGCGTGCATGTCGTCGGTGACGACATCGTTGAGTTCGACGCGGGCCAGTTCAGGTTGATTTTTCGCGAGGTAAAGTTCGGCCAACTGCACTTTGGCGCGCGGATAGGAATGATGTTCCACGACGCGCTGCCAGATGTTCAGCGCCGCGTCGGTTTCGTTCAACGCGGTCAGCGTTTCCGCGTAGGCCATGAGCGAGTAGCCGAAATCGTGTTTGGGATTTTCGCGACAGACGGCGTCGAGCAACGGTCGCGCCTCGGCGGGTCGCTTCAAACGCAGGAGGCACTGGCCAAGGTGCGCCCGCGTGTCAATGTCGTTCGGCTCCCGCTCCATCGCGGCGCGATAGCATTTCTCGGCCTCGACAAATTTGCCTTTCTGAAAATAAACATCGCCGAGTTGGAAATGATGATAGGCGTTGTCGAGGTGATGGATCTTCGCTTGAAGCTGCTGGATGCGGGCGCGGCTTTGCGCCCCCGGCAACTCAAAGCCGGTCGCGGCCGAAGCGGATTCGCGATAAACAAAAATGAAATACAAGAACGCGCTAACCCCCCAGCCAATGAAAATAAAAACTGCCCAGAGCCACTCGCGGCTGCGGATGGCGTGGACGAGCATCCAGAGCTGGAACGCCGTCATCACCAGCCACACCGGATTCGTAAAAACGAAGCTCCAGTTGGCGAGGAGGGTGAGCAGCGAGGCGAACATTCCGCTGCAAAAACTACGGTCAGCGATTTCTGCTGGCAATGAAAGTTTTGCGACAATTGAACTGTCCGCTTGTTTCAGGGTCAATTATCGCTGATAATCTGGAGCGACAGCATGAATCCAACGCTCATCATCGTGCCGACGGTCAACGAACGGGAAAATCTCCCGCGCGTGGTGCAGAAGCTTTTGTCGCTGCCCGTGGAGGTGGACATGCTCGTGGTGGATGGCAATTCTTCCGACGGCACCGGCGCGGTGGCCGATGAACTGGCCGCGAAACATCCGCAGGTTCACGTTCTGCATGAAGCGAAGAAAAATGGCTTGGGCCGCGCCTACCTCGCTGGGTTCAAATGGGCGCTGGAAAAAAATTACGAATTTGTGTTCGAGATGGACTGCGATTTTTCGCACGACCCGAATGAGATTCCGAATTTCCTCAAGGCGGCGGAAGCCGCCGACCTCGTGCTGGGCTCGCGTTATTCCGGCGGTGTGCGCGTGCTGAACTGGCCGCTGAAGCGTTTGCTCTTGAGCCGTTGCGCCGGCATCTACGTCTGGCTCATCACCGGCATGCCGTTCTCCGATCCGACCGGTGGCTACAAATGTTTCCGCCGCCGCGCGCTGCAGGCCATCGCGCTCGACACGGTGAAATCCAACGGCTACAGCTTTCAGATTGAGATGACGCACCGGCTCTGGCGCGAAGGCTACACCGTGGCGGAGACCCCCATCACCTTTGCCGACCGCGTTAACGGCGCCTCCAAACTCTCGCGTGGCATCGTCGTCGAGGCCTTCTGGATGGTCTGGTGGCTGCTGGTGCAAAACGGCTTCCGCCGCTGGCCAAAAGCCAAACAGTAAATCCGTCGGACTCGCAATTTCTCCAATTTGGCAACAAGCTTGACCCGAGGCGGTCGCCTTGTTACTCATTAGCCACAGTTCAACGGAGTATAACAATTTAACCGGATCGCCTTCAGGGGTTATTCAAATAAATTCCTCCCGGAATTCCCGCGCCGCCGTGAGCGAAGGAATTTTTTTGGAACATTCACGCGTCACAATCAGCAGGATTATATGAATCAGGCCGCGCGTAACAGCTCACAAAATTGGATTCTGGGTTTGCTTGTCATGTTCTCAACCTTATCCCTCCGCGCGGAGCAGCCGCCGGAAATTCTCTACGCCCGTTCGCCGCAGCCGACCGCCAGTTTAACCGCCAACGCGTCCGTCTGCGATGCCGCCGGCAATCTCTATGTGACCGGCGATGGCGGCTCCATCTATCTCACGAAATACGACCCGTCCGGCAATGTCCTCTGGACGCGCGCCAGCGGCGGCAGCGGCGCGGCCCTGACGCTGGATGGCGCGGGCGGAGTGTTTCTGACCGGCACTTATCCCGGCAACAACGGCAATGTTTTCACCGTGGGCGGCAACTTCATCACCGCCTACGGAAAAACCATGTTCATCGCCCGCTACGATGGGAATGGCAATTTGCTCTGGGTGCAGCGCGGCGGCGGCTGGCTCAAAAGCTTCCAGCTCCAATCGGCCCAAGTGACCGTGAACAGCCTCGCGCATGACACCGCCGGCAATGTCATCGTGGCGGGCAGTTACTTTGGCAGTCCCACCATCGGCGGCGCTCTCAATTCGCAGGAGACCAACGGGGCCATTTTGCTGGTCAATAAAAACCCGACCTTGCCGACTGCCTATGAAGATTTGTTTCTCGCGAAATTTGATCCGAACGGCGCGCTGCTCTGGGCCACGAATTATGGCGGCACGAACACGGAATACGCGACGTCCGTGGCGGTGGACAGCACCGGAGCCATTTACGCCTCCGGCAGTTTTACGTTCAACACGGTCATGGGCGCGCTAACTTATACCAACGCCAACGACGGCATCCTGCTCGCAAAATTTTCCAGCGCGGGTGATTTGCTCTGGAGCTCCAATTTAAGTGATGCCACCAACGCCAATACCGGCGCGGGTTGGGCGGTGGCGGTGGATGCGGCGGACCGCGTCACCTTCAGTTTTCAGGGCGACCACCCCATCTCCTTGTTTCGGTTTCACGGATATAGTTTTACGAACACCCCCGGCTACGCAGCAAGTTATCTATCGCAGTTTGACAGCAACGGCAATGTGCTTTGGCTGCAACGCTCGCCGTTGAGCACCGGCGGCATTCCCAACGGCGCCAAATACCAGCGAGGCCGGGCGATTAATCTGGCCGTGGACAAACAGAATAATATTTACCAGGGCGGCGGCGGATTATTCAGTGGGGTTGGCGCGCTCGCGATTCTCAAGTCGGATTCCAACGGCCTGCCGATTTGGACCAACGTGGTGCCGGCTCCGATCACCGGCATCGGTTTTGGGTTGCCCATGCCCAGCGTGGACGATGCCTATGTGACGCACGTCACCACGACGATGACTGGCTACCAAGGTTCGGCCTTGACCGTCGGCTGGACCAATTATTATCCGTTCGCCACCTTTTCGCAGAATCAGTTGCTGTTTGTCATCGCCTCCAATTTCGTGGCCGTGCCGCCTTTCTTCGTGCAGCAACCCACCAACATGGTCTATCAACCGCCAAAAGGTTTGACGAATAGCGCACAGGCCCACGCGTGGCCGGCGCCGACCTACTCGTGGTTTATCAATAGCTCGAAGCTTCCCGGTCAAACGAACTTTACCCTCGCGCTGTCGCCGACGACCTTCACGAATCAAACCAGTTATTTCGTCGTCGCTTCAAACAGCTACGGCCTCGCCACGAGTGTGGTCGTCAATGCGCAGGCCGCGCTTAGTTTTGCGCCGTCGCCACCGGCGAGCCTCTATGTTTTGGTGGGCACCACGCTGGCCATCTCCGGGGGTGCCAGCGGCACCTCTGCGGCCACGTATCAATGGCAATACAAAGGCACCAATATCGCCAATGCCACCAGCACGACTTTGGCGCTGCCCAACATTACGCTGAACCAAGGTGGCAACTACACCTTGGTTCTTTCCAATGCCAGCACCGTTATCACCAGCACCCCGCCCTCGGTGGTAACCGTCTTGCCGGTCGGTTCCATTGATCCAGGCTATATCAATAACTCCACCGCACCCGTGTCCTCGCTCGCGCGCGTGTCGGATGGGTCTTACCTCGCAGCCAATGGCTACTCTGCCTATCACGTCAGCACCAATGGCCTGATCGCCACGAATGGTTTCGTCGTCTATCCCTATCGTTGGAACGACAGTTCGTCGGCGGATCAATACCTCGGGCCTTCGCTCGTGGTCCGCCAACCCGACGACAAAATTATGGTCGCGGGTAATTTCAAAGTCTATTACACCAACGCCACGACCTTTACCAATGCGAGCCGCATTGCCCGCCTGAATCCGAATGGCACGCTGGACGCGAGCTTCAATGTCGGCGTCGGCCCGCTTAATACGATCGACGGCACCAACTACACCAAGATCGAATGCGTGATCCCTCTGGCAAATGGGCAGTATCTCGTGGCCGGCACCTTCAGCAAGTTCAACGGTCTCCCCATCACGAACCTGGTGCGCTTGAATAATGATGGTTCTCTTGACAATACGTTTCCGCGCCATTCCTTTAGAAATGCGGGCAGCGGCAGCGGCACGATTGCGGTTCACAGCATTGCCTTGCAGGCCGACGGAAAACTATTGCTTGGCGGCGTGTTTGACGTGATGGACGGCGTCACCAACCGGGACCTCACCCGCCTGACGACCAACGGCACGGTGGACGCGACCTTTGTCCAAACCAGTTTGGCCGGAACTCAAGGCTTCGGCGACCAGGTGAATACTTTGCTTGTCTTGCCCGATGGAAAAATTCTGGCGGCGGGTGCGGGCCAATACGCCTTGGTCAATCGTGCGGCCCGCTTTAATGCCGACGGCTCGCGCGATTTGACCTGGGTGGGGATTTTGCCCAGCGAAGTTTATTGCGTGACGCTCACTGCGAGCAACAAATTGATCTTCGGCTGCAACAGTTACGTTCGCCGCACGACCTATGACGGGACTAATGATGCGAACTTCGGCAGTAGCGCCACTAGCACCTTCTTCTCCGGCCAGTTCACTTACGCCATTGCGCCGGAACCCAGCGGTAATGTGATGCTCGGCGGCAGCTATGGCATGAGACGCTTGCTGTTGGAGCCGGTTTTCGTGGTGCCAACTTTCTCCAGCGGGGCCGGTGCGAGTGTCGTAGGCGGACAGTTTCAAATCTCCGCGTGCGGCGGGGTGGACGGCCAGAACGTCGTCGTGCAAGCCTCCACCGATCTCGTGAACTGGAGCAATGTGAGCACCAACGTCGTGGCCGGCGGCTGCATCAGTTATACCGATCCGCAGACACCGCCGCCGCCGAGTCGCTATTATCGTTTGACCGTGCAGCCGTAGCGATTTCGGTGAACGCCGGCGCCAAACTCGCGCTGGTTGTGGTGCCCGCAGATTTCGGATGGATGGGGCTTGGCAACCAGCCAGCTTTAAGTTACACCAGCAGCACACCAAAAAATAACTCACCAGGAGCCTTATGAATTTTGAATTTACTTTTGGCAAAACATCAAGCCCGCCCACGCCAGAAACGCCCTTTCGCATTCTCATCCTCGGCGATCTGGATGGGCGCACCAGCCGCAATCTGACGCAGCCCTGGTCCGACCGCCGACCGGTGCCGGTGGACCTGGACAGTCTGGAACCTGTTCTAAAACGGTTGCACGCCGAGATGCAGCTTGGTGGGTCGGGCCCTTCCCCCATCAGCCTTGCGGTAAGCGAACCGGATGACTTCCATCCAGACCGTCTTTATGAGCGGATGGAGTTGTTCACCAGCTTGCGGGCGACACGAAAGCGGCTGCTCGACCCGGCGACGTTCGCGGTGGCAGCGGCCGAAGTGCGGGCCTGGGGTGGTCCCGGCCCAACCGCTGCGCCAGATGTCATTCCGGCAGCCAAGCCCGCGCCACCGGCCGGATCGCCCGCCCGCGAGACTGACAGCAACACCCTCGAACGACTGCTCGGCCACGCGCCCGCGCCGTCGCCGGTGCCGAGCAATGTCGCCGCCGAGTTGATTCGGAAAGCCGTCGCACCCCATATTGTGGCGGCACCATCCGCCGACCGACCGGTGCTGTTGGCCGCAGTAGATGCCGCCGCTGCGGAGTTAATGCGCGGCGTGCTGCATGATCCAGCTTTTCAAGCGTTGGAATCCACCTGGCGTGGCTTGGATTTTCTGGTGCATCGCCTCGATCTGAACGAGAGCTTGACCGTGTCGCTGTTGAATCTTTCGCGAGCAGAATTGCTGGCCGACCTGATGAGCGTCGAAGATTTGCAGCAAAGCGCCTTGTTCCGCATTTTGGTGGAGGCCACCGTGCAGTCACCCGGAGCGGAGCCGTGGGCGCTGGTGTTGGGTCTCTACAACTTTGATCAGTCCGCGCCGGACCGGGACTTATTGGAACGACTGGCGAAACTGGCACAGGCTGCGGGCGCACCATTCGTGGCGGCTGCCGGTGCCGCGCTCAGGCAAACCGTGGTTCAGAATCCCGACCAACTCATGGCGGACAAGGCGTGGATGTCGTTGCGCACTTGTCCGGCAGCGGCTTCTCTGGGCCTGATCGGTCCGCGTTTTCTGCTGCGACTGCCTTATGGTCGGGCAACCGATGCGATCTCGGCCTTTGACTTTGAAGAGATCACCGGGCAACCCGTCACTGGAGATTATCTTTGGGGTAACCCCGCCCTGGCGCTCGGCGTTTTGCTGGGACAAATGTTTGCGGAGACCGGCTGGGACATGTGCCCCGGCGGCAGTTTGGAATTGGGTGATCTGCCGGTCCATTCGTGGAAAGCCGGAACCGAATCGCAAATGACCCCGTGTGCGGAAGTCTGGCTCAAGGATGCGGCGGCGGAACGATTACTGGAACACGGAGTGATGCCCTTGCAATCCATTCAGGGAAAAGACGCCAGCCGGCTCGCCCGCGTCCAGTCTTTCCACCAGCCGCTCTGCGCATTGGCTGGGCGATGGACCGACGAATGATCGCAGTCGATGAACGAGTGAGGCAGCCTACGCCAAGCCATCCGGCAACACCAGCAGACCCAAGTCGAACATCCGCTGAATCAGGTCCAAGAAGGCTTCCAAAGTGAAACCGGCGGGCAATTCGTCCGCCGCCTGCGCTTCCGCAAACACGGTTTGCACGGTTTGTTTTCCGTTCAGCCGGGCCGCCAACGGCACTACCCACGCATCCGGCCGTAACGCGGCCGAAAATCCCGCTTCAATCGAAAAGACAAATTCGGCCGGCACCAGATCACCGTCCTGAACGACATGCCGCGCCGTCAAGATCAACCCCGCTGGCAATTGCGGTCGCGACTGAGCCAGCCAGTTGGAAAAACCGGGTTGGCGGCGGCGCTGTCGCCAAGCCAGCAGCCGCTCAAAATCCGCCGCCCGTCCCGCGAGCGTGAGCCGGACCCGGACCGGGGCTTCGGCCACGCGCTCGACACCGCGGCGGATGAACAAGGCCCCATACACAAACTGGCGAGTGCCGGCCGTGCGCAGGCGCTCATGCAATTGTCGCGCCGCGTCATCGCCAAATTGCTGGCCGCGCTTGCGCATGGATTCCACGACGTCCGCGACCGACAAGATTTTTTCCAAACCAAAGACGAGGTCGAATTCTTCCCGCGCCTCACCCAGCCATTCCCGCGCCCGCTGCTCAAAGGTTTGCGGACCGGTGTCGCAGGCCACACACAACACAACAGCGGTGCCGCCGGGGCGCAAGTGGGCGGGGAGACCTTCGATGATCCGGCGCGTCACCGCTTCGCCGGTTTCGCCGCCGTCGCGATAAACCATGGTCTCGCCGGTGGCCGGGACGAACGGCGGGTGCGCGCAAATCAAATCAAACTGGCGTCCTGCCACCGGCGCGTAGAGATCGCCGCAGAGACTCTCGATGGCGACCCCATTCAAACGACCGTTGAACTCCGCAAAGAACGCGGAGCGTTCCGTGAGATCGGCCGTAACCGCCATCCGTGACGTCCGTGCCAAACGCAAGGCCCCGATGCCCGAACCGCCGCAGTGATCCAGCGCTTCCCGGCCGCGCGCTTCGGGCAACAAGCGCAGAAAGCGCAATGTCCCCGGATAAATCGCGGGGAAAACCACGTCCGTCGGCGGGTTGAAGAGTCCGCCTTCGGGATCTTCCCGCCGGTCGGAGGCCATCACAAAGCCATCGGCGGGATAGACCCAAACGGGACAAAGCACGGCAGTGGGATTTTTCGTGGATCGCCGAAGCAGGCCGACCGCATGCAACGCGGCAAACACTGGTTCACCACAAACGTCGCGCGATTTTTCCTCGTCCATCGCCTGGCCGTGCGCGAAAACTTCCAGGCACCACGCCAACGGCGCGGGCAGCGCGTCCAGATTCACTTCTGGCCAGCGCACACTGCCGAATTCACTCATCTCGCCGATGCGCAAAACCCGGCACAAAGTGGCGTCGTCGAACTGGGCCAGCCGGAAAAAATCGCGGATGGCGGCGAATTCCGCCGGCGCACCAAGCCGAAGGGGACAGTCGGTGGGAGATGTCGTCACAGCTTTGGAATCAGGATTAAGCAGGCGGTTGCACCGCCGAACCCATGCTGGGGCGCAGGGAATCCACCGTGGCCAGACTCAGTTCGGCCATCGTTTCGACAAAGTTCATCTTCACCATTTTCTGGGCGCGTTTGAGGAGCAACGGCACGGGGCTGCTCGGCTCAACTTGGGAATAGTAATCACAAATGCGGTCGAGCATTCGCACCACGTCCTCCCGCGACCGAATGGAGCCGCTGATGGCGATGCTCCCGGTGGCGGAGCCGCCGCCTTCGGTGCTCTCGCCGGTCACTGTGCCGCCTTCAGCGGCCGCCTGCCCATCGGTGGTGAACGCCGTCAGCTCCTTGATCAATTGCTGCAAGGCTTTCAACAGCACGTCGAAACTGATGGTGTTGCCCACGCCGAGCGTGGTGGTGAGAAAATGATCCAATCCCTGGGCGGCTTCCAAGCATTCGGTCAGCGTCTGACGGCGGGCCGCCAGCAACTCACTGCCCGACTCGCGAATGGCACCGGACAGTTTGGAGGCATCCGGCGCGCCGGCAACTTTGGCCTTCGCATCCAGCAACTCCCGAAAGGTGACCGGCGGCATGCCCTTGGGCTTGCAGATTTCGGCCGCATAGAGGTTATCCATGATCGTCAGCCAACCGCTGAAAGGACCGCCGGTGGCATTCAACGCGCCCAGAATATTCAGGCGCTGGGTCGGATCGTTATTATCTTCCGGGTCGAGCCGGGGATAGAGGTCGGTCCAATACTGCTCCACCAATCCCCGCAGGAGCTGCAGGCCGTCGCGCAAACCTTCCACGCCTTCGGTCTTCAGCAGGCTGCAACACTGCATCATGGCGACCTGCAGGTGCTTTGACTTGGTAAGGAATTCCGCGCTTTTGCCGCGCAGCTCGCGCCATTCGGGCGGTTCGGCCGGCTTTTTCACCTCGCCCATTTCCACCTCGGGCTTGCCCTTGGCGAGCGCTTCCAATTCGCTAAAACTGGTATCGTTGGACAGATCCGGCCCGCAGGGTTGTTCGGCGGAAACCGGCTGCAAAAGTTTTTCAATCACTGGATTCATGCTCGGGGTTTGGTTAATGGCGCGACCACGGCCGGTTACGGTCAAGGATGTTGTTCAATGCTCCGTCGCAAATTTTTAAGGATGAGCGCGCGCCCGGCGTCCAACTGGTGCAGCGCCGTTAACTGGCTTTCCAGCTTGTTAATCAGGTCGGTGTAATAGGCGATGATGGGCGCCGTAAAGCTGCCATTCGCCAGATCCTGCGCGTTCTTTTTCTGCTCCGGTTTTTTAGCCAGGTCGGATTTGGCGGCATTGGGCTTGATCAAACCGAACCACACCTGATAGGTCTCAAGTTTGTCATCCAAGGTCTGAAGTTCCGCCTGGCGAATCTGGCTGGCCAGGGCCACAAAGGCCGGCTCATTCGGATGGCGTGCGCACAAGTCCAAGGCGGCCGTGGCGTCGGGCTTGCTCATCAGAGTTTTGACTTGCTGCAAATCGGTTCCCGCCGCCGCATCGGCTTGAAGTTGCAACGCGGCCGCTCCCGCCGGATTAATGGCCAGCGCGGTCTGGGCTTGCTGGCTGGCTGCGGAATAGTCAGTGCGTTTCACAGCGGCTTGTCCGGCGGTCACCGCCGCTTGATAGTCGGCTTGCTTGCGCGCGGAGGTCTGCAAAGTCTGCGCCTCGGCATTTTCGGGCTGGAGTTCCAAGGCCTCGGTGGCTTTGCGGACCGCCGTGGGAAAATCCTTTTGGTCATAGGCCGATTGACCGGTCGCCAGCAGCGCCTTGAACTGTGCCTGCTGCTGCTCGACCGCCGCCAGTCCAGCGAGTTTCGCCTGGGCCTGCTTCTGCAAATCCAGCGCCGTCGCGTTGCCCGGCTTGAGCAGCAGAGCGGCCTTGGCCTGCGCCAAGGCCGTCGTAAAATCCTGCCGCCCGAAAGCCGCTTGCCCAGCCTTCACCGATGCCTCAAACTTCTGCTGCAACGCCTGCGTCGCCGCCAGTTCATCCAGTTTGGCCTGCGCCTGTTTCTGCAAATCCTGCGCCGTCGCGTCGCCCGGCTTTAGCAGCAACGACGCCTTGGCTTGCGCCACCGCCGCGGCATACTCCTTCCGTCCCAACGCATCCTGTCCCGCCTTCACTGCGGCATCAAACTTTTGCTGCAACGCTTGGACCGCCGCCCGTTCATCCAGTTTGGCCTGCGCTTGGTTCTGCAAATCCTGCGCCGCCGGGTCGTTAGGCTTTAAGAGCAACGCCGCCTTGGCCTGGGTCAACGCCAGGTCATGATTTTCCGATTTCAACGCCGCCAGTCCTGCCGCCATGGCGGCGGCATACTTCGGCTGAGTCTCCGACTGATTGGTGGAAGCGAGTGGCTTAACTCCCGGCTGGGGAACGGCTGCGGCCACCGGCTCAGGCCGGTGCGAGTGAAAAAAAAACCAACTGACTCCAAGCCCCAAGGTCAACGCCAGCCCCAACAGCACCAAGGGCAACTTGCCACCGGGTGGCGTGAGGCTCGCCGGGCTGGAACCATTGCCGAGATCCGGCGGACCGCCGCCGACCTCCGGTTTATAAGCCGTGCCGGGCGAGGTGCCAGACGGATCCAAAAAACTGGCCGTTAACTTTTGCAGTTGCGCGTTCAGTTCCGGTTTTAAGTCATAGGGGATTTGCGTCGCCAATGGCGAAGCCAATGGCGAAGCCTGCAGACAAAAAAATTCATCGCCCGCTGGCTCGCCCACAATCACATCCAGCCATTCCACTCCATCGCGCAGGATCAGGAACACCGGGAGGTTGCCCGCGATGGCGGCGCGGAAAAAATCCCCCCAGAGTTGGAGCACCTCGTCGTGCTTATGGCCAATGGCAGGCAGCCGCAAGTGACGCGAACGCCCTTCCCCCGACTGGCCGGCGGGCTGACTGCGGCCTTTGGCGGGCGGACTTTGCAATCCAGCCAGTTCGTGCAAGATGCGCAGCAGACCCTCTTGCCGGTCACCGAATTGCGGGTGATCCAAAAAGCGGCGCCGACTTTCGAGCGGAATGCCCATCGTTTTATCGGTCTCGGTAATAGCTTCGAGCCGGGAACGGAGCCGGGCTTGAGAGGACCGACATTCAGACTCCACTTGCTCGGTGGTGGTGAACGTGCGGCAACTATCACGCAACTGCTCCAATTCCCGCCAAGTGTTGGCCAGCAATAGTCCCGGGGAAATGCCCTGACTGTCGGCACAGACCACCATCGGGTATTTGGCGCGCCCTTTGCGGTCAACGGAAGACCACAACCGGCCCAGCAGCGCGTGCCCATTCCGGATCCACAGAAAAGCGTGGTCGAATCCTTCCACGCGTTTTTCCGCCTCCAATTTCTCCCAAGCTCCTGCATCAATCTGGCCGCCGATGCCCGAGACATAGAAGGCTTGCTTGAGATGGGCCAGCGCCTCGGTCTCCAAGCCGATGCCGGGAATATGGTCGTCCCAGGCGGGATGCTTGCCAAAAGCCGCCAGATTGATCACCGGCTTGACCGGAACCGGATTTTTCCGGCCGCCAAAACCGGAGAATATTTTCAGAAAATTTTTCATGGGCGTGGAACCGCAGGCTTAGTCTTGGGGCCAATCTTCAGACTTAGGCAACGGGCGTTCGGTGACGATCTTGAAACTCACGGTGCCGTCAATGCTTTGCGCCGCGTCTTTCAGCTTGATATTCAGAATCCACTCCAAGCCGTTGTCCGATCGCTGCATTTTGCCGGTGCGAATCAAACGCAAGAGTGCCCAGCTCTCTTCATGTTCGGCGGGCACGGGGGCCAGACCATCGGTCAACAGCTTCCGGTAGGCAATGCTTAGCCCGGCATCCAACGCGCCATTCTTTACCAGCTCAACGCCATCTATTTTATCATCCAACCGTTGGAATGCCGATGGGGCATCTTTCAACTGAAACTCCCAATACCTAAAAACATTAATGAGTCCGACATCCGCGCTGCCGGCCTTGGGTGGAATAAAAAGCACATTAACCGTGGCCAGCTTGCCGTCAGCATTCCATAACGATGCCACCACGTTACTGTAGCTCTGGAGATCTTTCGTCACCTTGGTCCGGGTCGTTTCATCGAGAACCCCATTCCAAGCCGGCTCTTTCAGCGCGGCCATCACGGGGGGCAGCAGATTTTTCAAGGCGCTCAAATCCGCCGAACTCATTTCTTTTTCCGATTTGAGCAAAATGGGAAAGCCAAGTTTACCGCGCAACTGGACGGCACTCGCGAGCAGGCTCTGGCTGACGGGCTTGAGTTTCGCCAAATCTTCCGGACTGAAGTTCTTTTCGGTCGCAGCCTGGAGGTCGCGTCCAATTTTAGCCAGCAAGTTGCTCGATACCGCCGCATTGGCCGCCGACCAGCGGCTCAGATCAAAGTTCTTCTCCAGCAACTTGACCGCCAGTTTGGCATAATCATCCACCAACTGACCTTTGATCTTCAGCACCGAATCGCCGGCGATCCGCTGGCAAATGTTCGAAGTCGTGTCCGCCAGCGGTCCATTGTAAGCCGCCAATTGGATCAGGAACGCGTCCGACTTGCGTTTTAAGCCCACCAAGTTTTTCCATTCCGTGCCAATGATATTCTCGTCCACCGGCTCGGTTTGCTGGGCCAGCTCACAGGCGTTGGTATAGAGGCTCCAGCGGGCGGCGTGGGCGGTCTGGCCCTGCTTAACCAGGGTCAACTGGGTGCGGTCCAACTCGGCCAGCCAGTTGCTCCGCGATAGATAACTCTGATGCACGGTGCCGGCGGACTCACTCGCAAAACTTTTGATGAGCAACTCAATCTCGGCAAACAGCCCGCTGGTTTTGCTGGAATCGGGAATATCCTCGGCGATCCCCTTGAAGAGATTGGCCGACGCATCCTTGGCCGCCGTTTCCAACACCAGATAGCGGGCGGTCAAATTGGTCTGGGGGCTGTTCACCAAGTTGGTGGATGCCTGTAGTTTTAACCAAGCCTCGTCCACCTTTTGTTTCGCCGCCTGCAATGATCCTCCCGGGATTAACGCGGCACAAGGATCGCCGGAACCAAGCTGCCAATCCGTTTCTTTTTGGTGGTAATCACGCAAACTGTCGGCCAGTTCACTGACCATCCCCGCCTCGCTCGCGATGGAATCCTGAGTGCTGCGATTGGCTTTACGAAAGGTGTCCAAGCCGATCTTCACCGCGGAGTTGTTCGTGAGCGAGTTGCCGCCCAGCAGCGACGGCGGCGGCCACTTGGCCGAAGTGCTCTTGCTACCGGCGTAGGTGCTTTGGATTACCCCCACCAAGTTGGTGTCGGCCGGTTGGTTGGTATCGGTCAGATAAGACTGAAGGGTATTAACAAATCGGGCGATTGCGGCCGCCGAGTTCGTGGTCGCCAAATTCCCGCCGCTCTCAAGTTTGATCAAGGTCAGCAGGGCTTCCCGGTGCAAAGCCAGCGCAGCGGGCCCCGCCGGCGAGACCGCCGGCGACTTCATTTTTTCCCGGGTGCGAGCAACCAGCGGCTTGAGCACGCCGGCTTCCAAAAGCAAACGTGGCGCTTCCTTTCGGTCCTTGTCTATGCCGCGGTTGATCCATTGCATGGGTTTGAAGATCCAGCCGACCGACAAGGGCTTGTCCGTGACCTCCAGCAGGTGTTTGTGAAATTGCACCACCGTGAAGGGCGTGCCGGGCACATTGGTCTCGCCGTAATAGGCAAAATGAAAACTGTCGCCGCTGACCCCGGCTTGGACAATGCGCGGCGACCATTCACGTTCGTCGGACCATTTCGTCGGATCCGCCCCGGCATTCCAGCAACCCAATTCATCCTTCACACTCTTTTTCAAGCTGCGATAAGACAGGAATGAAAATCCCAACAGGAACAGCAGGGCCAGACTGGCCGAACCAAAAATAATCAATTTTCGCTGGCGCAACAACTGGAGCGTGTTGGTGGCCCGGGTGACCAGCCCGTGTTCGCGGAAGACTTTTTCCATGAACAAATCCCGCATGAAAAAGGAACGGTTTTTTTCCCACGAACGGTCCTCCGGCAGCTGATCCAGCGACACGCCGGCGGCCAAGGCCATGGCCTCGTCCAACGCCCGCCCCTCGCGCATGGAGGAGGTAAAATAGATGCCGCGCAGAAAGACCGGCTTGGCCGACCATTCCCCGGCGACAAAAATAGTCTCGAGATACCGGCGCAAACGGGGAGCTAACCGCATGACGCTTTCCGGCAGAGCGTAAAGCGAATCCACTTCATCCAGCCGCCTTTTAGTGGCGGCACCCGGCTGGGTTTTGGAGACGAAAAACTGGGTGTCGCCAAACCGCTCGGCCGTGCCTGACTCGCGCAGCAAGGCCAGCCGCCGGCGGCGCACCCGTTCGGACACGATCTTCAAATGCTGTTCCACCAGCTCGGGGCGGAACGCGGAATCCAACGGGTCGGGGTTTGACCAGCCGAAGATCTGGTGTTGCAGCAGGGGATCTTCGATGTTGTCAAAGAACTCGCGAAATCCCGTCAGCAAATCACATTTCGTCACCAGCAAATACACGGGAAACCGCACGTCAAGAGTGCGCTGGATCAGGTCCAGTTGCTGCGCCAGCTTGCTGGCCTTTTGGGCGATCTTCTCCGCCGAGTCCTTGATCAGGCTCTCGACTGAAAGCACTAAAAAAAATCCATTGATCGGACAGTGCGGGCGGGCCTTCTTGAGGAGGCGCAGAAACTCCCGCCATTCGGGCGCTTCGCCCGCCTGGGCTTCGTTGAAGATCATGGAACCGGCCGTGTCCAAAATGATGCTGCGATTGGTGAACCACCAATCCATATTGACCGTGCCGCCGGAACCTTGCAGTTCGTCCTGCAAGCCCGGCGGGAAATCAATGCCTGAATGCCGGATGGCTTCCGACTTGCCGGAACCCGGTTCGCCAATGATGACATACCACGGCAGCTTATAGACGTCTTTGCCCCGGCTCTTATATTCCTGCAGGCCGGACTGGAATTTCTGGCGCAGTTTGTCGAGCGCCGCCCGCCGGTTGGGATCACTGATCGCCCGGGGCGAGGCTGAGGTCTGGGCTTCGATGGCCCCCTCGAAATTGCGGCTTTGCCGCCGGGCCTTCATGCGGCGATAGAGAAAATAGGCGCCGAAAATGAGCAGGGCCAGCACAATGATCGCCAAGCCCAGCCAAAGGCCATACTTGGGAACGGCCACGGCGGTGGCCACGGCACCCAGGCCGATCGCACCTAAAAAACCGCCGACTATCACCTTTGATTTTGAATCATCTTCCATATTCGTTTCGAGCTATGCTTCGGTTTGCCAGTCTCTCCGTGTCGCATTGAACCGGCGACCGTTCCGCGTTGGAAAGGCGCCACCGGCGGCGGCGCGTTTCAAGGTTTGCCGGGCTGCGCTTGTTGCGTGATCTGCCCCACCGAATCCTTGAGATCAATGGAGGCTTTGTAATAAAGCGTGTAGGAGATCACCAGGACGGACAGGCTTAAAAAGATAAAGGCGGCCACCACCAAAAGAATCTTATCGCTCGGCGGCTCGGTCAGTATCCGGGTGTCGGTGAAAGCATAGGCCTGCTCGCTGATCTTGGTGCGGGAGTCCGAATCCATCCACTGCCGGATGCGGGGGAAAATCTTGTCCATGTAGTCCCGGATTTTTTCCGGCTGCCCCTGATACATCCCGGTAAAACCTAGTCCCAGGCAAACATAATAAACCGCCAGTCGTTCGGCCGCCTCGCTGCTGGGATCCATCATGTCCGCATCCAAAAAGTCCACGAAGAACCGTTCGTCGCCCGCCAGTTCATTGTATTCGGAGGCCAGCCGGTTCGAGGCCCACTGCGGCGCGAAACTCAGCCGGCTGGTGCAGATCAAGTTGTCCACAAAGAAAATCAGCGGCCGCTCAATTTGTTTGACCTGGTTTAGCAGCGCGACATCCGTGGCCGCGTTGCGGTTGATCTCCTCCAGCAGGTTCTTGATTTCCGACCGGACCCGGGCCGGCTCCGGATGGCTCTGACTTTTGGCCACCCGGTTCAGGCGGCAAATATATTGGAAAAGCGCTTCGTAGAGTTCCAAGAGTTTCATACGGCAGCGGAGGATGAAAGGGTCATATAGAGCGTGAAGGTGGCATCCGACAAGTCCAGTTCGGTATTGTTCCAAACCAAGGAAATCACTTTATCCTGTTTAATCTGGTCCCAGCGGCGCTGGTTGGAAGTCGGCACCAAGCTGAAATAATGCAGACCACTTTGGGCGGGCAACTCCATCGGCGGATAGCTGTTCTCCTTGAGTTCCACCCCGAAGATTGCCACCTGCTCCATCGTGCGCGGCATCAGCTTGAACTTGTTGCCGTCACTCAAATAGAGCGCCAGCTTGGTGCGGTCCACGCGGGTTTTGACCCCGAGATAGTAGCCGGTGGGCTTGTCGAAATGTTGCTGCTCCAAGGTCCCGCGCAACAACCCGGGGTTCCCAGCGAAGACCACTTTCAACGGTTCCGCGTTACGGGTCACCCGGATTTCATCCCGGATTTTGCGATCCAGTTCCCGGAACGCCGGCAAGGGGTCCATGTGGTTGTAAAGCTGACAGTCATACAGTTTTTCAACCGGATGCAAGGCCAGCAACTCTCCGAGCAACTCGCGCAACTCCAGATACAAATCGAAGGGGGAAATGTTCCCCTCCTCCACGAGACTGGGCAGACTCGCGCAGGCGCGATTGAGCGCCGTCAGACGCATGGTGAGTTCCCATTTGACATCCTGTCCCAAGCCCCCGGTGGTGACTTTGATCCGCGTCTGCTCCCGGCTGGCATTCAACTGGGCGACCAACTCCCGCAGCAGATCATGGAGCGAAGGGGAAGAACGCAGCAACAGCGAGGGCGGCACATATTCCGGATCCTGACGCGGCTTGCCCGCATCCTCGCCCACCGAACGCATGATGCGCAACAGCGGGAGGCACTCCATGTCCGAAACATCTTCCCCGGGCAGCACAAGCCGGGCATTGATTTTCCGCAGATACACCGACTGGGAATTTTCCCCGGTGTTTTCATCGGCCAAGTCCGGCATTTCGGCGGGTATGAAAAGCAATTTGATCCGGGGATCAGGCGGCTCGCCAAAACGAAAAGCATTGGCCCGGCTTTTTGCCCACAGCGGCACCGCCAGGGAAACCTCCATCTGGCCCGAACCGCGGGCCATCGCCGTCCGGATATCGAGGCTGGGCAGGTTGGCCTCCTCCGGAAAACGAACCTCCTGACCGCTGGGCATGATCACATGCAACCGCTCAAACCGGAGCCGTCCGTCCGCCAGATCATCGTAGGAGAGCTTGCCCTCCACCACCCCGAAAAAATTCGGCGCCAGCAACGAACGGGCGGCACGGATTTCCAATTGCAGCCGCCGCTGCATGGTTTGCAGGTGGTGTGGCTGTAGAAACAAACCTTCATGCCAATGCACATTCATAGTCGGCGTTTATCGGACATTCTTGCCACCCGAGTCGGCGAACCGCCCCAGGCAATCCTTCAGCCACCGGTCCACCAGTTCGGGCGTGGCAATATCTTTGGACAGGCTGCAATACTTGTCCCAGCAGCGTTCCTTTTTGCTCGGCCCCATGAACCCTTTGGCCCCTTCGCTAAATACCACTTCCTCGATGGCGCTCGGTGAATACTTCTCCACGAACTGGCGCCCAAAATCGCGACCGCCACCCAACAAGGCCGCCAGCATTCCACCCAGCAAAGCGGCGGAGATTCTGATTTGCGGCTCAATCTCATCCGTGTTACCAGCCAGATATTGTCCGGTGGCTTGGCGAAAATCCTGCGCCCGATTCAAATAGGCGGAACGCGGATACAAATCCTTGATGGCAATCGTCGCCGTCCGGTCCAAATCATGCAGCGACTGGACGACCAGCGACGCCAGTTTCACCACCCGTTCCAATCGTGGTTGTCGGTCCGGCGGCAGACCAAAGCGGGTCTGCAGTTCCTTTGAAACTTCCAACTCCAGCGCTTCCTTATCCACCCAGCTCAACCCGGCATCCGAAAGGCGCCGGGCAAAATCCGCGCGCTGCTCTTCCGGCACCTCGGCGGCGACCGCCACCAATCGTTCGATCAATTGTTCCGGCGTCAGCGGGACCGGTGCCGCCACCACTGTCGGCGCTTGACTGACAGATTTGGCCAGTTGGCCGGCGACCGGGAATCGTGCCAGCAAGGCCTCCAGACAACCCCGTCGGCGGGCCGGTGTCAGCACTTTGAAGCTGCGGGTGACTTCCTCATTTAGATACTCGCAGCGCTTGTCGGCCTCAATGGCCACCGCGTCGCCCTGAATGACGCGCAACCGCGCGGCACAATCATTAACCAGGCCGAGTTCGTCTTCGGTCAGGACTGTATTTGCTTGGTTCATCTAATGGTAAAATTAGATTGGCAGACGAGCGGCAGGCAGACAAGCACCAAACTTGGGCCTGTCAGCCCCCGGCCAAAATTTTACAATTAGCATCCAGCGCAATCCTCAGTTGGTTGGTGACAACCGGAAGAAGTTGATCGGCGGCACGCCATTGGTCCAATTCCAGACATTGGTTCCCATCGAACCATTGGTGATGCTCTGCCAGGCTGGCGGGGCCAGATTGGTGGTGGATTGCAGCGTCAGATTGCCGAACCACTGGATGGTGCCATTGGTGCCACTCAAGGTGATCGCCGGCGGATTGGTGCAGGCGAGCAGCACCAGATCAACTTCAATTTGGTTCGTGCTCTCGCAGCCACTCGCGTTGACCTCCGTTACAAAGAAGGGATAAACGCCCGCTGTGTTGTTGGTCGGGACATAGATGGTCGTCCCGTTGGTCAGTGAATTCGTGCGGGTATAATCATACCAATTGGCGGTATTACCGCCGCCCACCGTCACCGAGAGAGCCGGGTTAGGCAGGACGCCGGCGCAATTCGTCCGGCTGACCGGATTGGCCGGCGCATTAGTTGGCACGGCATTCAGCATGAGATACACGGCGATTTGGTTCGTGCCACAATCGCCCGCATTCACTTCCTGCGCATAATACAGATAGACGCCCGGCAACCGGTTGGTCGGAGTGTAATAGCTCGTGCCGCTGAAGTTGGTGCCAGTAAACACCAGATTCGTTCCCGTTGCATCATACCAATCTGCTGTATCCCCAGCGGCAACGGTCACGGACAGCTCCGGGGCTGGCAAACCGACACAACTCGTTTGGGAAACCGCGCTGATAGGCGCATTGGTCGGAATGGGATAAACCACGATCACCGCCGGCCCAGTAAGATCATTGGTCGGATCAATGCCATAGTGGGTAGTGTTGGTATATTTGTCAGATAAATTTGTTATCCAATAGTTATTGGTAACGGCACTCAAGGTGGTATTGGTCAGCGTGACCAACCTGAACATCGGCGTGTTGGTGGAAATTTGCGGATACCCATCCGACCATAGATTTGTCCACGGCGGAAAGCCGCCCAAATCCACTTGCAGCAAAACTGGTGTGCCACTGCACACGGACACTTGGTTGGTGTTCACCTCAGGGGGCACAACAATGTTGACATCAGCCGAAGGAGTCGCATTGACAAACAGTTGAACATCATTGGTCACCTGGATCGCACAATCAAGGCCGGCGTTGGTGCCATATGCGGCGGAGATAATAAAATTAGTCCCTGGGGTGCTATAGTAAACGCGGTTGGTGATCACAAAAATATTGGTGACGCCAATGGGGTATGACTTCGCATAAACATTTGTAGATACAACCGTTCCAGCAGGGTTAAGACATTGTTCGCTCCAAACCACATTACTACTCAATCCAGTAAGGGCAATTCGGTTGGTAATGTAAAGAGTTACATAGTTGGTTCCCGACTTGAACGTCGTATGGAGATAGATGCCACCAGACTCGCTGATGACTTTAGCCCGATTCGTTTGCGCTCCCGAGGGTGCAAAGGTGGAGACCGCGTTGGTTGCGATTGGCAGGAAAGTGAGAGTTGAACGCGGATTTACAATGACCTTGTTCGTTCCTTTAATATCAAAAGTCACGTTTGTTCCACAACTCGTGCTATCGGATATGCTGGTAAGCCAGTAGTAGCGATTGGTAATCTGATTCGGAAATACGTTCGTCGGGGAAACCTGACGCGTCCAAACAAACGGTCCTGAAACATTCGTATTCACGATCTCATTGGTTCCATCGCTCCAATTCAGGAACCACGGCCCGATGCCCGTCAGGGTGACTGGCAACAGTGCCGTGTCGCCAACGCAGATCGTGTTCGTCGTCACCAATGTTGCGGTTGGACGCGGGTTCACCGTGTTGGTCACAGCGCCGATGATGTCGCCAGGCAAATTGCCAATACAGCTATCGGCGTTAGATACCGTCGTTACATAATAGACATTGTTGCTGACTGTATTCGCCCCAAAGCTGTTCGTCGGATACACAGTCCGCACCAATGTCTGCGTGCTCCCCAAACTCACATTGGTCGTCTGGGTGTAACCATCGTTCCACGTCACCACCCACGGGCCAATACCGGTGAGCGTATTCGTCAGCACGCGACTCGTCCCGTCATTGCAGTTATTTGTGTTGAAAGATGTCAGCACAGCCGTCGGCCGCGGATTCACTATGTTGGTCACCACTCCGGTGATGTCGCCCGGCAGATTGCCAATGCAGCTGTCCGCGTTGCTCACGCTCGTCACGAAATACACGTTGTTGTTCGCCAGGTTCGCCTTGAAACTATTGGTCGGATACACCGTCCGCACCAGTGTCTGCGCGCTTCCCTGACCCACGTTGGTCGTCTGGCTGTAACCATCGTTCCACGTCACCACCCACGGGCCAATACCCGTCAGCGTGTTCGT
>CAINLR010000113.1 GCA_903850425.1 uncultured Verrucomicrobia subdivision 3 bacterium | reverse complement strand
GGCGGAGCGAAATCTGGCGCCCAAGCGATACGTCTGGCGCAAGAAGGGTGAGGAAATTCTGGCCAAGATTTCCAAAGCCCGGGCGGCCCAAGTCGCCACATCACCGTTATGACCCCTCATTTACAGAACACTACACTAGCGACTGAACGACAGGAAGGTTTGAAAGGCCGGGAACCGTATTGGCGAATCCAATACCACCGCCAAGCAGGAGGTCATACTGACCGTTCTGGTTCGTCTCAATGCCCGTGACAAGAAAGCCGTAATCAAGTATTTCGGTAAACCTCACACCGCGATCCGACATGGCGCTGGTGTCGAACTCAAACCATGCACTAATACTAGAATCCTGATTGGCTGTCGCGCCGGTATAACTGTAAATCACAAGCTGTGCACGGCAGGCATTCGCCAGACATGCAATGCTCGCTAAAAGCACGTAAAAGAATCGATTCATAGCGTGGCCTAAAAGAAATACCTCTGCAATTTCAGGAATTCAGCCGGTAATCAAAAGTGAAATCCACCATTTGACACCACTTTTTACAACTTCCTCAAAATATTATCCACGGATCGCAATTACTGACCATCGCGCATAATTCTTTCGGGCGTCGAATCCAAATCATCGCCGCCATAATCATTGACGTCTTGGATCTGATAACCGACCGCCTCATAGCCGCGAATACGCTTTGAATACATGGCCGAAAATACCGGCACGCAGCCGTCCACGTAATCGTAAACGATGACCTCACGTTTGCTGTCGTGCAGACGATGCAAGCGACCAACATATTGTTGTAATGTTCCGCGCCAGGAAATCGGCATAGCTAGGAAAAGCGTGTCGAGTCGCGCGTCATCGAAGCCTTCACCGATGTAGCGCCCCGTTCCGCTGGCGACAGATGTGTCAGCCGATAAATGCCGCGTTGAATCCGCTCCCGATTTCTCGTGCGGACGTGATAAGTGTGTGTGTTGTCTCGTAGCCTGCGGCAATGGCCTGCCTCGTGGTGAAGTAGCCCTGTTGCGCTTGAGCAATTTCCATGAGCGAACTAAACGGATCAATTTGTTGTCTTTTTTGCACTGCACGCATCCTCAACGTATTTGAGGATGTGTGCAAGACTTATGTCCACAGGAAACAATGGTAATCGCCGTTTGAACACCTTGTGAACGTTCAAAACTAAGGAAATCACCCCATCTCGGGGAGGGGGCGCGGGAAGTTGGATTTACTGCACTTTTACTGCACTGCTTCGCAAGTCACTGATTATGCATGGAGCTGACGAATGGAATCGAACCCTAGTGTCTATGTGGTGTAAAATGGTGCAAAGTGCTTCGCCACTTATTGATCGTCGGCATTGGTTTCACTTGGCAAGATGGCAGGCGACACGGCGACCTGGCGCAGTTTCGCGCAACGCCGGGACTTCGGTTTTGCACCGGGCTTCGGCCACCGGACAGCGCGGGTGGAAGGGACAGCCGGCGGGCGGGTGAATCGGAGAAGGCACATCGCCCGCCAGAATAATCCGCTGCCGTTTCGAATTCGGATCCACGACTGGCACGGCTGAAATTAAAGCCTGCGTGTAGGGATGCCGGGGGGACTGGCATACCGCTCGGGCTTCGCCTGTCTCGACGATCCGGCCCAGATACATCACCAGGATGCGGCGGCTGATATGCCGGACCACCGCCAAATCATGGGCCACAAACAAATAGGCAATGCCATGCTCCTGTTGCAGGTCGCGGAGCAGATTTACGATCTGGGCTTGGACGGAAACATCCAAGGCGCTCACCGGCTCGTCGCAAACGATCAGCTTCGGTTCGACGGCCAAGGCGCGGGCAATGCCGATGCGCTGGCGTTGGCCACCGCTAAATTCATGCGGGTATCGGTGCGCGTGCGACGGATCAAGCCCCACATCCTTAAGCAGACTCTCGACTCGTTGCCGGCGGGCGGTGGAATTGGGTGCCAGGTGGTGGATGTCGAGGGCTTCGCCGATGATGTTTTCCACTCGCGCGCGGGGATTGAGCGAGGCGTAGGGATCTTGGAAAATCATCTGGAATTTGCGCCTTTGCGCGCGCAGCGCAGCGCCTTTCAACCGCGCGAGGTCCTGGCCCTCAAAGATCACTTGGCCAGCGGTCGGTTCAACTAGGCGGATCACCGCGCGACCGAGAGTTGTCTTGCCACAACCGCTTTCACCGACAAGTCCCACCGTCTCGCCAGGTTCGATACTGAAGCTGACATCATCCACGGCGCGAACGAAATCCTTGGAGCGCGTCAACGGGCCAGCCTCCACTGGAAATTGAACTTTGAGGGACTTAACTTCGAGGAGGGCTTCACTCATGAGATTGATTACTAGCGTTTGGTCTTTCAAGCGGGTGAGGTCCAATACGGACAGCGAACCCAGCGGCGGGGTTCCATTTCGACCAGTGGCGGAGCAGCTTGAGAACAGTCAGACCGGGCGATCGAACAGCGCGGATGGAAGCGGCAGCCAGAGGGAAATGCGCCCAGTCGCGGGACGCTGCCTGAGATAGTGCTGAGCCGTTCGGTCTCTGAATCCAGACGCGGCACGGAGTTCATCAGTGCCTGGGTGTAGGGATGCAAGGGCCGCTGTAATAACTCCTGGGCCGGTCCGCGCTCCACGATCTGGCCGGCATACATCACAGCAACGTCATCGGCGATGTCACCAACAATTCCGAGGTTGTGAGTGATGAGCAGAATGGCCATGCCGAGTTGCTGCCGAAGCTGGACGAGTAGTTCGATGATTTGCGCCTGGATGGTGACGTCGAGCGCGGTGGTCGGTTCGTCCGCCACGAGCAGTTTGGGTTGCGGTGCCAGCGCCATCGCGATCATCACGCGCTGTTGCATGCCGCCTGAGAGTTCGTGGGGATAACTCTTGAGACGTGCTTCCGGAGCGGGGATGCCGACGAGTCTGAGCAGTCGAATAACTTCGGCATCGGTGGCAACTTCAGGTCGGTGAAGTTGCAAAGCTTCCTTGATCTGGTTGCCGATGCGGAAGACCGGATTCAGGGATGCCCCCGGTTCCTGAAATACGTAGCTGACCAAACCGCCCCGGATTTGCCGCAATTCAGCCGCGCGCATGTGCAAGACATCGCGGCCTTCCAGCAGAATTTCACCACCGGCGTAAACGGCCGGCGGACTGGTGAGCAGTCGCGCGATCGAAAGAGCGGTCACACTTTTGCCCGAACCGCTCTCGCCCACCAGGCAAAGCGCCTTGCCCGGCTCCAGCGAGAGCGAGACACCGTCCACGGCGCGCAAGGCCTTGGCAGCGCGACCAAAATGAATTTGCAAATTGCGAATTTCGAGCCAGGGCATAATCAAATTCAGCTTGCCGATTTAATGCGAGGATCAATCCAGCCATAGAGCAGATCCACCACCCAGTTGGCACCCACGACCAAAGTGGCGCTGAACAGCACCGTGCCCATGATCATCGGGACATCAAGATTCAAGACGCTTTGCACGGCGAGGTTGCCGATGCCCGGCAAGGCAAACACATTTTCGATGAAGAGAACACCGCCCAGCAGCGAGGCAACATCCATACCGAGCATCGTGACCACTGGGATCAGCGCATTGCGCAGGGCATGTTTGAAAAGCACTCGGGTTTCCGATGCCCCCTTGGCGCGCGCGGCCCGGACATAAAGGCTGTCGAGCACTTCCACCATGTTGGTGTGAACCAAGCGAGCATAGTAACCCACCATCAGGATCGCCAGCGTTGCGGCCGGCAGCAGCAAATCAACGAAACTTCGGAAGAAGCCGACCGGGAACCAGCCCAGCTTGTAGGCCAGACAGTATTGCAATATCCGCGCCAGCCAAAACGCGGGCAGCGACAAACTGACCGTGGCCACTACCAGTGTGGTGCGGTCAAACCAGGAACTGCGAAACCGGGCCGTAAGCACTCCCAACGGCACCGCCAGCGCCACCCACATGACGACGGCCAGGCTGGTCAGCGCCGCCGTGGTGGGAAATCGTATCAGGATGGCTTCGGCCACAGATTGGTCGGTGACATAGGAATGACCGAGGTCGCCGTGCGCGAGTTGGATCAGATAGAAACCCAGCCGTTGAAGCACTGGATCATCCAGGTGATATTTTAAGTGGATCTCTTGAAGAACTTCAGCCGACGCCTTTGAGCCGGCGATGACTCTCGCCACATCCCCGGGCACGGCGTTAACCAGGAGAAAGGTGAGGAACGCCGTGCCCAGCAAGGTGACGGCGGACCACCAAAAGCGCGTGAGTAATCGGGTCAACATATCAACGTTCAATCCAGACGCGGTCGAGGCGAAGGGGCCAGAGCGGCTCCAGCAACGGACCTTTCAGCCACGGCTGACGCAGTTCGCAAAGATTAGGGTGCTTGAGAAACAGGCACGGGGCATCACCAACAATTATTTCTTCGATTTGCCGGTAGAGTGCGACGCGGCGTGCAGGCTCGACCGTTGGGGACGCTTCGTCCAGCAGACGGTTCACTTCTGGATTGTTATAGAATGAGGTATTATAGGTGGCGGCGTTGGTGATGGTGCGGCCGTCAAACTGGCTGCCCAAAATGTCCTTCGGATCCGGCATGCCCGTAAACCAGCCGGAAAGGCTCATTTGGACTTTTCCGGGTATCTCGGCCGCGTCGTTTAATTCGCTAAATGACGCCTGCCGGAGACTGAGTTCGATCCCCACTTCGTGCAGGTCCGCCTGGATTTCCTGCGCTTGCATGATGGACTCCTGATCGGTGGCATACCACAACGTGAGGTGGATGGGCAGCGGAATGCCCGTTTCGGCCAGCAGTTGGCGCGCCTTCGGAGGATTGAAGGGATAGCCGACGAGATTCGTATTGTTAGCCGGCATGATGGGCGGAATCAGGCCTTTGGCCGGCGTGAACCGGCCGCTGGCTGCGCGCCGGGCCTTATCCACGGCATAGTTGATGGCTTGCCGCACCCGGCGGTCGTCCAACGGGGGCATCTGGGTGTTCAGGTTGGCGAACCGCGCCGCAAACAGGGGTGCCCGGTCAATACAATTTTTCCAACGCGGGTCGCGCAGGATTCGCGCCTGATCCGCTGCGGGAATTGAGGCGGCGGCGGTGAAGTTGGCCAGATCCAACTCGCCGCGTTCGAACATCAGGAGGTGAGTCGCCGCGTCGCCACCAATCATGATCTCGATGCGATCGAAGTGCCGGGGCTCCGGACCGGCGTAAAACGGGTTGGGCTTATAAACCAAACGAACCCCGCGAATCCATTCGTCCACCATGTAGGGACCGTCACTGGTTGGATGGCGGGCGAAGGCGTCCCCCGGACGCTCCACCTCCTCCTGCGGCAGGGCATAAATGCCATAAAACAGAAAGGTCGGATCCGGTTGATCCAGCTCCACCACCAGCGTCCGCGTCCCTTCGATGCGAACACCGGCGAGATGTTTCGTGCGATGCGCCGCGAAGTCGTCCGCGCCACGGATGTGATAGGCACCCAACATGGCATTATTTGGGGAAGCGTTCCGGGGATCCGATATGCGCTCCAAGTAGTAGGCATAATCGGCGGCCACCACCATCCGTCCGTTGGAGAACCGGAGGCCGGGCCGGAGATGGAACGTGAATGTGCGCCCGTCGGAAGCAACTTGCCAATCTTGAGCGGCACAGGCTACCAAGTCCACGCCGTTGGTATTGTCGAGCAACGGAAGATACAGCAGCGGGAAGAGCAGGGCGTCATTAGCCAACTGTTGCAGCGCCGGGTCGAGCGTCTGGGGATCATCGGCAAGGGCCACGTGGAACGTGCCGCCGGAATGGAGAGCGTCGCCGGCGTTCGGGGCAGACGCAAATACGGTCGCCGCCAACGATGCAACGGCAACAAGTAGTGGCAGGAAGCGCGTGAGGTTGGTAGGCACCAGTTTCATGGTCTTTGCCTTGGCCCCATCTGTTCCTGCAAGCCCTGTCCCAGAACATTAAATGCCAGCACCGTCAGGACAATCGCCACGCCAGGAACAATGACTAGGTGCGGCGCGGTCGCAAAATACGGCTGGCCCTCGGTAATCATCGTGCCCCAGTCCGGGGCGGGTGGCGGCACGCCGATACCCAAATAACCCAGGCCCGCCTCCAGCAAAATGGTGTTGGCGGTGGTCATCGCGGCCAGCACGATCACGGTGGGCAGTATGTTTGGGAGCAGGTGCCGCCAAATCAATCGCCAATGCGAGGCGCCCAAAGCCCGAGCGGCTAGAACAAACTCCCGCTCCTTGACTCCCAATACCTGGGCCCGAACAATCCGCGCCATCCCCGGCCAACTGACGAAGCCGATCACCAGAAACACACTCAACAGGCCGCGTTTGAGGGTGACATCCAGAAAATGCCAGGGCAGCGCGGCCGGATGCAGATGCATGATCCGGCCATTGTCTCCAATCAAGCTGGTGAACGCCATGGCCAGCAGGATGGACGGGATCGTCAAATTCATTTCCGTGAACCGCATCAAGGCCAGATCCAGTTTGCCGCCGTAGAGGCCGGACAGCAGTCCCACCGTCACGCCGATCAGCGTGGCGGTCAACATTGACGCCACGCCGACCAGCAGGGAGACGCGGGCTCCGTAGATCACCCGCGAAAGCACGTCACGACCGAGGTTGTCGGAGCCAAGCAAATAACCATGGCCGGGAGAACGGGGCATTCCATCTTTGTCCAGGCCGTTCAGATTGAGTTGATTTGGATCACCGAGAAGATGCAGGCGCATCATGGTTGGCGCCGCCAGAGCGAGCAAGACGAACAGGAGAATGATCAGAGCGCCGGTTGCCGCGAGGCGGTTAGCACAGATAATCCTAAGGCTCGTTTTGAAAAAGCCAAAATTCAGAGACATACGGGATAAAATTTTCAGCCGGGCGCAAGTTGGTATTTCTCAGCCGGTGTGTCGAGAAACATATATTGCTGCCGTCAAAAAGTTGCTTTCCAGAATATCTGAAACCAGTCAAACCCAGAGATTTATTGCTCGGATTATGGCGTGCAATTTACTGCACTTTGACTGCACACACTCATAAGTCGTTGATTATGCATGGAGCGGGTGAAGGGAATCGAGCCCAAGTCGCTAAAGTGGTTTAAAGTGGTGTGAAATTAATCGTGACCCCGTCACGCGTCAGGCGGGTAGTCTGTCGAAAACTGGTCGTTATGAGCACGAATATGGGTCCAAGAAACGCCGTTTAAGCCACTTTCTTGCCGGCTCGTCGTAGAGTTTCAGACAGGCATACGCCAGGGCGAAGCTCCCGAAAAAGACCAGTAAGGCGCCGGGATAACTCTGCGCCAGGGAAAGATGTTTGTCGCTCACCCACGCTGTGTAGAGATAGATCAGCGGATAATGCGTGATATAGATGGGATAGGAGATGTCGCCCAGAAACCCGCAGATCCGGGTGGAATACTTCCCTTTCAAGCTGCCGCCCGCGCCGAGCGCGACGATCAACGGAAAGAGCACGATGATGCAAAACGCTTCGTAAAGGCCATTCCTCCAGACATGGTCGGGGCCGCCGATCCGCGGCATCGCCAGAATGATCGCAATCAAGCCGCTGCACACCCAGAAGGCGTGCTTGATCCGGATCAATTTGCCCATCCGGAACAGCAGCAGCCCGGCAAAGAACGGATACATCATGCGCGTGAAACCAATGCGGAGCTGCGGGCCATCCACCGTCCAGCCGCCGATAAAATCGCCTTCATGGCCCGTGAGGGCAAAGTGCAGCAGCACCCCGCCTGCCACCATTACAAAGATGGCCAGCAGGGTCCGGGAAAATTTCCGGACAATCAGCGCATAGAGAAGGTTGGCCACATACTCAAAGAACAGCGACTACGCCGGCCCGTTCAACGGATGCATCTCCTGCCAGCCGCGAATATCCATGGACGGCAGGATCGGAATCAGCGTGCAGCCCACCAGCATCACGGCCAGCATCTTCCAAACCGGCGTGAAGTGAATCAGCGGAAACACGGTGGAGACGCCAAAGTAAAAGCAGACGGCCCCGATGATCGAGCCCAAAATCACCAGCGGATGCAGCCGGATCAGGCGGCGTTTGAAAAAGTCCTAGGAACTCATTTTACCCCAGCGGTCGTCATACGCATAGCCGACCACGAAACCGGACAGGAGAAAAAAGAAGTCCACCGCCAGATACCCGTGGTTGATGATTTGCGTGAACGCGTTCGTGGCGTGCGCCTCCAGCAGATGAAACGCCAGCACAATGATGGCCGCCACGCCGCGCAACCCGTCCAGGATTTCGTAGTGCGGTTTGGAATTTAGACCGGCCGGACTCTGATTCATTTTGATGATTATGAAGTTTTGGCGAAGACGATTCAAGATTCGCAAGGCCGCTGGCGGGATACCGTTGCCGGCGGTTATCCTCGGTGTAGGCGAGTGACATGCGCTCGGGATCGCGACTGTTCCAGGCATCTTCGGCGGCTTGGACTTTCTGGAGTGCCGTTTCTAAGGAGAACGGCGGCAAAGGTGGGCGCGGATTCATATTAATTTTTAGCTTTGAGTTGCGCTTCCAATTTAGCGATGCGCTGACGCAACGGCGCAATCGCTTCTTCGACTTGGGGGGCAGTGTAACGCGGCGTAATATATTTGGGACAGTTCCAATCGAAGGAAACGATCTCAATCAGAAACACGCGCTCGACAATGCGCTGCAGGCCCGGCGCGGCGAATTGCGCGACGAGTTCGGGATGTTGTCGCGCATCCTCGACTCGCGCGTGGCCGAGAATCTTCAGGCGCGTGCGTTGCGGGTAATCCATGAGGAACAGACACACGCGGTCGTTCACGGCGAGGTTGCCGGTGGAGAGCATCTGGCGGTTGCCCTTGTAATCGGCGAACGCGAGAGTCGTGGGGTTGACCACGTGCAGGAAGCCCGGCTGGCCGCCGCGATGTTGAACGTAAGGCCAGCCGGATTCGCTGACGGTGGACAGGTAAAAGCTATCTCGCGCAGCGATGAACTGCGCTTCGTCGTCCGTGAGCGCATCGCGCGGACGTTCACCCCGCACGTCCATTGCGACTCCGAAATAATGTTCCTGCGCCCGAGCGACGGACGGTGTCACGAGCAGCTCCAGAAATTTTTCAGCCATACACCGAGTCGGTTGATGTTCCTCTGTCTTAGATTTCAAGCCGCCAACGCCAGCGATTTCAAAATCACGGTCTTGGACGGTGCTCCGCGCAATGTCGTCACCGGCTGGCCGTTCTTGAAAACGATCAGCGTGGGAATCGCAGTAATGCCGAAACGTGCGGCGAGCTCGGGCGCTTCGTCGATGTTAAGCTTAGCGATAACCGCTTTGCCGTCCTGCTCGGCGGCGAGTTCGTTCAGCACCGGAGCGATCATTTTGCACGGACCGCACCATTCCGCCCAAAAATCCACGAGCACGGGGGACGCGTTGCCGGAGATGGTTGATTCAAAATTTTCGTTGTTCAGTGTCAGTGTTTTCATGTTTTTCGTTCCGGGCGCAAATTGTTTGCTATGCGCTCAATACTTGGATGCGGCGAACGATATGATTCTTACCTCGGCAAAAAAATTTTGTCGCTTGAAAATCCGGGGAGCAGCGAGTGCCACGCCCCGGATGAATCGGTTTCAACCCTGCGCCATGCCGCCATCCACGAGCAGTTCCGTGCCGGTGACATAGGTGGCGTCGGGCGAGACAAGATAAGCGACGGCCTTGGCGATTTCGCCGGCCTCGCCAAACCGCGCGAGCGGAACTTGCGCAAGAATCGCGCCGCCGACTTCCTTTTGCGCGTCTTCGCTCAAACCCATCTTGCCAAAAATCGGCGTGGCAATCGGGCCGGGGCTGACGACGTTCACGCGGATCTTGCGGCCCGCGAGTTCGATGGCGAGCGTCTTGGCGAGATTGTTCAACGCCGCCTTGCCCGCCGCGTAGATGCTCGCTCCTGGCATCCCAAAATGCACCACGGTCGAGGACGTGAACACGACCGCCGCGCCATCGGTGAGCAACGGCAAAGCATGCTTCACAGTGAAGTAAGCGCCTTTGAGGTTCGCGTCGAACATCTCGTCGAACAACACCTCGGTGGAATCGGCTAGCGGCGCGAATTTTGCAATGCCGGCGTTGGCGAACAGAATGTCCACGCGCCCGACCTGTTCGCGAATCGTCTGGAACACGCGTTCGATATCCGCGACACGCGACACATCGGCAACGAGGCCAAGCGTGTCGCCACCGACTTCTTTGGCGGCAGCGGCGACCGCATCCGGCTTGCGGCCGACGAGGATGACGCGGGCGCCTTGCTGTTTGAGTTCGTGGGCGGTGGCGAGTCCGATACCGCTGTTGCCGCCCGTGATGACTGCGATTTTATTTTGGAGTTTCATATATTTTTCGGGTTCCGTTATTAATTTGTTTATGCCGATTATTCGGCAGGTGATGTTGGACGCGATGAGAGCTGACAATCTTACCCCGCAAAAACAACCTGTTATGAGAGAGCCGATTTGACCTGCTTCCGCAACTCCGGCAGCACGTCGCGCGCGAACCACGGATTCTTTTTAAGCCAGATGTTGTTGCGCGGGCTGGGATGCGGCATCGGCCAGAGCTTCGGTTGAAACTCGCGCCAGGCATGGACGGTTTCGGTGAGCGTCGCCTTCGCGCGTGCGCCGAGATGCCAGGTCATCGCATACTGGCCGATGACGAGCGTGAGTTTTACGGCGGATAGTTCGCGGAGAATTTTCTCGCGCCACGCCACGGCGCATTCGGGTCGCGGCGGCAGGTCACCCGACTTGCCTGTGCCGGGATAACAAAAACCCATCGGCAAAATTGCAACGCGCTTCGCGTCATAAAACGTTTCGCGATCGAGACCAAGCCAATCGCGCAAGCGGTCGCCACTGGCGTCGTCAAACGGAATGCCGGACGCGTGAACCTTGCTGCCCGGCGCTTGGCCGGCGATGAGAATTCGCGCCGAGCGAGAGATTTGCAGGACGGGACGCGGTCCGAGTGGAAGATGGTCCGCGCACAGCGTGCAGCCGCGGATGTCCAGCTGCATTTCGGCGAAGGCGGCGTTGGTCACTTCCCTGCCTTGAGAATTTTCATCAGCGCTTCGTATTCCTCGCGGCATTCGGGACACAAGGCGAGGTGCTGCTCGACACTCGCGATGACTTCGCCCACCGGCTTTTTCGCAAGCTGGCACTCGGCGAATTCGCTGACGTGCTGCAAGCATTCGGCGCAGTTGAACTCGCGGTCGGTCGTCAGGCTGAGCATCTTTACGATGCTGCCAACCTGCTCGCTCGTCAGCCGCTGGTCTTCCGGTTTCATAAATTAAAAGCGTTTTGAATATCTGCGCCGGTGATGCCAGCTTCGTGCAAGCGCTGCTTCAGCGCCCGTCGCGCATCGTGCAACATTTTGTAGCCGGCGCTGCGACTCGTGCCAAGCATCTCAACAATCTGGTCGAACGGCATTTCGCGCAGTTCGCCGAGAATCGCCGCGCGCTGTTTCGGCGTCAGATCATTTTCAATCGCGTGACGCAACGTCGCGACCAAGCGCGTGCGATCTTCATCCGCGCCGAGAACATCGTCCGCGATCATCGCGGGTTCGGTCAGCCGCTCACCATCGGCCATGAGCGCGTCGAGCGAAACATCCTGCCAGCGTTTGCGACGCAATTCCGTGAACGCCACGTTGAGCGCGATGGCCTGTGCCCACGTCGTAAATTTGCTGCGACCTTGAAACTGATCGAGCCGGTCCAGCACGCGCAGCAGGCTTTCCTGCGCGAAATCTTCCAGGTGCGCCTCACTCACATCGCTGCGACTGTTCAATGCGATTCGCAAGCCATTGTGCAAAACGTCGCGCAGCGCACGCACGGCAGCAGCTTGTTCGCCGCTGTCCGTGGCGCGCAAGGCGGCGGGCCAGTTGATTTCGTTTTGCGTCACAGCCGCAAATTACCCGAAACCAACCGGCCCGCGAGAACTTTCAATGCGCGCAGGCGCTGGCGGCCAACTTCGGCGCGGCGGGGAAATCCACCACCGTTCCAGCCACATGGTTGAAATAGTTGGTGAAGATGTTCAGAGCTGTGTTGGCAACGATTTCAGCAATGTCGCCGTCGGTAAAGCCAAGTTGACGGAGACCAGTCACGTCTTCATCGGTGACATGACCACGTTCAGTCACAATCTTTTGGGCGAACACCAAGGCCGCTTCCGTTTTCGGGTCAGCGGATTCAGCAGCGCGGGCCGCGAACGTTTCGTCCTGGGTCAAGCCGGCCTTGCCGCCGAGTAAGGTGTGGGCGGCCACGCAGTAATCACAGGCGTTAGTCTCGCCCACAACCAGCGAAATTTGTTCCTGAAGTTTCCGGGAGAGCGAACCTTTGGCCAGTGCGCCGCTGAAGGCGAGATAGGCATGGGCGGCGGCGGGCGATTGCGCGAGCGTGGAAACCAGATTCGGCACGAGGCCGAGACCTTTCTTCACGTTGGCGCGGATCTGTTGTTGTTCGGCTGAAGCGTTTTCAGCGTTGATGGTGTTGATACGAGGCATGATTTTGTTTGTTATTGTTGTTCGCCGTTATTCCGGCTTACTCCTTGGATGCGACGCGGGCTGAATTTCTTACCTCGATATTTCCCATTGACCAGCTCATTTCAACTGTCGCGGCAGAGTTTGTGAATTGAAAGATCAGTGCAGCGACAGGGGCATCCGGAATGATGGCCCATTACGGCCATATTCGGATGGACGGCCACCAGCGTGCAGCTGACGGTCGCCGCCCCGGCGCGATGCATGCAGGTGGAAAACGGTCCGCGCTCCGGAGCGTGTGAACGATGCAGACGGCGCAACCATTCCAGTGTGCCCGCCGACTTTTGTTGCAACGCCCGCCGAAAGGTTTGGCTGCGGACACGCTGCGCGCTCGGCTCATCAAATCCGGATGAAATCCATTGCTGCGTCTCCCAAGGTTGATTATTTCGCGCCAGTTTATTCAAATTCCAGCGCCATTCGACAATTTCATGGGTGGCTGGAAAAACCCCGATGAGCCGGAAGGGGTTGATTCGCTTGAGCGGCAATTGAGCCAACGCTCTCTCCGTATCGTCTGGGTTTGTGGCTGCGCAAGTCGCGTTTACCACCCGGCCACGACTCACTGTCGCGCCTTTCACTCGCGCGGTGATGGAATTCCCAATGGCGCCAGCGCCCAATGAGCGCGGTGATTTTACGGGAATCGAAATTCAGAAAGGCGCGTCGGATCAATTGCAGTGAAATGAACAACCCCAAATCCACACAACTCCACCGCCATGACGATGGAAGCAGTCACAAGACCGATGGCTCGTGCTGACTTGAATTGTCCGCGGCACGCCCCGATACGAATTCATTCCCATTGATCTGGTCTAGATTTAGGCGGGCTTGGGTTGCTTCGCGCCGCGCCCATACCAAAATCCGGCGACAAAAAACACGAACGCGCACGCCGCTGTGAAATAAATCAGGAACGGTGACGGCAAAATAAACCACGCGGTAACTGCCGCAGCGGCCGACAATCCTCCACACAGGTAACTGTAGAAAGAACTGGCCCGGGCACTCTGCACGCTTTTGGCGAGCAGCAGTTGCACCGCGTTTACGTCACGCGCCAAGGCGGCTTGGCAATCAGCAGAACAAGCCATGCGTGGTGCCGTCGGCGTTTGAATGCAGGCAGGGCAAAGTGCCCGACCGCAATACGGGCAAACGGCCACGGCATCGGTCGCGTGATGGTTGATACATTTCATGGAATTACTTTACGCGCTGATACGTCTTTGGCTCAGCGCGGAAAATGAGCCAGTCGCCCTGGCGCTCAACGTTGCCGGAGATTGGCACCGGCTCGGCGACCAGGTCCAGCACCTGTTGGTTGGCCGCCCGACGATGCGCGTTGCGTTCCTCCGGCGGTGCGGAAATTCCTTTCATCCAGCGGCGTAACCGCAGCGGCCAGAAAGCCATTGTTCCCGGAAAAATCAGCAGGCGAAATCCCCACGAGCCATGCGCGGCATGCGGATCAATTCTTTTAACCCCAAGCAAAACGAACGGCACGGCAAACAGGAATCCACAAGCCCGATAAACTCGGGTCAGAATCAACCACGGGGCGGCGATCATCGAATCATGGTGTTATTTCCACCTCCAAGCGGTGGGCTTTGCGGCCGCCTCGCTCGGTCTTGTTGCAGGGTGCATTGCTCGTGAGCAGGGAACCGGCGAGAGTCACGGCGCGTTTCCGGCCGCGCATCCAATGAAACTCCGTGCGCACGAACCGCCAAAGGCCGATGACCACGCCGTAAACAATCACCAGCACAGCCGCGACGCCGATGCCAAGACTTATCTGATGCAGATAATCCATCGAGGCAAACCGTGACGCAGCCGGACGTTACTTGATTTTTTCCAATGCCGCCAACGCTTCCGCGGCGGAGGCCCGGCCGCCGTGGCTCTTGCTGACCTTTGCGAATTGCACCTTGCCCTTGGCATCCATCACGAAGGTTGAAGGGTAGGATGTCTCGCCCGGTGCTTCCCAGCGCAAGCCGTAGGATTTTGTGAACGTAAAAGCAGGGTCCGTGACGAATAAAAAACCCTTCGGCCACTGTTTGCTTTTCAAAAACTCTTCGGCGTGCGCTTGAAGATTTTCCGACGGGCCGGGATAGACCATGATCACGCGCGCCTTGCCGGCAAAGGCACCCGCTTGTTCCACAAAATCGTGAACCTGCCGCGTGCAAAGCGGACATTGATAGCCGGGCCAGCCGCGCAGCACCACCAGCACGACCGGGAGTTTGGCGGTCTCGGCGCTCAACGACACCGACTTCGAGTCCAGCGTGTTCAGGCTGAAGTCTGGTGCGGCCCCGCCGATTTGCGGCGGTTCGGCGGCAACTGCGGTCAGCGTTCCGAAGACGATGGCGAGCGATGATAGAAGTCCGGAAAGGATGTTTCGATACGATTTCATTTTCATATTTTTTTTGGTTTGCGTCCGATAAATTCAAATAGCAATCAACAGAGTTTTTTTCCGCGCAGGCTTTCCACGAAGCCTATGAAACCTTCCGCCTGTTTGCCCAGGCGTTTTTCCATGTCGGGACTGGTGAACTTCCCAGCGTCATTCAGCAGTTTGCCGATGGCGGGCATGAACACGCGTTCGGGAAAAAGGTAGGCATTGCGATAGCCGAAAATGGCCTGCAACTGTTCGACCGGACGCAGCGCGCCCCAAATCCCAGCGGCCAGCCCGACGAAACAAACCGGCCGGTGCTCGAAACTTTCCGGGAACGGCAGCATATCAATGAAGTATTTCAACACCCCGGGAATGCCGCCGTTATATTCGGGCGTCACGATGACTAGGCCGTCGGCCGCCAGAATGGCGTCGGTAAGTGTTTTGAAAGCGACGGGCTTCTCCGCGTAGGAGGCCGGCGAAAATATTTCAGCCGGCATTTCTGCCAGATCCAGCAGTTGCGTTTTCACGCCGAGTGATTGGTAAATGGCCTCGACGTGCTTGGTGACTTTGCGCGTGTTGCTGCCCGGCCGGTTGGTTCCGCTGATGATGACGATCATAGTTAGATTTGTGTTAGATGGGTTGTGCTATTCAGGCCGCAAAACGTGGCAGGTGTATCCACCGGGATGTTTGATGAGGTAATCCTGATGATATTCCTCGGCTGGATAAAATTTCGTGGCCAGTGTGATTTCGGTCGTGATCGGACGACTCAACTTGCCCGACTTGTCCCATTGCGCCTTCACGCGCTCGGCGGTCTGCTTCTGCGCGTCGCTGTTGTAGAAAATCGCGGACCGATATTGCGTGCCGACATCACCGTGCTGACGGTTCAACGTCGTGGGATCGTGCATGCGGAAGAAATAATTCAGCAACGCTTCGTAGCTGAGCCGAGCGGGATCAAAGACCACTTCAATCGCTTCCGCATGGCCCGTGCTGCCGGTGCAAACTTCTTCATAAGTCGGGTCGGCGGTTTTGCCACCGCTGTAGCCCACGGTCGTTTTGATGACGCCAGGAATCTGGCGGATGATTTCCTCCATGCCCCAGAAGCAGCCGCCGGCCAGGATGGCCGTTTCATGCGTCGGTGCGTTGATCAAGCCCGCCTTCACGAACGGTGCGAGGAATTGGCCATAGCCAGCCTGATCCATTTCCGCGACCGGAATGAATTTCAAGGACGCAGAATTAATACAGTAGCGCATACCCTTTTCTCCCGGGCCGTCATTGAAAACATGGCCGAGATGCGAATCCGCCATTTTTGAGCGCACCTCCGTCCGCTCCATCCCCAAGGCGGAATCTTTTTTCTCCACGACCTCGGCGCCGGTCACCGGCTGCGTGAAACTCGGCCAACCCGTGCCGGAATCGAATTTGTCCAACGAACTGAACAGCGGTTCGCCGGACACGATATCCACATAAATGCCGGGCTGGTGATTGTCCCAATAGGCATTGTGGAACGGCGGCTCGGTGCCGCACTGTTGCGTGACTTCGAATTGTTCGGACGAGAGGTTCTTTTTCAGCTCCGTCGCTGCGGGTTTTTTGAATTGATTCATCGTTTCCGGTTCGTAGGCTGACATGTTGGTTGACTGCGCGCCTGCGTGGCGCAACTGTGCGACAATACCCGCTCCCAGCAATACCGCCACCGCAATTCCTGCAATTTTTATTGAGTGCATAGACTTTGTAATGTTTTTAAAGTTGGTTCAGTTCTCGGCGCAATTGTCTGTCGCCGCATAGGTGAGTCGTGCGGCGCTCGGAAAACTTACAGGTAATTCTAATTTTGTTGCGCGGGTTTGCATTTTCGGCGTAAACAGCCAAACTTTTTTCGTGCCAGACGAAACGAACCCAAGCAAAGCGCCGCCGGCAGAAAATTCGCCAGCCACGTCCGGCCTTTCCGATCCGGAGCGGTGGGTGGATTTGCATGGCGACTACCTCTTCAAGTATGCCCTGATGCGCTTGCGTGATCCGGCCAAGGCAGAGGATGCGGTGCAAGAAACGTTTCTCGCAGCGCTAAAGGGCGGCAAAACATTCGCCGGTCGCTCGGCCGAGAAAAGCTGGCTCGTTGGGATATTGAAAAACAAAATCTTCGACCATTACCGCAAAGCCAGTCGGGAAACATCATTTACCGATCTAGACTTTTACGCGGATGAAGAAAGCGACCGGTTCGTCGCCGACGGCTTGGGCAAGGGCGGCTGGATTCATGAACTGGGACCGATTGAATGGTCGTCGAATCCTGGAGTCGGCCTCGACAATGAACTTTTTTGGAAAACCTTTCATGACTGCGCCCGCAAATTACCCAAGAACGTCAGCGCCGTATTTTGTCTCCGGGAAATGGATGACGTGGACAGCAAGGAAATCTGCGCCCAATTGCACATTTCGGAGAGCAATCTCTGGGTGATGCTGTATCGCGCCCGCATGGCTTTGCGACGCTGCCTGGAAACCAACTGGTTCGGGAAACAGTGAAAAGCCTGTAAGGAAATGAAAACTCCACCGACAAACCATCAGTCATGAATTGGCTCACTAGAACCTTCCGTGCGCTCTCGCCGAATTGCAAAGAGGCCATCCGCCTGCAATCTGAAGCGCTCGACCGCCCGCTCTCTCGGATGCAACGAATCGGATTGCGGATTCATCTCGCGATGTGTCGCTGGTGTTCGCGTTACGGAAAGCAGCTCAAATTTTTGCGAACCGCCGCCCAGCGCTGCGAGCATGACCATGACGCAGAGCAAACCATGCCGCCCGAAGCCCGTGAGCGAATCAAGCGCCGACTTCAAACTGAAATCAACAGGTAGGGGCTTGCGGGTAACTGCCCCGATTGTCATCCACACACATGTGCATGGCGATACCGATCTGCTTGAGGTTGCTCACACATTTGATGGACTGCGCCCGCATTTTGGCCTTGGCCAGCGCCGGCAACAACATCGCCGCCAGAATGGCGCTGATGGCAATCACCACCAGCAGCTCGATCAAGGTAAAACCGCTGACATTTTTATTTTTTGCTTTCATAACAAAACCGACTTCAGAGGGTTGGTGAAAGAGCCAGTCCACCCCAGAACCGGCGTTGTTCAAAACCGTTCCGTCGGTCGCGCCGGCGAATCCGTTGACTCCAAGCGCAGAAACATCACTCGCTTGACCAAGACCACGCCCAAGCGCCTCCGCTGCGAAAATCAGCATGGCGGGATGACGCCTCGACAAACGCAAACGAAAAAAAACTCCAAAGGCCGGTTTTCTTTGCGGGTTGCGGCAACGGGCTGCCTTGAACGCAAATCATTTTGGTGATGGAGTCACGATACGCTCACCTCCTAGCCAATACAATTTACAACATGATTCACTAGATTCAGCCGGGCGGCGGGCGGGCTCACGAAAACTCCTCGACGGCCTCGAACATGGCCACGATGTTTTGCGGCGGCACTTCCGGTAAAATGTTGTGGACGGTGTTGAACACAAAACCGCCGCCGGGCATCAAAATTTCCAGCCGGCGTTTCACGTGATCTTTCACCTCGGCGGGCGTGCCTTGCGGCAGCACGGCCTTGGTGTCGCAGCCGCCGCCCCAGAAGCAGATGTCCTTGCCGAAATCCGCCTTCAAGCCCTCAGCCTCCATGCCTCGGCACGTCGTCTGCATCGGATTAATCACGTCGTAACCGGCTTCGATCAAGTCCGGCATCAGCGCGCGAATCGAACCGCACGAGTGCAGAAAAGTTTTCATCTTGGAATTTTTGTGGACGTAGTCACAAAGCATCGTATGCCGCGGCTTGAACAACTGCCGGTAAGTTTTCGGCGACATGAACGGCCCGCCGTTCGTGCCCAGGTCGTCGCCAAAGCGGATGACGTCCGCCACGTCGCCGACCGTGCGACACGCTTTTTCCAGCACGGCCAAATGGCGTTCCATCAGCGCGTCAAGCAGCGCCTCGACTTTTTCCGGTTCGGCGACGAGGTCCATGAGAAAATTATCCATGCGCCGCAGAAAGGTTCCCCATTCAAAAAGATTGCAGCCGATGACAATCATCAGCGCGCGGTCGCTGGTGCGGCGGAGTTCCAGCGCCTTGGCGCGGAGCGTGTCCCAGAAGCCCGGATCGCCCGCGTGATCCCACGGGCTGTGCACGAGCGCGGCCCAAAGTATCTTTCCCATTTCGTCGGAAAGTTTGCTGAAGTCCGCCGGATAACCGTCGAGATACGGAAAATAAGTCTGGTCGTAAAACGTTCCGCCCGCCGGCATGTGTGCGATGTCGAGGCCGTCTTTCATCCGCGCGATGAACGAGCCGTCGGCCTGCGGTTCGGGATGAAACCAAGCCGGATACTCCGCCTTTTGCCCATCGGCCAAAACCGTCGGTAGCCAGGCGGCGGCCTCGGTGTTGAAAGTGCGGCCGATATCAATCGCGTCAATGTGGAACCGGTTTAGGATAAAATCTTCCGGCTGCGCAAGCTGCTGCACCACGTCATAGACGCGGGTGCTGCCCTGCGTCAGGCCGAGATGCCTTTTCAGATTGCCGTAGGCGATGGCCGAGATGCCGCTGCTCGGCGTGGCCCCTAGGTCAGTCGGCACTTTGTCGGGTTGACGATGTTCGATGGCGGCGAGGATGCGTTCGCGTGCGGTCATAAAATTATTGGTTGGCTGTTTTTACGGCGGCGTAAAACGCGTCCAAACTCGCGAGCGGCGCGTTGGGCGGCAGATCGCAACCCGAAGAAATAACGAAGTTGCGGTGTCCGGCTGTCGCGGCGAGGAGTTGCGCCGTTTTGGCGGTGGTTTCGGCGGGCGGCGATTGGACAAAAACTCCGGCCGGATCAAGATTGCCGCAGAGAATCACGTCCGGCGCGACTTTGCCCAGCGCGCCCACGATGTCCATCGGCGCGCCGAAATGATACGCCTTCAAACCGGTTTCCAGAATGGCCGGCAGGTGCAATAATTTCGCCCCGCAATTATGGAGCACGATGGACAACGCTTCATCACTCGCTTCCGCCGCGAGGCGTTTGACGTAAACGCTGGAATACGCCGACAGCCCGCGCGGCGAAAGCAGACCCGCCGCCGGTTCGGCCATGATCACGCCATGCGCGCCGGCGGCGCGGAATGCCTTGAGGTAATTCGTCAGGAAATCGGTGCATTTTTCCAGCAGCGTATGCATCAACTCCGGCTCGGCAATGGTCAGCTCCATCGCCTCGCTGACGCCCACGAGCCGCGCGGCGAGCGAGAACGGCCCGATGCAGCCGGCAAACACAAACGGCTGGCCGGGCAACTGCCGGAGCAACCGCACCGCCTCCAGATAAACCCCCGTGCGCCGGTCGCCCGGCTGCGGCACGGCCAGCTTGTCCGCCTGCTCCTGATTCGTGATGAGCCGTCCGGTCACGGTCGGCACTTCGGAATCAGAAACCGCAATCGTGCAGCCGAACGCCTCCGCCTCGACGCTCAAATCCATCGCGCCGAGCACAAACGGCGACTGATAGCGCTGTTGCAGCGCCGCCTGCGCGTCAAGTTGCGCCTGCGAATTGGTGACGATATCCGAAACCTTTGCGCCGGTCAGGGCCAGCCCTGGAGACATCGAGATGGGCAACGCCAGCCGGCGCGGCGAGTTGAGGACGAGTTGATTGAAATTCATGGCAAACAATCAAGCCAAGCAAACTTTCCGGGCGGCAGAAACGGCGCCCGCAGCGCTCTCGCTGAAACCATCCGCGCCGATTTCATCGGCAAATGTTTGCGTGATGGGGGCACCGCCCACGATGATCTTCACCTGATCACGCACCCCGGCCGCCTTCAGCGCGTCAATTGTTGTTTTCATCGCCGGCATCGTCGTGGTCAGCAACGCCGATATCGCCACAATGTTCGCCTTCTTGTCCTTGATCGCGGCAATGAATTGTTCCGGCGTCACGTTCACGCCCAGATCAATCACCTCGTAGCCGCCGCCTTCGAGCATCGCGCCAACGAGATTCTTGCCGATGTCGTGCAAATCCCCTTTCACGGTGCCGAGCGCGACGCGCCCCACCGGCTCGTTGCCCTTGGCCGCCAGCAGCGGGCGCAGCAATTCCAGCGATCCTTTCATCGCGCGGGCGGCGAGCAGCAGTTCAGGCACGAAGTATTCGTTGCACTCGAAGCGCCGGCCCACCTCGGACATCGCCGGCATCATGTGATCCTGCACCAGCTTGAGCGGTTCATGGCCGGCGGCGAGCGCCTGCTCGGTGACGGCTTTGGCGGTTTTGGCGTCCCCGTTGAGGACGGCATCGTGGAGCTGGTTCAGGTCAGCCATAGATTTTTAGTTTTGTTTTCGTGAAAATCGGTTTAACAGAGATTCAACTGCCACGCGGCGGGTGCCCTTTTTTGTCCGGCAGATATTCGTGCAGCGCGGCGCGCTTGGCTTTCGGAACGAGTTCATCCCACTGCATGAGCGGTTTGATTTCCGCCACGGGTTCCGCTGTCCGGAATCGCAACGTCAGTATCTGTTGCGGCTTCACCGCGAACTCAAAGGCTGGCCCACCGTCAAGTTTTTGCGGGTGGTTGCCCGTCAAATCGGTCATTGAAACGCTGGTGTAAGGCAGATTCAATTTCACTTCCGCTTCGCCAGCCAGCCCGAGGGCTTCGACGAGGCGCAATTCGATGTCCGCGCCGTCGCGGCGCATCGCCTCGACGATCACATTGTCCGATGTCTGCACGAACGATTGTGCGCTCACCGGCTGGCAATCCGTGGCAACGGTGACGGGCGCGTTGTATTCCCAAGCCTTCTGCGGGACGCGCGCTGTGTTCCAGTCAGCGTCGTGAGCCACGAGCGCGTATTGGAAGGTGCGCTTGCCTTTGCCACTGAGCCACGCATTGGTGTAGCCATAATATTTGTCAGTGGCATTGAGCAGATAAATGACTGGAACGTTCGTGTTGATTTCGCGCCCAGGCACGCCGCGATCCAGCAGCGCCACGCCGCCTTTGCCGGGCGAAGCGTAATCAGTCCAGCGAATGGCGGGCACGATGCCGGAAATTGTGTTGTCATCGCGCGAAAAACCGAACGGAATGCCGCGACGGATTTCCGCCGGCGTTTGCGCGAGTGGAAATTCGGCAACGACCACGGTGAGATTCGGAATGTCGTTCAGCTCGGTTTCAAACTCGATGCGCGGGGAATTTTTGAAAAAGCGGGTCACGCGCTTGAGCACGCCGCCTCCGAGAAATTCTTCGGTGGCAGTCACCGTGACCGCCAACGGACCTTCGGTGACAGCCAGTGTTGTTTTGAAATCGCTCGAAGTGGCGAGGCGCTGGCGTTTCGGACGCGGATTCACAAAATCGCCCGGGTCGCCGTGACCGGAATATTTTTCGGTGACGACCACGTTCGCCGGGCCGCCGAGCATTTCGCGGCCGGACTGGGTTTTCAGGCTCACCAGTGCGCCGGTGACGGGATCAATCTTCGCCGAATAAAATTTTGTCTTGATGGTTGCTGGCAGCGCGATGGATTTTGGCGCGGAAGCCGGAGACAATTTCAACTTCTCGCCGACAATTCCCGTCGCGGGAACTTCCAATTGGCAAAAAGTCGTGCCGTCACCTGCCGCTTCGCATTTCGCGCCGGCAATCGTCGTGTCCGCCGGCAGTTTCAATCGCAGCGGATCCGTGCGTTGCCAGTTCGCCGGATTGAACAGTGAAACGGCCTGTCCTTCGCCGGCAAATGTTTGCGCGGCGGACGCCAGCGTGGCGGCACTTTGTTTTTCCACCCAAGCGAAGCGATCCTTGGCGTCCCACGAAGTTTCATGCTCGAACACCATGCCGCCGGCGCTGCCCCAAAGCGTGTTGCGGTCCATGTTCAGCAGCATTTGCAGCCAGGCATGATAAAACGGCTCGACCGGATACGCGAAGCCGCTCTTGAGGCTCGCGATCGTGGCAAGCATTTCGGCGGACTGAAGCGCGTGCTCGTCGCGGCGATACCATTCCTTGACGCGCGGATTTTCAATCCAGAACGAATCGAACGTGTAGCTCGTGCCAGTGCGGACGGTGGGAATTTCAATCTTGCCCGACTTAACGCCGGGCAGCAGCGCGTCCACATACGCGGACAAACCGCCGTAATGAATTTCGCAGTCGGGACGGAAATTTTTCCAGGTTTGCAGAAATTCGGTTGGGTTTTCTTTCCGCGCCGGCGCAAGGGCGTAATCACCTTGACCGGCGAGAATCAACACCGGCGCATTTTCCTGCGTCGCCGCCAGCTTGCTGTGAATCGCCTTGGCCGCGCGCCGCAACTGGCTTTCGGCCAACGGCTCTTTGGCGCCGTAAGTTCCGCCGAGGTCTTCAGAATAGTGTCCGGGCACGAGCGTCAAAATGCGCGAACCGTCGGGCGATTCGGACCAGAACACGGTTTTACCCGAGCGATTGCAGCGCGTGTAAATCAGCGCGTCGAGACCAAGTAAATCGCAGAGCTGCGGCATTTGCGCGTGCGTGCCGCAAACGTCAATCGCCCAGCAATAGCGCGGCCGCACGCCCATCACCGACTGCTGCCAGCGCAAACCTTCGATGCCCATTTTCGCGAGCGCCTCACCGCCCGAGAGGTTGATCGCGGGTTCGAGAAAAAAAGCGTTGACCAATTCAACGCGGCCTTCTTTTACGCGCTGTTGCAATTCGGCAAAACGCTCCGGCTGGAAATTTTGAATCGCAATCAGGTTGTTGCACTCGGATTGCGCATAGCCGTAATTCGCATCGTCGCGCACACGGTCGAGGTGGTTGAGATATGAGTTGGCGCAGTAATTTCGCTCCACCGACCAGTTCGCCAGCCAGCCGCAACTGGCTGGATGAAAATTCGGCACAACAAAAACCTGCGCCGGCAAACTGACCGGTTTGGCCTGGTGATGCTCGGCGGCGGTGCGCGCGAGATAGTTTGAATAATCGTTCGCCGGAATGAACCGCAACCAAGCCAGATTCATCACCGCCTGGCCGGGTTTTTGTTTGGGCTTGAGCGTGAGCGCCTGCGGCGCGATGTTGGTCACGCGGAATTCTCCGAGATTGAAAATTTCGTAATCATACCACGAACCGGTGTCGTCCATGATGCGCGAAACGGTGGACTGCCCGCCGGCCTCGATTTCAAACAGGCTGCGGTCTGAGCCGGGCGCGCAAGAATAATAAAGTTCAACGATGTAGTTTCCTGTGTTGCCGAAAGCAACCGGCCAGGAAAGATATTCGGCAGCGTCAGTCCACGCGCCGATGAAATCAGGCTTGCCTTTGTAGAACTTCGCCGACTTGCCTTGAATGGTCGCGGCGCGGGCGTCGAGTTGCAAAACGCCATCCGCCTGCGGCTGGATGGGCGAATTGGTTTCCGCGAAAACAGCGCTTGCGGCGAGCATCGTCGCCAGCGCGCAAACGAATTGGAATTTTTGGACTGGTTTCATTGGAGATGAAAGACTTCCTTGGCGTCGCTCCAAATTTTCCCCTTCGCGGCCGCATCCGGCAGTGGCTGCTGGCACGGATCGGTTTCCTTCCACCAGCGCTGCGTTTCGGGGTCGGCTGCCATCAGCTTCATGTCGGCGTCGAAGTTCGTGCCGGTGTATTCGAGATACGAAAAGAGGTAAGTCTTGCCGTCAATCTCGCGCTCGTAAATCGAGTAGTTTTGAATGTGGCAGTCCTTGATCATCTGGTTGATTGCCGGCCACGGATGCGAGTGGAGATATTCGTAGCGCTCGATTTTTTCCGGCTTGAGTCCGGTGACCCAGGCGTAGCGGGTGATTGGCGGTTGCGTGGTGGCGCAGCCGGACAAAACGATCAGCGCAATCAGTGGCATTGTGTATTGAAGGATCTTTTTCATAGCGCAGTTATTGGTTTATCGGAAAATGTAGTAGAGCACGCACATGGCAATGAAGACCATCGCGGCGAGAAATTTGTAATTCGCCATCCCCGGCCAGCCGGGTGATCTCAGCGCGTCGAAGGGATGCGGCCAGTAAAGTTTTTGTGGGTCTTCCGCCGCGAGTTTCGGTCGTAGCATCGTCAGCGAAACCTGTAACACGATGCAAAAACACAGGAGGTAAAACGCCATCAGCATGAACGGCGTCAGGTAAATAAATCCCGGAATCCAGGCGAAGGTCTCCGGTTTCCAGACGTGCAGCGTCTTGCCAGTGAACACCAGCGCGCCGGTGAGCGAGCCGATCCACATCGTCCACTTGGCGCTGAACGCCGAGGCGCGCGGCCAGAAGACACCCACGGCAAACACGCACGACACCGGCGGCGCGATGTGTGCGATGATGTCGTTGATGCCAGCGAAAATGCTCTTGTAATTGTCCAGCAACGGCACGAGGCCGATGCCCAGTAGAAACGCCGCGAGTGAGGCCAGCCGACCGATCAAAACGAGCCGGTGCTCCGGTGTGGCAGGGCGGAAGCGTCGCCACAAATCGTAGCTGAACAGCGTGGCAATAGAATTAGAGGCGCTGGCAAGATTGCCCATGAGCGCCGCCATCAACGCCGCCGCCATCACGCCGAACAGGCCGACGGGCATCAGGTTCTTAATCATCAGGCCGTAGGTTTCCTTCGACGTCATCACGGTTACGTTTGTCGGCAAAATAAGTTTCTTCGCGTCAAGCCCGGTCATCAACGTGAGCGGCTTGCCGTCGTTCGCAAGTTCCTTGGTCAAATCCAGAGGCGCTTGTCCGTCGGTGAAACCAATTTTTTGCGTCTGGCCACCGAGCGCCTTGCCGGTGAGTTCAAGTTGAAATTGTTTGCCGGAAACGACGGTTTGTTCGCTGCGAATACGCAATTGTGCGAGTCCGTCGAGCTTGCCGCCTTGAATCATCGTCAAAAATAATAGGCCGGGCAGGATGAAAACGAACACGGGAAAGACCTTGATGAGGCCGCAGAACAACGGCCCGGTGCGCGCGTGGTTTTCGTCCTTTGCGCCGAGGACGCGCTGGACGATGGTCTGGTCGGCGCACCAATACCAGATGCTCAACGCCGGATAGCCCAGCAGCACCGCATACCACGGCAGGCCGGGTTCGTCGGTCGGCGAGCGCAGCATGGACAGCTTGATCGTCTCGCCGCTGGCGTGCAGTTGTTCGGTCATGCCGTGCCAGCCGCCGGCCTTCGAGTAGGCCAGCGCGGTGATGATGATGGAACCGGTCAGCAGAATGACGGCTTGAATTGTCTCCGTCAGCACGACCGCCGAGAGTCCGCCGAGAATGGTGTAAATCGCCGTCAGCGTCGTCAGCGTCAGGATGCAAACCCATTTATCAATGCCGAACACACCGTGCAACACCAGCCAGCCGGTGGAAAGTGGAAACGCGATGTTGAAAATGATTGCCGTGAGCATCGAGAGTCCGGCGAGCCAGTCGCGACATTCGGTGCAATAGCGTTTCTCCAAAAAGTCCGGCAGCGTGGCGACTTTGGCGCGCATGTAGAACGGCACGAAGAACAGGCTCAACACAATCAGCGTGTAGGCCGCGAGCCATTCGAAATTACCCATGAGCAGGCCGGAATCGTAGCCCGCCTGCGCGAGGCTGACGAGGTGCAGGCAGGAAATGTTCGTCGCGAACAGCGCCAGCCCAATTGACGACCAGCTCAACGTGTTGCCGGCGAGAAAATAACTGCCGGCCTCGCCGCCCTTGCGTTTGCGCAGGCCAACCCACACGCCCGCGCCGACGATGCCAGCGAGATAAAGCACGATGATGACGAGGTCAATGGCACTGATGTTTTTCATTTTGATTTAGTCTGGCAGAGTTCAGATTCAGCCCGCCCACTCGCGCAATCGCCGGGCGGAAGTTTTCACGTTTTCCGCACCTGCGATTTCCAAAGTGGTCGTGCCTTTGAAACTCATTTTCTTCAGCGCTTTCACAATGGTCGGAATGCCGACCACACCATCGCCGAGCGGAATGACCGCCATGCCGCAGCCAAAAACTTTTCCGCGCTTTGGCAGCCACGACTTCGGCATATCTTTCCAGTGGACGTGCTGAATCCGGTTCCCAAAAGTCTTCACATAATCCAGCGGCACCGCGCCACCGAGCCATGAGTTGCCGGTGTCCAGACAGATGCCGACGGTTTTTTCGTGGCCGAGGCGTTCGAGCAAATCGCCCATGTGCTGGACGGAATCCGTGACGATGCCGTGCGGTTCGAGCAGCAGCTTAACGCCGAGTTCTTCGGCCCATTCAATCGGCGACTGCAATTTTTCGCAAATGGTGAACAGCCTTTCTTTCTCCGAGAGCGCGTGGCCGAATTTGGTTTTCGGATCGCCTTCGGTCGTGATGACTTCGGGAATGCCCAGATCAGCGGCGAGCCGGATGGCTTTGATGATTTGGAACGTGCCGTAAACATCCGGTGCGGCGGGATCAAGCAGATTGGCGTGCGCGCAAACGGTGCTCAACTTGAGTTTGTGTTTCGCCGCCAACTGACGGATTTTTGCCGGATGACTGTCGAGGCTCACGGACGCGGCGAAGCCAAACTCGACACCGAGTGACGCGCCGTCGTGGTTGTCGGTGAGGTCAACGTAATCAATGGCCAAACTACGGATAAGTTCAAACTGCCGTTCCATGGGCGTGAACGGTTCAACGAGGGCAAAACAGCCGATTTTCATGAAAACAATTTTGGTTAAACTTGTTTCCACTCGCCGCGCACTGGGCAGTGCATCTGCTCGTTCAATTCTTTCGGCGATTCGATTTTGTATTTCTTCGGATCCCAAACCACTTCGCCGCCGGATTTGATGGCCATGAGCGAAAGATGACTGATGGCATCCGAGCGCAGCGCGTCTTGAATCGGCGCGACGGACGGCGAGCGTTCGCGCACACTGTCCACGAAGGATTTGTAATAATGGTTGTGATAGAGCACGCGCTTGGTGCCTTCGCATTGCTTGAGCTTGAACCAGTCGGGATTGCTCGCGGCCACGCCGTTGCGGCTTAGGCTGACCCAGCCTTTGGAACCGAAAAATGTTGTGCCGTCGCCCTGATCGTCGTCACGATATTTTTTGACAATCGGCGCGGCGTGATTGGTGCTCATGAACCGCATCGGGATGCCGTCGTGGAATTTCACGTCCACATCCCACATCGCACAAGTGTCGAACAAACCGTTCGGCGTCGGAAAATCGCCGGTGCCGCGAAATGAAATCGGGCCTTTCATATCCGAGTCCATGCCCCAAATCGCGATGTCCAGCGGATGTGCGCCCCAACCGGCGATGAAGCCCAGCGCATAATCCGAGCAATACCACGAACCGTGGCTGGTGATGCGATCCTTGCTGCAAGGCTTCATCGGCGCGGGACCGATGTAGAGTTCGTAATCAAGGCCGTCAGGCACGAGAACTTTATCCAGCGAGCCGCCGCCCTGACCGCCCGGTGCCCAAACTTCGAGGCGCTGCAATTCACCGATGTAGCCATTGAGCACCAGTTCCACGCCGCGCTTGAGCATTTCTTGCGCGCGCTGCTGCGTGCCGTATTGAAAAATTCGTTCATGTTTCTTCACCGCCGCCAGCATGGCCTGATTTTGTTCGAGACTGTGACCGAGCGGTTTTTCAATATAAACATCCTTGCCCGCGCGCACCGCCGCGAGGCCGATCGGCACATGCCAGTGATCCGGCGTGGCGATGACCACGGCGTCCACGCTTTTGTCCGCGAGCAAATCGCGGAAGTCGTTGTAAAGTTTCGGCTCCAGTTTTTGCGCGTCCTGCACAAACTTGGCGGCGCTTTCGCGCCGCTGGCGGAACGGATCGCAAATGGCGACGGATGCGGCGCCATCCACCGCGAGAAAATTCCGCAGATCATTGGTGCCCTGGCCGCCGACACCGATGTGGCCGAGCTGGATTTTTTTGCTCGGCGTGTTTTCGCCCGCCGGCACGCGCAACGGAATAAAATTAGGGGCCACGGCGGCGACAATGGCACCGCGCAACATCCCGCCGAAAAATTTGCGGCGGCTGAATTCGTTGTTTCGTTTCATATTTTTCTCCGTGATTGCAGTTTATTTTTTATCGGCCAAAACTTTTCCGGTCGCCGCCCATTCGATGCCGCGACAAAGCAATTTTTGAAAGCCCGCCGCGTCCATCGCTTTCACGTCATGGCCGAGCAGCAGATTGAAGCAGCGGCCCTCGCCAAATTTTGTCGTGAAGGCAATCGGCTCGTCTTTGCCGGTGCCCTTCCATTCCGGCGCGGAATACGCTGTGGCGAGAATTTCGATGTTGGTTTGCAACGCTGTGCGATGCCACAACTCATCGGTCGTGAAAAAATTTGTCAGCCCGCGCGTGATGGGATGATCTGCGTCCGCCAGCTTCACGGTAAATTCATGCGGCGGACCGTGGCCGGTCTGACCGATTTTCCACGCGCCGCCGACGAGCTGCTGGTATTCCGGCCAGTCGTAAAACGAGGAGCTGCCGGCGTGGACGGAAACAAATCCCTTGCCGCTGTTGACAAAATCCATAAACGCTGTGCGCATCGCCGGTGGCCAGTTCGTCACCGTGAGTTTACCAAACGTATTCCAGTTGCTCAACAGCACGTCATATTTTTTCAGGGTCGCCGCATCGCACTGTTCGGGATGCTCGGTGACGTCCACGGAAAAATTTCCGCCGCTTTCGAGAATGGCCTTGAGCTTAGGCGTGGTCGCGCGCCAGTTGTGATTGTTTTGGCCGCTGAAAATCAGGACATGAATTATTGGCTCGGCGGCGCGCACCTCATTGAGTCCAAGCATCAATGCCAAGAACAGCCAAAGCGGCTTCAGCAATGTAAGAAGTTTCATGCGGCGTCTTGCCATCACATCATTCACGGCACGACTTCGGTTGGATTCCTTCTGTCAGCGAGGAAAACACGATCATGACCGGACTGCGAGGTTGATGTTTTTCATGCGGTAGAACATTATTTTTCTGAATCGGATGCTGGCACTTTGGCGCGAATCATATCGCCAACTCGTTTCAAGGTTTCTACGTCAATCGCCCGCAGCTTGCCATTGTAATCCGGCCCGACATCAAGGGAGAAAATATTCCCGTATTTCACCGCGCCGAGATAGTCGGCGTAGATTTTTTCCGCCGGCAGGCAAAGGTGGTCATGTTCCGGCAATGAATAAAACCACATCGCGCCGCCCTTGTGCTTCGGCAAAATCGGATAGGTGAATTCCGCAACCCGGTAACCGGAGGAATTCGCGTCGCCGGAGTCCGAGCCGATGCCGGTCTTCTGATTCACTGGTCCCGGCCGGCCCATTTCGCCCAACCGGATGTCGCCCGCCGCCTCGCCATGGTTGAAGCCGACAAAACAATCCGGCTGAAAACTTTTCACCCATTTCACCGTTTCCGCGTGGCTCAAGCCGCCGTCGCCGACGGCGTGGTCGAACCAGATGTATTCGATCGGCCCGTATCTGGTGAGCAATTCCTTGAGTTGCGCCTTTTTCATTTCCGGATTGTAGCCGCCGTTGTTCGGAAAACGTCCGCCGCCCGGTTTGTCCGGCCACGCCCATTCGCCCTCGGAAAAATAGAGCGCGAGTTTGATGCCGGATTTGTCACAGGATTTTTTCAGCTCGGCCAACACATCTCGGCCCAACGGCACTTTGGTGACTTTGCGGTCAGTGGTCTGTGTGTCCCAGAGGCAAAAACCGTCGTGATGCTTCGTGAGGAAGAGGATGTAGCCCATGCTGCCGTCCTTCGCCGCCTTCGCCCACTGGTCGGTGTCGCAATCCTTGGCGGCAAACAGATCAATGTTTGTCACGCCTCGCGTCCATTCCTTGCCGGAGAACGTGCTGAACGACCAGCAAGCAAACATGCCCCAATGCAAATCCTGCAACTGCTTCACCCGCGCCTTGCTGACCGCTGGCTGATTCGTCAGATTGGTTTGCGAGGATTGGGTCGCGAACCGATCACTCTCCGCACCGAGAACACTCGTCGCGAGCAATGCCAAGGCCGTGGAAAAAAATAAATTCCTCATTATCTTGACAGTTCAATTTCCGAAATCGTCGGGCCGTTGGTGGCGTCGAGAATGTTCAGGCGGAATTCTCTGGCGTTCACCGGCGCAAAATTTTTCTGAAACTTTGCACTGATTTTGGTGCCGCTGAAAATTGTTTTCCACTCGCCGCCAGCGCGGTATTGAAACTCAAATTTCGTGATGCGGTCGGCATAGCTCGCTTCTTGTTGGATGCGGACGCTTTGAATCGTCATGGTTTTGCCCAAATCGGCGGCAATCCAACATTGCTTGGTGCTGCTGTCCGTCGCCCAGCGCGTTTGCGGGTCGTTGTCGAACGCTTGTTGCGGGCCGTATTCTGCGTTTTGGCCTTGGAACACGTTCGACGCGGTGGCTTTGATGTCGGAGGCAGACGTCAACACCGGAATTTCCATCGCCGGACGATCCACTTCAATTTTCACAATGGTGTCCATTGGTTCTAGCGCGGTCGGCGGAATAGTGATGGAAAGTTTTCCCTTATTCTGACTGAACTCCAACCTGCCGCCACTGAGCAGCGCCGCTGATTTGATTTCCGCTGGCAACGCGGGCAGTTCAACGCGGCCATCTTCCGATTTCATGACGTGCAGATAAATCGTGTTGTCCTTGCGCGTGCTGGCGATGGACTTGGTCGGTTTCCAAGGGCCGCCGCGCGTGCCGTAAATCGCCTCGCCGTTTTTCGCGAGCCAAGCACCGATCTCTTTCAATAAATTCGCCTGCGCCGGATCAATCACGCCGTCAGGACGCGGGCCGACATTCAGCAAAATATTTCCGTCACCGCCCGCGCCCAAGATGAGCATTTCAAGGCACGCGAAAACTGGCTTCACACCGTCGTTCGCGCCGCCCCACGCCCAGGCATTGTGTTTGGAAACGGTCATGCAGGATTCCCAGGGACGATCCAGTTGAAAATTGCCAATTTTCTGCTCCGGCGTGTCGTAGTCGCCGCCGTCGCCGGTGCGGTTGTTGATGAGAATATTGGGTTGAAGCTGGCGAACCAGCTTGATCGTCTCTGCGCCGCGTTTGCCATACATGGCCGAAACATCATTCCAAATCGTGATGAGCGGACCGTAATTGGTGATGAGTTCGGAAATCTGGCCTTGCAAATATTTTTCGTAAGCATCGAGGTCGGATTTCTCACGTTTCACTTTGCCGGCGGGACTGGTCACCGGCCAGTTTTGATCATACCAGTCTGTCACGGAATAATAGGTGCCGAACTCAATGCCCTGTTTTTTGCACGCGGCAGCCAGCTCTTTCACCACGTCGCGGTGAAACGGCGTGTGCATGATGTTGTAATCCGTCAACTTCGTGTCCCACAGACAGAAACCGTCGTGATGCTTCGTGGTCAGGACAATGTATTTCATACCGGCGGCCTTGGCGATGCCCACCCATTCGTCGGCATTGAAATTCGTCGGATTAAATTGCCTGTAAAGATTGTCGTAAACCTCAATCGGCGTCTCGGCGCCGCGCGACCAGCCGATCTCGTGTCCGGTCAAGCTCACCGGCCCCCAGTGAATGAACATCCCGAAGCGCAGTGACCGCCATTGGTCCACCGCTGCTGGATTGGCGGCCGGCCATTCGTGGGCGGGCGGATTAGTTTCCGCTGTGAAGGATTTTGAACAGGACAAGCCAACCGCCAGTGCGACGCAGGCTTTGAATGCAGAGGATTTCATGTGTCCATTCTGACAGACTTCGACAGGGCAGGCTTGCATTTTTCTACTGCGCAGAATATTGAACATGACATGCCCGTGAAGCCAAATTATCGCAGTCGCAACGCCCGATATGAAATTGACAGTTGCGAGCCTCAAAAACGTGCCGTCCAGTCAGGCAAGATAGAATTTCACGCGCTGACCAAAGGGTATTATTTAGGCACCCTGATGCCAAAAAAAACTATGCCCGGGTTAAACAGCATCGGGTATTGGAACGCCGACAGTATGCAGGATTGGGGACTGAATGCTCATCGCAACGAAGGCGTAGAAATCATGTTCCTAGAAACCGGCAACATGGATTTTATGGTTGACCGAAAGCAGTTCAGGCTGGGCGCAGGCAATTTCACCATCACGAGACCATGGCAGTTGCATAAACTCGGGTCCCCCAACATTGGTCCGGGCCGCCTGCACTGGCTCATCCTCGACGTCGGGGTGCGGCGACCGCATCAGGACTGGCGTTGGCCGAAATGGGTGGTGCTGACACCGGACGATCTGCGCGAACTGACCCGCAAGCTGCGGCGCAACGAAAATCCCGTCTGGAAAGCCACGCCCCCCATCATCCATTCTTTTCAAGAACTGGCGCGTGGCGTCGCGGCATGGGGTCAACCGCATTCGGTCTCCCGCCTAACGACGAACTTGAACCAGCTTCTGATTGGCGTTTTGGATGCATTGGGCGTTCAACAACAGAGCGAGGACAAGCGGTTCACCTCCCATCAGCGCACCGTGGAGCTATTTCTGCGCGAACTCAGAACCGGCCGCATCAACCTGGGCAAACCGTGGACGCTGGATCAAATGGCCGCCCACTGCGGATTGGGCATCACGGCATTTTCCAAATGCTGTCGTGAAATCGTCAATGCCAGCCCGATGGAATACCTGAACCAATGCCGTCTCGACCAAGCCGCCAGCGCGCTGCGGCGCTCTCCGCAGCGCGCCGTCACGGAAATCGCATTTGAGTCCGGCTTCAATTCAAGCCAATACTTCGCCACGGCATTCCGCAAGCGGCACCGGCTTGCGCCCACCGAGTTCCAAAATAGATCCCGCGAGGGTAACCTGGTCAAAGCTTCCGATAACGATTGATAGCCGCACCCAACCCGGGCAGATGGTCGAAACGCACATCCAGATAGATCGTTGCACAAACCGAATGGTCTTTGGCCAACAGCCGCCATTCTCCCCAAAGCTGGTCAAAGCGGGAAATCGCGGCAAGAATAATTTCCCGCTCGTAGTGCCCGGATTTATCGCCCAGCTTGCCGTAAAATAAAACCGTCCAAGCCTGCTGGCGACGGCCGACTCGAAATCGTCGCGGACGAAACGATAACCGCCGTAGCCTCCGCCCGTGCCGAGTTTGGAAATGTCGCCCATGTCGGACGTGACAAAGCCGTCGAAGCCCCATTCTTTGCGGAGCACCGTGTCGAGCAACCAACTGTTCGCGTGGCACGGAACGCCGTTGAGCGCGTGATGCGCCGGCATGATCGAACCCGTGTGCGCGATTTTTACTGCGGCCTCAAACGGTTGCAGGTGAATCTCGCGCAACGTCCGCTCGGACGCTTCAAACCCCTCGCCATTCGCGCCCGCCCACGATTCGCGGTCGGCGACGAAATGTATCGGCGTGGTGATGACTTTATCCTTGGTGAAACGCGCGTCGCCTTCGCCTTACGCGCCGTTGATGTAAGCCACGGCCAGCCGGCATATCCATCGTGAAAATCGAGCCGTTATCAGGCGGCGGGACGGCTCCCCGTCCGGCAGCCGCCTCGCAGAAACGTTCGAGTGCATACCGCTGGCTGATTTGACACGCGTTCGTCGCCGCCGGAATTTCCTTGTGCCCGGCATACGCCTGCGAACCTTGCGGGGATCCCCTTTCACGGTGCCGAGCGCGACGCTACCCACCGGCTCGTGCCCTTGGCCGCCAGCAGCGGGCGCAGCAATTCCAGCGATCCTTTCATCGCGCGGGCGGCGAGCAGCAGCTCGGGCACGAAGCATTCGTTGCACTCGAAGCGGCGCCCCACTTCGGACATCGCGGGCATCATGTAATCCTGCACCAGTTTGAGCGGCTCGTGGCCGGCGGCGAGCGCCTGCTCGGTGACGGCTTTGGCGGTTTTGGCGTCCCCGTTGAGGACGGCATCGTGGAGCTGGTTCAGGTCTGGCATGTTTTTGATTTGTTGTTTTATGTTTGTGGTTTGGAAATGTTAGCTGTGCGAAAATTATTTGTGTTCCTCTTGAAGCTTGGCACCAGCGCCCTCCGGTAGTCCGTCGCGGAACGTGCCGAACCATTTGTCCAGCGGGATGCCAGCCTCGCCGTAGTTGCACTCGAAATAGCGGTGATGCAGGTAATGGAAATACGAGCCAGTCGGCCATTTTTCCTCAATGATCGGCCCCTCAAAACCGTGATGGCCGCACGCGGGCGAAAGGCCGGTGTGCTGCAGGTTGAACAGGAAATGGAACGGATGCGACGGCACGATCCAGTGGATCAGCACGACGCTGAAGTAAAGCAGCGTCTCGACCGGATGCATCGCCATGCCCGACCAGGAAATCGGATTGATGTTTTTGTGGTGCAGATAATGCACGCGCTGGTAAAGCGGCTTCCAGTGAATCAGCCGGTGAATCCAGTAGAAATGAAACTCGCGCCAGAACGGAATGAGGAACATCCAAACCACAAACCACACCGGATGTCGGCTCCAACTGACATAAGGCAGTCGGTGATTCGCATACAGCCACATGGTCACGACCTCGTAGACGGTCATGAAGGCGCAGCCGACCACGCAGGTCCAAAAAATATTGTCATACACCTGGTCGCGAAACAGGAAGACCTTGCTGTTGCGCGCTGGCCAGCGCGGATCGTATTTGCCCTTCGTGCCTTCGCCTTTGAGGATGTAGAAATAAAGGTGGTAACTGCCATACACCAGCCAGATCAAAACCTGGTTGCGGAGGAAAAGCTGGGCGATCCAATCCCACTGAAACTGCGCGCAGCGTGAAAGCTCCGGCTGGAACCAGAGCCACGACACCACCGAGATAGCGAGCAAAGCCAGATTGCGCGGCCACATGAAGCCGGGCCAGGTGATGAGCCATTTCAAAAACGCCAGCGGGCGCGGCGGCCAGACGAACACCGGCGCGTAGCGGCACGGATAATCGGGCCGCCATTCGCCTTTGGCATTGCGCACGCCAGGGTCGGGATGTGGCGCGCCCGGAATAAAATGTTGGACTATTTTTTGCATGGTTGCTCAGTTGGCTTTGCTAGTTAAGAAATCTGTATCCGCTCCTTGAGCCACTCGCGCATGAACACATTGATTTCCCAAAGATCCGCGATGGGCGATTGCGTGTGCGGCAGCCAGGTCATGTATGGCGCCGGGCCAAACTCAGGCGTGATGGGGAGCAGCGGACAGCCTTCGGCGCGGCGTTGCTCGATGATTTTTTTCCACCAAGACAAATGCGCTTCCAGATTCGGCTGCCACAGCGGATCGCGCGGGTCCGGAACCTGCGGGCCTTCCGCGTGGCCGACGCGGGCGTGAATGGCGAATGAATTTTTTATCGCGCGCTCGACCCGTTCGGTTTGGTCCGCCAGCAGCGATTCGTGAACGCAGCACCAATGTGAAAAATCGGCGACCAGCTTGAGCTGCGGTCGCGCGGCGAGAAATTGCGCCGAGGCCGGCGCGCTGAACAAGGCGCGTCCGCGATGGGTCTCGTGATAAACTTCAAGTCCGTGCCTTTGGGCCAGTGCGCTGGTGTGGTCAAAAATCTCAAGATTTTCTTCGATTGAAAAATGATCGCGACCGGTATGCGAATTGAGATACAGCGGCTTCAGCAACAATGCGCGTTCGTATTGCGGGTCGAAGTCGGCGATGTGCTCGGCAACCGTTTGTCCAGTCGTCCGCCATTGCTGCGCGATGACGGCCAGGCCGAGATCGTCGAGCACTTGCCGCGCGCGTTTGCAGGCGGGAACGTCGAGCGGCACATCAAATTCCACGCCGTCAAAGCGGCCGGCTTTGATTTTTTTGAATTTGTCCGCGAGCGTTGGCAGATCTTCCAAGCCCCAGACGGAACGGAAAAAAAGAATTTTCATTGGCTGTTTGAGATTTGTTTCAGAGTCGAATCAACTTCCGCCATTCATCAATCGTCTGTTGGTTTAATCTTGATGAAAGACTTCTTCCATGTTGGCCCACCATTCGCCGGGCGCGCGGTCGTCCAGCGGTTGCTGGCAGGGCATGCACTCGGACCACCACTTCTGCGTGGTCGGATCGGCGGCCATCTTCGCCATGTCGGCGGCAAAGTCGCTGCCGGTGTATTCAAAATAGCTGAACAGGTAATGCCGTCCGTCTGACAGTTTGCGCAGGTAAATCGAGTAGTTCTTAATGTTGCACGTTTTGATCATTTTCAACACGTCGGGCCAGACGGCGGCGTGGAGTTTTTTGTATTCCGCGAGTTTTTCGTCGCGAACACCGATGAGGGAGCCGTAGCGTTTCATAATGTTCAATGGTGAGCCTGGGTGCCGAGATAATTGCCGTAGTCGAGCAGCAGTTTGCCGCAGATGAGCAGGCCGATGGAGAACGACAGCAAGGCGTAGGTGCGCGGCCGACAGGCTTTCCATTCCTTGAACACCACGCCGATGAGCGTGCCCAGCAGGATCAGCAGGATCATGTGAATTGCCCAGCAGGTCTGCTCGAAGCCGGCGACTTTCATGATGTAAAAATGGCCGAAGCCGTAGAAGAAAAACTGCCCATACCACAGGCAGCCGGTGAGGATGGCCATCGCCCAGTTGACGGGCAGGCTGGCCTTCTCCTCGCCCTCGGGCAGCGCGACGATTTCGCCGAGCGTCTTGTGCTTGCGATGGAGGAACAGGCAGTAAAGCGCCGTGGTCAGGAACGCGCCGGAATTCGAGAACGGATAAATCGCGTTGCTGCAAAACGTCGCGGCGTCTACGCCGAGAACCGTGTGTCCGGCGGCGTGTTCTTCGGCGACCTTGGCAATGGGCGCACCTTCGGTGAGAGAAATGCCATAAACCGCCGACAAAACTCCGGCGAGCAGACACAGCGCGAGGCCGATGAACAAGTTGTTCCCGCTGGGCGCAGCGTTGCCGGCGGGAACCTGATCGCGCTCTTTCCAGCGTCCGGCCACGCCGCAGAAAACCACGCCCACCACGCCGATCGCAATGCCGATGACCACCCACTGCGCACCCGTCTTGGCGAGAAATGCGTGGATGTTCGCGCCGGCATCCGCGAGCGACGTGCCGCCTTTCGCGATGGCGTAAGCCGTGCCCATCACTGTGGAAACTCCGATGGCCGCCGCGTAAGTGATGGAAAATCCAACATAACGAATCGCCACGCCGAATGCCGTGCCGCCGATGCCGTAAGCCGCGCCCAGCAAAAAACTGTTCAGCATCGCACTGCGCGGCGCGGTCTGCACTACCTGCCAGAAATCCGGCACGGTGAGAAACGCGCCGATGATCGGCAGCAGCAGCCAGCAGAACGCCGCCTGCGTCAGCCAGTAGGATTGCCACGACCAGCCCTGGACCTTTTTCTGCGGCACATAACAGCACGCGGCGGCGGTGGCACCGATGGCGTGAAAGAAAATGCTGGCGGCAAGCGGTGGCATGTTCAGATTTTTTCCTCAAATTCCGCCGGCAGACGAATCGGATAAGTCCCGAACTCGCGCACCAGTTTCACGATGTAATCATAAGTTTGTCCCGACACGGCGCTGCTCACGGAATGGTCGGATTGGAAAATGTAGCCGCCGCCGCGCGCGGCGTTCAGCTTGCGCAGGACTTCGCGGCGGATGGCGTCACGGTCGCCCGTTTCCCAGATTTGCATGTCACTGTTGCCACAGATGCCGATTTTGTGACCGTATTGCCGGCGCAATTCCACGCAGTCCATCCCGGCTTTTACTTCGAGCGGATTGTAGGCGTCAATTTTCATCTCGATGTAATCGGGCAGAATCGTCTTCACGTTGCCGCAGCCGTGGTAGATCACCGGCAATCCGTTCGCGTGGGCGTATTCGGCCATCTGCGCCACCCAAGGTTTGAAATACTCGCGCCAGTAGTTCGGCGAGAAAAACATTCCCTTTTTATAAGCGACATCGCCCCAGATCACGAAGCCGTCGAGCAGGCCTTTGCCCGCGTCAATCTCCGCCTTGGCACATTCGAGATAGTGCGCGCCGAGGCGGTTGATGACCGCGCCCATGCGCTCCGGTTCCTCGCCCATCCACAGCATCGCGTTTTGCTGGCCAATCAGCCGCGTGAGACATTCGCTCACCTCAATCATGCTGCCAAACACGGGAAAATCCGGGCGCAGCGATTTCACGGTGTCAATCCACGGTGGCGAGTTGCGCTCGAAACCGTCGCCGACACCGGCGACCTGATTGTCGCCGCCTTCAAAAAATCGCCGCCGGTCGCGCGGATCATCAAACGTGCAACGCTCCAGTTTTTCAAATGAATCAATTTCCCAGGCCCGCATCTCTGGCATCGGCAGGCTGTGGATTTTATGCATGATCGCCCCGAAGCCGGTTTTCACCACGACTTCTTCGGCGTCTTCCTTGAGCGTCTCGAACGGGCGAATCCACGGGTCCATGTTCGGCACGGTGACAATCCAGTCGAGGTCGTAATAATAGTATGGATTCGCGTCGTCGGGCAGGCCAAGTTCCTGCCGCCAGCGCCGCGTGAAGCCGCCCCAGAAAAAATCGCTGATCGGCACATGATCCGGCTCCTCGTGTCGCAGCGCCTTGTGCAGACGATCGAGCTTGCGCAGAGTGTTTTCCTTCCGTCCGGCATTGTCGGAGGCGTGGCCAAAAGTGTTGAACATGCTCATGGTGTCAGCTTCTTCTACTCCTTTCTTGCAGCTTTTGTCTATATCCGGCAGAATCTTATTTGTGTCTGATTCGATCCCAAGCCGGGTCAACCTCGGGGCTTATGACCGTCCGTTCTCGGGCGTGGGCATCGAGTATGATCCGCTGGGCGTCAAGCCGGGCCGCACGGGCATCACGCTGCATGAAGCCGGGTATCTACCCGCCAACAACCGATGGAATTTCCCGGCGGTCTTCAGTCCGTTCTGGCGGTTTTATTACAATGGCGCACGGGGACACTGTATGCTTTTTGGCGAAAGGATGGTCGAATTAACCCCCGCTCAGCTCGTAATCATCCCGCCGCACAGTTTGTTCCATTGCCTGGGCAGCAAGCCTGTGCCGACCTTTTGGTTGTCCTTCAGCCTCACCCGCAAACCGTCGCATAACCAAAGCATCCCTATCTTGTTGTCGCCGCGCGACACCGAGTTGTGTCTTATCCGAGATTTGCGGGAATTGGTCCTGGCCGATCAAAATTGGGAACCGACGGATGCCATCTACCGGAACAGTCTGGCGCTGTTGCAAGTGGTGCTGTCGCGACCTGAACTACGCTGGCAGCCGCCAGTGCCGGAAAATCTCGATCGCGTTCGGCAGCACGTCGAAGCCAACCTGAAGTCGAAACTCACCGCGCCGGCACTGGCCCGGCGAGCGGGATGGAGCATCGCCAGCTTCAACCGCAACTTCAGGCGTCATTTCGGCTCCACGCCGGCAACGTATGTCACCCAGATGCGCGTCCGCGAAGCCGCCCGGTTGCTGCTACACACCGATGAAACCATTGACGCCGTCGCAGAATTGACAGGGTTTCCCAATCGCGCCTATTTCAGCCGGGTCTTCAAACGGATGACCGATGAAGCGCCCGCCGGTTTTCGCCGCAGGCAACAGCAGCAGGAATAAAGCTCAACTTAACGCGGAATATTCCGAGCCACTCATTGTGAACGCATACCTGCGGCCGACAAAGCATGCGGGGCACACTTGGACGCCTGCCTTGGCGCAGCAACTGGGTTTGTGTTGGATTTGTCCGTTTCGGTTTGCGGTGGCGTTGCACGGCCACAGGAAGTGAGAGAGAAGAATAAAACGCCACAAAAACCTTACTACGGGTTGCTGCGGGTGGGTGCCCGACGTTTATCAGCAATCCCCCCGCGAATCAATTCCAGTGCCACGGCGGCAGGTCGGTTTGGGCCTGCGGCGCGAGCGGTTGACTGGCCGCTGCGGCTGGCAGGACAGGCGGTGTCGGCAGGGGCGGCGCGGGCAAGGCATCAAGGGCGGGAGCGGCGTGCCGCCCATCCGCTATGATGCGCTTTTGGAATGCTTGAAGCAGTTGGGTTTTCAGGCGCACCAGTCGCAGGCGAGCATTCACATGCCGCGCGCCGCTTGCGATTTGGCCGGCGGCAAATGGGACAACCGTTCCTCATAATACTTTTTGGTGCGGGGCTTCATGCTCACATCACCTGAAACCCGTTGGCGATAGATCGTCACGGCTTCGCCGAAGGATAATTTGCCGCGCGCGATATTGTCGTGGGATTCCGCTTTTTGCCGTTCCGATTTCTCCAAATCTCCCAGCCTCAACTTGGCAACTGTCAACGCGTCGGCTTGAGACTCTTGCGAATGAGCTTGCCTCTGACCCTGATTCGGGCAAAATAAACGCCCGACGATTAGTAGCGAACCAGGTTCGCGTAGTTGGTTTTCTGCCACAAAACAGCAGAGTTTGACTGAGTTTCTGCATCGGCCATGCAACCAGTATGCAAAAGCAGTATCAAAACGTCAAACCAGCGGTGGAGACACCACTAGTAAGTAACATAAAATCAACGGTCGCACCCATAGCTCAATTGGATAGAGCGGCTGACTACGGATCAGCAGGTTATAGGTTCAACTCCTATTGGGTGCACCACTCTCCTTCAAGGGTTTAGCTCGGTTTTAGAGCGGTCTTCCAAAAGCATAATTTAAGCCTTTATGCACTGCCTTTATGCACTTTGCCCCGTCCGGGTGAAAGTCAGAATCCTGATATACTGGAGATATTATGGAAAATATACAGGATCAGAAAAAAGTGGCAGGCCAACGAAAAGTTGCAAAAGCCCTGCAGAACAGCACCGTCTCCAAAGACGGAACGTGGCGCACCTTCAAGGATGTGCCTTGTCTTACACAATACAATGGCGGGATGTTCTACCTGCGTAAACGCATTAAAGGGGATGTTTTTTGTCGATCGCTGGAAACCGACGTGTTTTCAGTAGCACGGGAGCGAATGTCGGCCAAGGTGGAAGAAATCTTGGCGGAGATTGCAAAGCCGGCCAAAAGCGGTGCCCCAACCACTACGGCAGGGAATGCTGCACCTGCGTCCGCGCCAGTCACGGTTGAAGACGGGATTCTAAAACACACCTCCCGTCTTGGCGCAAATCCTTACAAAAAGCAAAGCAGACGCTACCACGCCACCTGTCAAAAACGGCTCCTGGCAATCTGGCCTGAATTGTCGGCATTGGTGATTTCCGGAGTTACCGAGGAGATGTGTCTGGCGTGGGCCACAAAAGAACGCGGCGAAGTTTCGGCAAATTATTTCAACAACATGCTGTCATTCCTCCGCCAGGTATTCGCAGCCGCAATCGCAGTTCACAAAGAACGTACCGGCGTGTTGATTTCGAATCCTGCCATGGGCATCAAACGCACCCCCAAGCGCCGTCGCCCCACTCTGGATCTGCCGGACACGATACTTTTCGAGAAAATACTGGAAACCATACGGCAACGCGGTTCACGGCAAGCGGAAGACTGCATTGATTTGATTGAGTTTTTGGCTTATTCGGGGGCACGTGTTTACAGCGAGGCTGCCTGGGTTAAGTGGCAGGATATCGACTGGGGCAAAATGGAACTGACATTACGCGGAGACCCGGATAACGGACTCAAGTGGCGGCAACCCGGTGAAACCCGTGCGGTGGGAATCAATCAATCCCTTGAAAAAATGCTGCGCCGCTTGGAATCGAAACAGCCCAACCGGAAACCAACCGACTTCATTTTCAAGGTGACATCCTGCGACGGGCAGTTGGAGTGGGCGTGCAAGAAGCTAAAAATTCCACAATTGACGCACCACAAATTGCGGCACTGGTTTGGAACACGATGTGCGGAACTTGGTGTCGGACCGGAAGTGATCGGAGAACTGCTGGGGCACAGAGATCGTGGGGTGACCGCCCTGAAAGAATACGTCGAACCGTCAAAAAAACACGTTATGAAAGTCGCTATCGGACTGGCTTTGAACTGATGAAGTGACGGTGGTCTACCCGAAACGGGTAGCCTACGCCGGCAAAACCGTTTGTTTTTCAGCGTGCTCCATGAAGCCGTAGATCGAGCACACCGGAATACGGACGAGTCGTTGCAGGTTTGGGAGCTTCGGCATTTTGCCATCGCGGACCAAGTCCGACATTTTCGAGGCTGAAACACCTAGGATTTGCGCCGCCGTTTCGCAATCTACGGAAAGAACTTCGACCCCGTCATTTAAGATTTTAGGGTATGGGTTGGTTGGACGCAGGTGTGGCAGATTTGCTATCGAGGCATCGATCCATCTGGTGGCGGCCTGCCGCGACACCCTGACATTGCGTCCCAGCCCCGCTATTTTTTGTAGCAGTCCGAGTTTCACCAACCGGTAGCCGGTGTCTGGCGAAACTGAAATAGCGGTGGAGAAATGCTCGACGCTCACAGTCAGTGTTTCGTGTTCTTCTATTGTTTCCATAAATGACCCACTTGGGGCTAAATGGATTTTATTTAAGGAATTTGCTCGGACCGAAAATAATTGAAGATAGTTGCAAGTTGTTGATTTCCAATGGTCGCATTTTGCCTAAAATGCCAAACGTCCGGGTCGAGTCGCGGTGAAGCAAAACGAAGTTGCTGCCAAACTGATTAAATCGGCGGTTGAAAAGTGCTGCAACGGCTATCCAACGTCACTCCCTTTTACTACTCAACCTCGTCAGCAACCCGGAGAAGCGCCGTTCGGTTTTATTGTTTCGCACGGCCATGGCCATTGCCTTTTTTTGGCCGACCAGCAGCACGAGCTTTTTGCCGCGCGTGATGCCGGTGTAAACGAGGTTTCGTTGGAGCAGGACGTATTGCTGGGTCGCAATCGGGATGACGACGACCGGAAATTCGCTACCTTGGCTTTTGTGGATGGTGATGGCGTATGCGAGCGAAACTTCATCCAGTTCGCCAAAGTCATAAACGACGTCACGCTGGTCGAAGCGGATGACGACCTCCTGCTCGACCAGGTCAATTTTGGTGACGATGCCGATATCGCCGTTGAAGACTTTTTTGTCGTAGTTGTTCTCGGTCTGAATGACTTTGTCGCCGATGCGAAACTGCCAGCCGAATTTCTCAACGAACGGTTTGTCCTGCCGCGCCGGGTTGAGCACATTTTGCAATTGAGCGTTCAGCTCACGCACGCCAAGCGAGCCGCGATTCATCGGGCAAAGCACCTGGACGTCGCGAATCGGATCAAATCTAAACTTCGCCGGAATGCGTTGCTTCACCATGTCGAGCAGTGTCGAAGAAATGGCCTCGGGCGTGTCGCGTTCGACGAAAAAGAAATCCGAGGCGTTTTCTTTGGCCACGAACTCCGGCATATGTCCTTCGTTAATTCGGTGCGCGTTGGTGATGATTCGGCTTGAAGCGGCCTGGCGGAAAACTTCGGTGAGCCTGACGACCGGCACGACTCCGCTCTCGATAATATCTTTGAGCACCATGCCGGGACCGACCGACGGCAATTGATCCACGTCGCCGACCAGCATCAGCCCGGTATTCGGCGGCAGCGCCCTGAGCAAATGATTCATCAACGGCACATCAACCATGCTGGTTTCGTCCACGACGAGCAAATCACACTCCAGCGGGTTGGCGTCGTTCCGCCCAAACCGACCGCCGGGTTTGGCTTCCAGCAGGCGGTGAATTGTGCTGGCGGCAAGACCGGTAGCTTCGCTCATCCGTTTCGCCGCCCTGCCGGTGGGCGCGCAAAGCAGGCACTTCACTTTTTTGGCGCACAGGATCTTTAGGATGGCGTTCGTCAATGTTGTTTTACCAACGCCAGGACCGCCGGTGATCACCAGCACCCGGTTCGTCAGCGCCTGTTTCAAAGCCTCGCGCTGGGAGGGCGCCAATTCTTTGCCGGTTTTCTCCTGGCACCATGCCACGGCTTTATCGAATTCGACTGGGGGATAATTTGGTGGTTGGGCGGCGAGGTTCCGGATACGCCCGGCGATGTTTTCCTCGGCGCGTTTGAGCGCCGGTAGGAAAATGAGTTCGGTGCCGGCAATGTTCTCCTGAGCAAGATCCCCGTCAGCCATCGATTTCGCCAGCGCGGCTTTGACGATGTCTTCACCGACCAGCAGAAGCTTGCCAGCGTCATCGAGGAGCTTTTCAATGGGCTGGGCGCAATGCCCGTCGTTGGTGGCTTCGAGCAGCACATGGCTCAGGCCAGCGCAGGCACGCAGGAGTGAATCGTGAGGAACGCCGACCTTTTGGGCAATTTGATCCGCCGTTTTAAAGCCGATGCCGTGAATGTCTTTGGCCAGCGAATATGGGTTGGCCTGGACCTTTTCGACGGCCTCCTCTCCGTATGTTTTGTAAATGCGGACTGAGCGGCTGGTGGAAACGCCGTGGCTGTGAAGAAACACCATGATCTTCCGGATGATCTTTTGTTCAGCCCAGGCCGCTTTGATTTTTTGGCGGCGTTTGGGGCCGATGCCATCCACAGTTTCCAGATCGGCGGAGCGATGCTCAATGACCTCGAAGATACCTTCTCCAAATTTGCCGACGAGTTTCTTGGCATAGACTGGGCCGATGCCTTTGACCATGCCGCTACCGAGATATTTCTCGATGCCTTCGATCGTTGTGGGCGGTGTGCTGGTCAGCATCTCCGCCTTAAACTGGAGGCCAAATTCACGGTCCTGAACCCAGATTCCCTGTGCCGTCACCCACTCGCCGGCGCTGACACTGGGAAGTGAGCCAACGACGGCCACGAGGTCGCGATGCCCCTTGGCTTTGACTTTGAGAATTGCAAAGCCGTTTTCTTCGTTGAAGAACGTGACCCGTTCGATCAAGCCGGAGAGGCTTTCGACGTTCATTGAATTGTGTGGCACTTGTTGCAACGCGCCATCATTGTGGTGGCTCTGCCTCTGGCGGGCAAGACGGTCATAAATTTTCACCTTCTTTGACCTGCGTCAAAGTTTCGCGTCAGGCTCTAGTATAACCTTTGACCGCAAAAAACAAGAATCCACACAATTCATTGACATTAGAAATAATCGGATTGAGACTCGACTTATGAACTTCCGCACCGTCTTTATCGCCATCATCATCGCCACGGGCTTGATTGTCTCGGCGTATTTGGTCAATTCGAAACGGCCCAGCGTCGTAGTTCAACAACCGACTGCGGATTTTGTCAGGGCTAGCGGCAAATGCGCGGAGTGCCATCGGAATAACCAGTATTCGATCGTCCACGAATACGAGATGAGCAAGCATGCTCAAAAGGGAGTGACGTGCCTCGACTGCCACCAGGTGCAGCCGGGGCAAACCAGCACAAATCACAATGGTTTTGTAATCAATACGGGCATCACCTCTGCGAACTGTCGGGTTTGTCACCTGGCGGTTTATGACCAGTTCGCCCGCAGTCGCCATGCTGCACCATCGTGGGTGGCAGTGGTGGGTAACAAAGATTTTTCGCCAGAGATGATTGAGCAGATGGAAAAACTGCATCCCGGATCCATGAAACGCCCACCGCATCCGCTGACCAATCTGGAAGGCGCGTCTGCAGCGAAGAGCGGCTGCATTACTTGCCACGCGATTGGCAAACCCAACGCCGACGGCAGCATCGGCAACTGCACGCTCTGCCACACGCGGCATACATCTTCCGTGGAAGTGGCACGGTTGCCCAGCACCTGCGGTCAATGCCACCTCGGCCCGGATCATTCGCAGATCGAAATCTATACGCAGTCGAAACACGGCATCATGTTCGCTGCGCAGAAAGATCAACTAAACCTCAAAGCCCCATCGGACAGTTTGACTACGAAGGATATGTTTATTCCAACGTGTGCAACCTGTCACATGAGCGGGCTCAATGGCATTGGAGTCACGCACGATCCATCGGAACGGCTGTCGTATAATTTGTTCGCCGAAGTCACGCAGCCGCGTCCGAACTTCGAACGGGCGCAGGCCAAAATGAAGTCCGTCTGTCTTCAATGCCACACGCCGCCACTGGTGGAACGCATTTACCGGGAAGGTGCCGCGGTGGTGGCTGACACCAATGAAAAAGTCCTCGCGGCGAGAGCCATCATGGATGGAGTCAAAGCGGATGGATTGCTTTCGACCAATCCGTTCAGCCAGACAATTCAATTCACCTATTTCGATCTTTGGCACTATTACGGCCGCACCGCGAAGCACGCCGCCTTCATGGGCGGGGCCGACTATGTGCAATGGCATGGCAATTATCCGATTCTGCAACACACGGTTGAGCTTAAGGAGCAAGCCGCCCAACTGCGCAAGGACAATGGAAAATAACTGGCTACGGCGACCGCGCACGTGGATTGAGCTGTTCGTGCTGCTTAATCTCGGTGGACTCGCGCCCGATATTTTTCTCGCGCACAGCGTCAACGCCTTTCATTCGCGGGCGGAATATACCCCGCTGATCTTCTCGCTGGCCGCACCGATGCTGTTGCTGCCGGCGCTGTGGGCCTTGGCCACACGGCGACTGGTCCTCTGGCGGTGGCTTGGTTTTCTGGTTGGTGGCACGGCGGTGCTAATTGGCATCACCGGCTTGGTGCTACATCTGCAAAGCCAGTTCTTCCAGCAGTGGACGCTGGCCAGCCTGGTATATGCCGCGCCATTTGCCGCCCCGCTGGCTTATACCGGCCTTGGCTCGTTGCTGATCATGAACCGCATGGTCGCCGACGAAGAAACGGACTGGGCCCAGTGGGTGATTTTTTTCGCTTTCGGCGGCTTCGTCGGTAATTTTATTTTCAGCCTCACCGATCATGCCCAGAATGGATTTTTCCATCGCACCGAATGGATTCCGGTCATTAGCAGCGCCATGGCCGTTGGGTTTTTGATCGTGCCGTTGGTCATGAAAACCGACCGCACATTTCTAAAATTGTGCGGCCTGGTTATGCTGGCGCAGACGGCAGTGGGCGCGTTGGGTTTTGGTTTTCACGCGCTGGCGGATTGGCGCAACGTTGGCGAAAACATCTTTCTGCGCATTGTTCACGGTGCCCCCATATTCGCGCCGACCTTGTTTTGCGACTTGGCGGTATTGGCGGTCATCGGCCTCTGGGTGCTAGGCCGCAAGCACCCAGACTCACGCCGCCACTGACCGTTCGTTTTCTCTGCCCCGATTTCACATCGGGGCTCTTTCTCTTTTGTGGATCGAACAATCGATTCACAACAAATTTTTAAAAACTTGACGTGGGTCAAACTTGTTTTGTCTGGGACCGGCTAGAATTTGTGCATGAGTATTACATCATCACCAAGAAAGAAACCACGTTCCTACCGCAACCTCTGGCTGGGTTTGATCGGCTCCATGACGCTGTCATTCCTGCTACTCGGCTATTATGGCCGGGAGATCTATTACGCCGCGCCTCCCATTCCCAAGCAGGTCGTCACCGCTGACGGCGCAGTGCTTTTCACCGGACAGGACATCAAGGACGGCCAGAACGTCTGGCAATCCATCGGCGGCCAGGAGGTCGGCACTATTTGGGGTCACGGTGCATATGTCGCGCCGGACTGGTCGGCGGACTGGCTGCACCGCGAGGCGACGTGGTTGCTCGATCATTGGGCGGCGCAATCCGGCGGCAAGACTTACGCCCAGCTCGATGTGGAAACGCAAGCTGCCTTACGCGAGCGTTTGAAAAAGGAAATTCGGTCGAACACCTACGATGCGCAGACCGGCAATATCGTCGTTTCAGCGACGCGCGCGGAAGCAATACAAGCTGTCGGCGCACATTACTCCGCACTGTTTGGCAACGACCCGGAATTGAAAACACTGCGCAATAGCTACGCGATTCCAGCGGAGACCATCAAAACTCCGGAGCGTCAGCGGCTCATGAACGCATTTTTCTTTTGGGCCGCGTGGTCTTGCGGCACGGAGCGGCCGAACAGTCACGTCACCTATTCCCAAAACTGGCCGCATGAATCACTCATCGACAATAATCCAACCAGCTCGATTGTGATCTGGTCGGTGGTCAGTGTCATCGCGCTGCTGGCCGGCGTTGGCGCGATGGTCTGGTACACAGCCGCGAAACGTCATGAAGAAGAAGGCGAAGAGGCGATTGTAATTCCCAAAACCGATCCGCTGCTCGGCATTAAAACAACGCCTTCAATGCAGGCGGTGCTGAAATACTTTTGGATTGTCGCCGCGCTCATGCTCGTTCAAGTCGGCCTCGGCGCGGTCACAGCGCATTACGGTGTGGAGGGCGACGGCTTCTACGGAATTCCGCTGGCGAAATGGCTTCCTTATGCCGTGGCGCGCACCTGGCATACTCAGCTTGGCATTTTCTGGATCGCCACGGCCTGGCTCGCCACCGGTCTGTATGTCGCGCCCGCAGTTTCGGGTTGGGAGCCAAAAGGACAGCGGCTCGGCGTGAATTTCCTATTCGTCTGCCTCCTCGTCATTGTGGTCGGTTCACTTTTTGGCGAATGGCTGGGCGTCCAACAGAAGCTCGGCTTCGTCGCCAATTTCTGGTTTGGCCATCAGGGTTATGAATACGTTGACCTCGGCCGCTTCTGGCAAATCTTTCTGTTGATTGGCTTGTTCCTCTGGCTGTTCCTCATGGCTCGCGCATTGTGGCCAGCATTCAAAAATCCTGGTGCTAACCGTCATCTGCTCGGCTTGTTCCTGCTCGCCTCTGCTGCCATCGGATTGTTTTACGGTGCAGGATTGATGTGGGGACGGCAAACGCATCTGGCCATGGCTGAATACTGGCGCTGGTGGGTGATTCACCTTTGGGTCGAAGGCTTCTTCGAAGTGTTCGCCACGGTCGTTATCGCCTTCCTATTTACGCGCATGGGACTGTTGCGGCTCGCCACGGCCACGGCGGCGGTAATCTTTTCCACGGCCATTTATCTTGGTGGTGGCATTTTGGGAACGATGCACCATCTGTATTTTAGCGGCACTCCGACTGGAGTGCTCGCGGTCGGTTCCATTTTCAGCGCGCTGGAAATTGTGCCGCTGGTGCTGGTCGGTGCCGAAGGCTATGAAAACTGGAAACACGGCAAAGCGCGGTCCTGGGTTTCAGCCTACAAATGGCCGATCTACTTCTTTGTCGCCGTGGCATTCTGGAATCTCGTGGGCGCCGGTCTGTTCGGCTTCCTCATCAATCCGCCGATTGCGCTCTATTACATGCAAGGATTGAACACGACGGCGGTTCACGCTCATGCCGCCCTCTTCGGCGTCTATGGCATGCTTGGTATCGCGCTCATGCTGTTCTGCCTGCGCAGTATGACCCGGCAATCTGCCTGGAAATCCGGCGTGCTGAGTTTCAGCTTCTGGTCGCTGAATATTGGCCTCGTGCTGATGATTGTGTTGAGCCTGCTGCCGGTCGGTCTGATGCAAACTTGGGCGAGCGTGGAGCACGGCATGTGGTATGCCCGCTCGGCGGATTTCATGCAATCACCGCTCATGACCAAGCTTCGCTGGCTGCGTTTCATCGGCGACACGGTATTCACCTTCGGCATTTTTGGCATCTGCTGGTTTATTCTTGGGCTGAAAACCGGTTGGTCACTCGAAGGTAAACAGATTGAAATTCTGGATGAGGAAATCCCTGAACCTGTCGCGGCCAATTGAAGTTTTAGCGCACGTTTGTGGGATCCCGTCCGCATGAAAATGCGGGCGGGATTTTTCATGGACTCACAAAGAGCCCAATCGTTCACGGAATTGTTTGATGTGCGTCAAAGATGTTTTGCGCGAGAACACCGATATTAATTTAAAGAAAGTCTGTTTATGAAAACACTTGTCAAAAATGAGACAAAGCCGCATCGCCTGCGTCGGACGGTGCAACTAATTTTCTTGGGGATTTGTCTATTTATCGGTTGGCGGTTCATCGAATTTTATCATTCATGCCTGAACTCTGCACAGCCAATAGCCGCCCGTCCACCGGGTGTTGAAGCTTTTCTCCCCATCAGCGCGCTCATGAGCGCCCGCTATTGGTTGCAGACCGGCATCGTTCATGCGGTTCATCCAGCGGGACTGCTAATTTTTGCGGCAATTCTGGCCCTTTCATTTCTATTCAAAAAATCATTCTGTAGCTGGGTTTGTCCCTTCGGACTGCTTTCCGAAAAATTGGCGGATGTGGGGCGCAAAATCTTTAGACGCAATTTTAGTTTGCCCAAATGGCCTGACAGATTGCTCCGCTCCATCAAATATTTACTGCTCGGATTTTTTGCTTATGTCATTTCCTGTCGAATGAGTCTCGCAGACTTGGAGGCATTTTTGGAAAGCCCCTTCAATCAAATGGCTGACGTCCGCCTGTTGCAATTCTTCCTGCATCCAAGTCCCACGACGATTGTCGTCCTGACAATTCTGGTGATTCTTTCAATTTTGGTTCGGAACTTCTGGTGTCGTTATCTTTGCCCTTACGGTGCTTTGACCTCTTTGGCTGGTTTGCTGAGTCCGACCCATATCAAACGCGATATCCCTTCTTGCATTGATTGCGGTAAATGCGCCAAGGTCTGCCCGGCTTCACTGCCGGTGGATCGGCTGATCACAGTTTATTCTGATGAATGTTCACTTTGCTTGGAATGCGTGGAAGCCTGCCCGGTTTCAAACACGCTTGGGGTCAGTGTGGCATTTACCAAGCGTCGAGTGTGGCCGACGATGGTGGCGTGGAGCATCGTCGGAATCTTTGTCATCACTCTGGTTTACGGAAAATGTTCCGGCCACTGGAAGTCGTCGGTGACTCCGCAACAAATGGCTCAACAAATCAAAGAACTGCAACTTGCCGATCCGCCCCAGCCTTAAGGATTAGCCGCCGCCAAATTATTCCCCCAAGTTGCGTTTCAATAATGCATGCAGTTTCGCCGGCGATAACACGGTGAGCGTTTTACCTTTGACCGCAATTAATTTTAGTCCGCGAAATTTCGCCAGCGTGCGGGAAAATGTTTCGCTGACGGTGCCGAGCTCCGCCGCGAGCACGCGTTTGTTGGTCGTCAGCTCAATTTTCACCAGGGCTTCGCTCTGCGGATTGGGACAACGTTTCACGAGCCAGTTGGCCAGCCGCGTCTCGACATCTTTGACGGTGAGATCCTCAATTTGCCCCACCAACACGCGTAGATGACTGCTCATCGAACCCAACATCCGTAGCGCCAGTTCCGGCTGACGTTTGAGCAACGTGAGGATACCATCCTTTTGCACCAACAAAACTTGGCTGTTTTCCAACGCACGTGCGTCGGCGGGATAGCCGGTGGGGGCTGCCAAAGCAACCTCCGCGAAAGAGTCGCCGGTGCGGAAAACATGGATGACCTGCTCCTTGCCCGTTGCGGTCACGCGATGCACGTTCACCGCGCCCCGTTGGATGACATAAAAACCGCTCGCCACGTCACCTTCATGAAACAAGTATTCTCCTTTTTCCAATGACTTGACGACCGTGACCGCCGCGATGTTTGCAAGGTCCTGCGGGGGAAGTCCGGTGAAAAGCTGGCAACTCCTCAGGGTGTTGGTAATGGCAAAGGTTTTGAGTTCGGCCAGCGTTGACATGGGCTTATTTAAGCTGCCTTATGCCAAAAGTAAACCAGCCAGTCGCTGCCGGTGCCACGCTCCACCTTGCTGGCGAAACCGTCACCGGCCAATTTTTCGACCAAGGGCGACGGTAAAAATGGTGCAACCACAATCAACCCTTCATCGGGGCCAAGCGCGTGAACCCGCTTGTGGATTTCCGGGAATGGCTCGACGCCGCGCTGGATCTGGGCGCGCACATCAAAACGTTTAAATTTATTCAGCGGTGGCATGTTCATGGTTTGGCAGCATTGGTAAGTTCAACGATAGCGCTGTAAAGTGATGGCAGATATTCAACGTTGTGCGGAGGCTCGTCAACAACCTCAGAAAGTATTTTTCGGGCTGCCGACACGCCTTCCGCAATGCGCTCATTCGTCACAGGGGTTGAACCTTTGCGGATGCCTATTTTATGCAGTTCGAGATGTTCAAATTTTTGGAAGCCGGCAAGCTTGAGCGTGTGGGCGGCGCAATTCAGAGGGCAACCGTCCACCACCAGAATGCGCTCCGCTCTTTCGGCCGTTGCCAACAAACTTTTAACTCGGCCGCCGATACCCGCGAGGCAGGACATCTTCGCTGTGCCATCGTGGTTGAGTTGGCGGGCGACGCGGTCGGCGATTTCGCCGGCGTCGGAGCAACCGGAACAGGCATAGACCACGCTAGTCGGTTTCGATGATGTCTTCGGTGTTGAGTCGCTGTCGTTCATAATGATGTCTTTCTTATAAATTCATTCTCGCCCAACTCTGCGCGTATTAATTTGATTCAGGTCAAATAACCGTGTGATTTATCGCTGAACGCAAACTGGTCGAATCTTTGACTTGCATCAAAAATATTCACGGGATGGCGTGCGAGAATATTTTCATGAATACGACCATTACTCCAACTCTGACCGATCCCATCGCCACGGTGGCAAATGGCGCCAGCTTAGTCGCCTTCTCCAACCAGCGGCTAAATCGCGAATGGAAAACGATGGAGGCAATGATGAAGATACATTGTCGCGATCATCACAACACAACGAGTTCACTTTGCGCGGAGTGTCAGGGACTGTTGAACTATGCCAACGTGCGGCTGGATCGCTGCCGGTTTGGCGAAGACAAACCCACGTGCGCGAAATGTCCCGTCCATTGTTATCAGAAGACTCGGCGCGAACAAATCCGGGTCATGATGCGTTATGCCGGACCGCGCATGTTATGGGAACATCCCATCATGAGCCTGCGCCATTGGCTTGACGGATTCCGCAACGCGCCGGAGATTTGACCACTTTCATGTCGGCAGTGAATAGCAGTTTTTAAAGAGCCTTGGATAGTTTGCGCAGCGGATGTTGAGTTCTCCCGAATCCATCGAAAAGATTGCGCAAACCACCGTCAAAAATTAGCAAGCCCCCGGAAGCTGGTTTTCTTTTTACTGGTATCTTGTGGGCATGAATTTACAAAAGAAAAAAACCATCTGCGTTCTGGCAACGGTTTCCTTTGCCGCTTCAATTCAAGCTGCGGCGCTGGCGGTTGAGCAGACGGCGGCGCCCCACATTAATTCCGCCGCCACGTCAGACACTCGCTATGGGCTATTCAACGGCCTCGACCACCGCAGTTATTACAGCCAGGGCGATTTTCCGGAACCGTTTTTGGTGGATGATTCAGGTTTGGAAATCAACGAGGCCCGGCTGGACTGGCTGCACACCAAAAATGACAGCGCCAAAAGCGATGTCGTCACCGCCGAAGTTGAAAAGGGTTTCGGCAATTTGACTTTGGAAGTTGAAATTCCTTACGAGCGTGATTCTGATTCTGGCACGGTCGCGCAAGGTATTGGCAACATTGACCTTGGCGCGCGTTATCCGTTTTACCAATATGTATCCCGCACTGGATGTTTTGACACGACATTTGGCGGCGCGATTGAAGTTGGCATTCCCGCCAGTTCCGCCATCAGTGTTAATCCCGAATTCGTCCCGAAAATGTTCAACGACACCAAAATTGGCGAGCATTTGACCATCCAATCTATTTATGGATTCTCGACGCTGACCGGTGGCGGCGGGGATGGCGGTTTGCAAACCTTTGAATACGGTTTCACTTTCGGCTATGCAATTGAACACCGCGAACTGCCTCTGCCCGGCGTGCAACGCTTTATTCCAATGTTTGAACTGGTCGGCGAAACGCCCTTGAACAAGGATAACAGCGGCCAAAACAGCCTGGTCGGCAACGCCTGTTTTCGCCTCAATCTCAAAACCATCGGCCGGGTGCAACCACGGTTGGGGTTTGGCTTGGTTTTTCCCATCAACAGCAATGCGCGGGCGGATATCCACAGCGGCATTGTCACCAGCCTCGTGTTTGAGTATTGAACTGCGGATGAAGCTCAATCGCCGACAGTTCTTGCTGCTGACCGCCGGACTCGCCACTGGTTGCCAGACGATGGACGATGGCGGTAGTTCCGCCACCCGCAAGGAGCGGAAGGTCGATGCCGGGCCAACGAGTGAATATGCCGCTGACGGAGTTTACAATAATTTCTGCGACCAAGGATTTTTTGTGATTCGCCAAGGGGATAAGCTGGTCGCACTGTCAGCCATCTGCACACACCGGAAATGCCAGCTTTCCTCCGAGCCCGATCATTCTTTTTACTGCAAATGTCATGGTTCAACATTTGACTCCACTGGCCACGTGACCGAAGGACCGGCCAAGCGAGACTTGCCAATCCTGCCTGCCGCCTCGAACGATCAAGGCCATTTGATTGTTAATGTCCCCGTGACGTAACGCTAGACGAGCAATTGAGTAAAAACAGCCCTCGACAACGAAGGCCGTTTTTTGAAAGTGATTTTTTTTTCGCGTCAATGTCCGCCGCAACATTCAGCGACTTTCCCAACGGGTGCTGTGGCTTTCAACTTCGTGATCTTCACGCGCGCTTCGCCGGGAATGTTGACCAGATGCTCCCAGGAAAAAGTTTCAGGCCATTGTGCGGCGAACTGGTAGCGAAGTGGCACGGGATCATGATCGTTGAACAGGATGAAGTGGTCGCCAACGGCCAATTGGAGCCAAGTCTGAACAATGAGGCCGTGCTTCACGGAGCAAGGAATGGAGCGCACATCCATGACTTTGTCGGGGCCGATGAGGGTTTCAGTTAATGTATTCATAATTTCGTTGTCGGTATTTTGTTTTGGTTGTGGGTTAAAAACTGCGGACGCCCGCCATGGCTCGGCCGGTTTCCGTCATCATCGAGGGATGCCACGGCGGATCCCAAACGACTTCGACTTCTACTTCGGCCACGCCGTCGAGCGTCAGTAAAATATTTTTCACACCCTCAGCAATACTGTCGTGCATCGGACAGCCGGGCGTGGTGAGAGTCATCGTCACGGTCAGCTTGCCGGCGGCGCAGGCATAACGATAGACGAGTCCCAGATCCACGATGTTAAGCCCGAGTTCCGGGTCAATCACCTGGCGCAAGGTTTCAAGGACTAGTTCGTCCGTAAGGGGTGCGGCGGTCATAAAGTTTTTGTCGCTGAATTTGATTTCTTCGAAAAGGGTTCGACTTGAGGACGGATGTAGTGCGCGAGGATTTTGCCCATGTTCAACACAAAAATGGCTAGGCTGAGCGCCAGTAATCCGCCACCCCAGCGGATACCAGCTGCGTGCGACCAAGCCGTCGCAAGGCTCAGACCCGAAAGTCCCATCAGAAAGATCCAGTAGCCGGCAATTTGGAGTGGCACAGAATACATGTCCGCCAGCGCGGGTACTTTGGCGCGACCGATGTGACGGCTGTAACTGTGAAACCAGACTAGGAAAGGAACGATTTTGTAAAGCATCCCCAGAATCGCCAATCCCACGAGACCGAGCAGCCCAAGCAAGCCATAGACGCTTTCCAACTGCATCGTCAAGGCGTTCACCGCCAGTCCCGACCAGGTCAGCGCGAGCGCCAAAATGGACAATGGAAGGAGCAATCCGATGGCGGTCAGGAAATATTTCATGCCCCAATCCAAAGCACTCCGGTTGCGGGCGCGCAGGATTGCGACCATTTCCCACCCGTATAAAAGAAACCCGCTGATCGTGACCAGAGCAAACAACGGCTTAAACGGTTCTTGAAACAAGACGGTGATGAAAATGCCCACCAAGCCAATATTGATCAACGCCACCGAACACCATGCGCGCCGTTCGCTTTGCAGTTCGCTCAGGGTGAACATCGGCACGAGTTTGTAGCTGACCGTAACGATCATAAGCACGAACACTCCGACCACGCCAAGGTGCGCGTGGGCGTGCATCGCCGCGAGCGGCTGAAAGGCGAAGAAGTTCCAAAATTTCGAGGCAGTCACAAAAAGTCCGGCCGCGACCGTGGCGGATAACCAAAGCAGCGCGGATGTGATGCCAAACTTGATGGTGTTCCAACGTTTAACCTTTGCGAGCGTGCAGGCCAGGTTGAATACAAACAATCCGACGCCCAGCGTCAGTAGCGAGCCGAACGCGCCCACCATCGCCATGTTGAAATTCCAAAACGCCCAGACTATCCCGACAAAGCCGATAACGTGTGCCGCAAATTGAAATTTTACCAGCCGTTCGCTATAGATCTGCGTTTCCAAGGTGACGGGCACGAGCTGATACATTGCCCCCATGACGATGGAACAGATGAAACCGAGCACGAACAGATGCGTGATGGCGATGAGGTGCGGCGTGTAATGATACATCGCCAGCAAATCCGGTTGCGCCAGCAAGGCTCCGCCGCTGACCAACAAAGACAAGACCCCGGTCAGGACAAAACAAAGCGGAACTCGAACGGCAGAGGCCTGCATGCCGGCGAGTTGAGGCGTCGCCTTTTGGCGAGACGTTTTTCGCGGCGCTGATGAGGAATCAACGATGGCGGATTTGGGTAATAAAGCTTCCATCTTCTTGTTCCTTTGTTTCACCGACAAATCCGCGCTCCTCAAGCTGGGCATAAAGATGCATTGGACGGCGCTCCGTGTTCGCTCGAAGTTCCGCTCCCTCCGGTAGATTTGAAATCGCTTCCAGTATTTTCACCATGGGCTGCGGCGGTTCGAGGCCGCGCGCATCTACGTCCACGATTTGCACCGGTTCAGTTTTCGCCGCGCTGCAAGGTGGACAGACCGGTGGGACGAACACGGTCGTTTCCCCGCCGTGACGTGTGAACAGAATTTCCCAATCACCAGATGGAATCTGTTTTGATTCATGGCTAAAACCCTGATTGCCCAGCACTGCGAAAAGAGGAGTGGGCTCGAACGGGGCGATCATCCGCAATTTTTCATCTGGCTGCAATTTTGCAACCACACCCATGACCTTGGAAAACGGCTCGCGGCCATTGCTCAAGTCCTGCCGGACGTCCAGCGTGACAACTTTCTCACTCATGGCTTGGTTGATAGGGTTTCCGCCTTGGTTAGCGTCAGCAGCATTGAAAATTGCTTCGTCGCACTGATGGCATGCCGAAGGTTTGGCGGCATGTAAATCAGATCACCCGCCTTGGCCGGGTGGGCTATGCCGCCCAGCGAGAACTCGCATTCACCGGATAATATCTGGACGATGGCTGATTGTGTGGAAGTATGCTCGGTGAGTTCCTGACCTTCGGCAAAGCCGAAGAGCACCAGTGGAGCAATGGCGAAACGGCTTTGGTAGCCAACGTGCTGAACGAAGAACGCTGGATTTGCAGAGCAGAAGCGCTTCTTCATAGCGAGCGCGAGGAAAGGGTCCAAGAGTATGGCCAAACGCCAGAGGAAGCCGCGACTTCCACACTGGCAGGCAGTTGTCACTGAGCTTCGACGTGTCTGGCGCCAACCTTCACGAGATTGCAGACAGTCTCATCAACATGGCTATAAACGCACAGTAACAATTTCGGTGGCAACATAGACGGTGCGGCCGACACCGGTAGAGCTCGATGGATTGTGAACCCTCGCCACCACAGCACAGAGCCTGTTTTGTAGAGGCAATCAAGCACCGGCCAGCGGACGGAGAATATAAATATGAAGATATCAAAACTAAACATTGGAGATCTGTGCTCCGACGAATGGATTAACACGCAGGCCGGCGAACAACTAGACCTAGTTTGCGTTGGCTTCGTTGGGCAATCCCCGGTCACCGCAACCATAACACCAACAAGACCCAGCCTATTTTCCGGACTGTTCCAGCATTGGCATTGCTGCACCGAGCACGTGCGCACAGCGACAGTTGAAGAGCTACAGAAAGCCGTTGATGTTTTCGAGCGCCACCGCAGCTTTTGCGAAGGAACGGATTTCAACTACGACGAGATTAGCAAAACTTTTGCCCCATTTTTTCGCCATGCGGTGAATGCGGGTTGCACGCTAATGCCAGACAAAATTACAGCACTGCTTTGAGCATTAATATGAACAAGACAATACCAGCGGTTGGAAGCAAGGCCACCTACAAAGGCCAGCCAGTGACGGTAACATGGCGTTCTGTGGATAAACGCCCTAACCAGAAATTGCAAGTGATTCAGGTCCGCGTTGATGTGCCGTCATATCTTCGATACCCGATGTTTACCCTGCGAAACGGAAAGTGGACTAACGATGGAGAAACTGTGGCACCCAGACTCCGAGAAGCTTTAACACTATGAACATCATCGAAAAGACAATTTCGCGCGAAGCAACCAAGGCAGCGGCAAAGGCAGCGGCGTCCGGACGCTATGTATATCTCGACGAGGAAAGCTTCCAGAGAATAGATTGTTACATGGGCTTGGCGGTGCTCCACAACGATGCGGACGCCGTAAAAATGCTAATACGAGCGGGCTTCTATCTGAATAAAGCGGCGTTTTGGCAAGGCTGGTCAAAATGGAAAGAATCGGAGTTGTTGCCGAAGAAGCTGATCAATCGGGCACTCGAATATCAAACTCCGCTTAGCCTGGCCATAAACCTCGGAAAAATTGCAGCAATCACCGCCCTGATAGAAAGCGGGGCTCAGCTACCACGAGTAAATTCGGTGCTTCATAAACGCCTAATTAAATTAGCTAAATCCCACCCAGAATTGACGACAGTGCTTCTTTGATCGCCAGTGAAGCCGCGCGCCGGCCAGCGATAATAGGGATGTCGGTAAACAACAAACGAGAGAAGCACAATTATGATAGCTATTAAAGACGAACAGGCCACGGTAAATTCGAGATACTGCCGCGATACCCGCAGGCTCCGCTTCCCTTCGAAGGAAGAGGCTGAGCAATCCGTTGGGGCGGTTGTTAAGCGCGTCCCGCTCTATTCGACACACTGCGACAAGTGCGATGGTTGGCACGTTTGGAGAACGGATGGGATCGGGCCACAACCAAAAGTATGAACACACCTGTAAAAGATCAGTTGGGAATGCGGAGCGTTGTGGAAGGGATATCAACAAACAACACAAATGGAGCTGATATGAAAAGACCAAGACTACAAATACAACAGGAGATGGTCGCTTGGTGGAAAAACTTTTACAACCAGATGGCACTCCGTGACAGGAACACGAACGAGATGATTATCGGAGAGCAGAGCATGGGGCGTGGCGGGTGGCGCAGATACTTACGCGACACACATTGGACGTTCAAGGTTTACATAAACGGAGACCTCGCATCCGCTCTGGTTACGTGGGCGCGGGGCCATTTCCACCCGCGTCATGCCAGCCCAAATTGGAATGCCGCCGAGTGGGTGGTTGGACAGTTATTGATTCTCAAGCAACAGGCCGTTCACGAGTTGGAAAAGGCAAATCAATTTGAAGCGGGACAGAGCGCTTACAAAACAAAGAAGGCACGTGCGGGGCAACTTTCGCACTACGCCAACATGCGCGCACCGTGGAACACACAGCTCAATGCCGTAAAACAGGCGCTGAACACACTATCCAAAGACCAAACCCGGCCTGAACTGGCAACAGTCGCAACTGCACAGCTACTCTGAAAACACACGCTTACCGGTGCGCCCGTTTCAATAGCATGCTGACAAATCATGACAACGTTATCGAATCGGGAAAAACCCATACCGGCCGGCGTCGTTATTCTTGCTGAAATGGTGGTAGCCAATCATCTTCTGAATGTTGATGGGCGGCTCGGTGTTTTCGAGGATTAAAAACTGATCGCCACTGGCATCCCGCGCCAGATCCTCATAAAACGCATCCTTGATTTCGTCGTTCACCTTGCCGCTGACGCCTTCATCAGGTCCTTTGAATGGGTTTAGCGGTGTGTCGAGCACCACAAAACCAGGGTGAGGAATATTTTCCTGCCGGCAGTAGCGCATCAACCCAATCACGAAGGCGGCGTGCGTTATTGCGCGGTAACCTTTACCCATGCTACCCCGGTCTTGATCGCCGATTACTAAATCAAATTTCTGTGGATCAGCGTCGAATGAGACGTGTCCTTTCATCGGGTATTTCCATGCGCGAAGGGTTTCCTGAACCACTTCACAGAATCGAGCCGCCTTGGCCGTGCCGAGGCTCCCTGTGGGATTTGTTTTTGGCTTTTTGGCCTTTCTTGCGTCTTCGATCTCCGTCAAACGCAGGTTCAGACCCTCAATTTCAGTTTGCAGGTCAGCGGCCCTGGCCACGCTTCCTTTCAATTTGATCAGCTCCGTGAGGCCGGTATCAGCACGGCTTGATTGGGGTTTGAGCTTCTCAGTTAATTCCAGCTCGATCTGCTTTAGCAAGCCCTCGGTATCCACGATTGCCTTTTCAGCATCCTTTTCCTCCGCCTCCATGTCGGAAATGGCGGTTTGCAGTTCTTTTGTGAGGTCCGCGAGTTTTTGGAGTTCACGGGTGCATGCGGTCTTGAACTCGGCCACCGACGACAATGAACTGTCTTCGTCCGTTTTCCCGCCGCAGACCGCGCAGTTGCCGCCGGGCAATTCCTCGAAGGCTTTGCCCGCCTCGAACACGGCTTCAAGGCGTTTTTGGTCGGTTTCGTAGAACTTGCCCAACAAACGCAGGCGCTTGAGTTGCTCCGATACAAAAAGCCGCTTCGACTTCTCCTTCTGCATGGATTCCCAATGCTCATTGCGTTTGGCCTCCAAAGCAGTTATCTCTTCCCTGGTCGCAAAAATTAGACTGGATGCTTCCTGTATAGAAGTATCGATTTTTTGCAACCGGCCCATCGAATCCCTGTCATCGCCTACCAGTTTATTTAGGGCGGTTTCTTTGGCTTCCAACATTGAGCGCAACACTGTTTCTTCGGTGTTCAGCCGAGCCAAACGGTCTTTTGGCTTCTCGATCACCGTCAGGGCCGCGTCGTCGATTCCTGTCAAGAAAAAGCTGAAAATAGAACGCTCCAAAGGTTCGATGATGGTGTCACCGCTCAAAGCTGGTGAGATTCTCGAAATGATGTTTTCCTCAGAAACATAGAGCAGGTGCGCGATATTGCGCAGAGTCAGTGACGACTTTTCGGCGTATTGGTTCCTGCTGAGCATTCGCCCCTCAAGGCCAATCTGTGAAAGTAACCAATGCGACAATGTTTCCGTGGAGCCAGCCCGGTGCGCTGCGGAAAGCTGGTGCCTCGCGTTGATGATTGCCGCTTGAGCCAAGGGCTCGTTGTGAATGTTGGCAACATTCTCGCGAAAGTCCCGGCTGATGGTGAAATCTTGCGAGGCTACCCTCAAACCCAGGTAGGCGCACGTATAGCTGCGACTCTGGGGATTATCCGGCGGAGGTGTCGATCGGCCCAATAAAAAATCCAGCGTGCTCGCGACGTATGTTTTCCCGGTATCCGATGAGCCGGCTATCACGTTGAGCCCCGGCCGGAAATCAACGGAGGCCGGAGGCGTATGCGGTCCCTCCACACGAATACCGGTCAGCGTAATTCTCTGCATGGTCATATTTCTCCCTTTCGCAAAAATGATTCAAATTCGAACTCCGCGCCCCAGTTGGACCAGTTGCGCCGCATGAAATCAGAAAGCTCCGTATCGCTATATAAGGCAAACTGAGCCACAACCCATTTCGCCCGCTCTTTTAGCGACTGGGCATATTCCGCCTCCAACCCATTGATAAACTCAAGCGACCACTCTCCAGCAAGATACATGATCCCATGAGTGGAAAATTCACATTCGATGATCGATTTGCTCATCATCAGCTTGACGCCCGATTCAATTATCGGCCGGCGAACAAGCAATTCGCCGGAGCGGTGCGGCGTTGGCGGATGAATGCTCGCCGGCCCACCAGCGACGTCACCAGAGTGGACAAGGAGGTAGTCGTAGTGAACCAGACGCTGGATATCAAGCCGCTGTGGAAACGCCTCCGCAAGCAAAACAGCAGAACGAAGACCGCATTCCAACGGGCTGTTGAACCCACTCAGAAATTTATCTGTCGCGTGGTGTGTCATTCCTTGACCCATTTCACTTTGTCCTCGTTTGCCAGGTGGTGGCATACACCTTTTCTGTCCCCAACCTCGGCGTAAGACGCGAGCTCGGTATTTCCCAAAACAAGCCCAGCCGCACACTCAGTCGTGGCACAAACCCGCTCAAACCCGTGCGCATGGTCCTTCTCAACGGTGTCAATGACGCCATCAAAGACCTGCCTTTTAACCTTCTCAAACTCGCCGGGCGGGTAGTTGTCACGCGAGAACCTGTCCAACGACTCGGCTTGAAAAAAACACTGCCGCGACCGTTTGAGGTGTTCATGGTATTTGGGTATGGCCTCCAATTCGGCCAAATCCCGGATTTGTCGTCCTTCCGCCTCGCTATATGCCTTGAGCAACTGATCCACATACCGCGCCTCGTGTGGGGCAAGTTCCAGTGGCACCGCCGGAAAAGCAGGCCTGGTTGCCGGCGCTTGCCCGAATCTGGTTGCCCAAAAACCAGATTTCATGTGCTGCTCGATCACCTCGACTAGCGGACTATACCCAACAATGGTAAAATCGAAGGCCTTAACATGCGCAAGCAACGCCCCCTCCAACGGGATCTTTTGCGTGTCAGTGATAGATTCCTCACATTGGCTCGGCCACTGGTTGATTAGCTCCTGGCGAAGCTCATCGGGTTTTAGCAACAGATTTCTCAGTTTTGGGCCAACATCATGAGGCGCAACAAACCGGTATTTTCTTGGAACGGTGTAGTCGCCGTTGAACGTGTAATAGCAAAGCTTTCCTAGCTCGACCAAAATGTCATTTGGCCTCAGCGGTTGCCCGTAACGTTTGCATTGGTAATTGTCCCAAACAGAGCTGGAAACCGGCTCGGTCAAAAAACCGACAACATCACGCCCCTTGTCGCCCGGGCCACTGAACTTCTGAACCTGCTTGTATTGAGTGCGCAGGCCTTGGGTCCACTCCTGAATGAATTCCTCCCACTGAGCCGGGTCATAGGCTGACACGATCTGCCGTGGAAATAGCCCCTTCGGCGTAAACGTCGGAGCCGCCACCAATTTGGCCATCTCCGGTCGGTTGTCGTCAGCGGGCATTTCCGATTATTTGGCTTTTGGCAACAAAACGCAAGCGCCGCAAATTCTCCAGCCCAAGAGGTTCCAAAACCCGACAAACACCCCAGCCAGGAAAATGAAGCCGGCCACCGGTGGGCGATAATGAGAGTGACGGTAAAACAACAAAAACAAATTATTTCTATGAAAGACCTCATCATCAAAGACACCATATTCTGGCTCGGCGATACCGCGTTCCTCATCACCCTAAACGGCACCACCCATAGCGTCCTATACCGAGACCTCACCAACCTAGCCAAAGCGCTGACCCGTGATGAAAGTCAATATTCCTACGAGGGCAAAATCACCTGCCGCGACGCCCTTCCTCTACCGCTCCGCGTTAACTTGGCTATTTTACCCAAATATTCCGACCCATTTGAAATCGTCGCCATCATCGTAAAAACCACCAGGGCAAAACTCACCGGCCTCGAAATCAAATTTGATCTCTAAACCCATAACCAAAAAACCTATGAAAATCATCGTCCCAACAACGCTCGCAGCATCCATCCTCGCCGCCCTCGCCGCGAACTCCGTCCCGGATGCCCCTACCACCGCCAAAAGCTCGGTCGCCGCCATCGCCCAGGCCAACGCTGTCCACTACACCCACAGCGCCGCCAACAGCGCCGTCATCAACCCAGCCAACAACCCGGTCCACAGCCAGGCACCCAACCCGGCTATCAACACGCCCCTCACCTCGCCTCAAAACCAAGCCCCCAGCCCAGCCCCGACTGCGACATATCCCCAGCTCGAACCAACGCCAAACATCTCGGACGCCACACCCGAAACGTCGCTCCCAGCCTCGCTCACAACCACGCCCACAGCCTCGGTAAACACCCCAGAACGCCTCGCAAATACTCCGCACAAAAGCACAGCAATCAACGCCGCTCCCATTACCGCAAATACCTACGCCGTTTCCATGGCCCAAACCCCAGACATTACGGAGCAATGCGGGTTTGGTAGATTGTGGGGAACACCGCACCCCTAAGCTCAAATCGAAGTTTTGTGTCGCTCAGCTAAAACAAGTGCAATGCGACAGCTATACAAAGTTAGAAACAAAGGCAAAACAAACCCAGAAGCACAACGAAAAACGCCAGCATAAGCTAAAACAGACCGGACAGGCTAGGCGGACACGATGGAAAACCAGAAGCATGATAAATTAGGTATGTGGGTGCATAACCCAAAACAAACTTTAACGAACATGAGCAAAGCCAAAATAGAAAACAGCACGGATCTCGTGAGCGCTGCCACCAAAGTCTCAGAAAAGATCAAGGCCGGCACCGTCAAGCCGCACATGGCCTTGATGACCGCGCCGCCTTCGAGCAAGCAGGCCGGAGGATTTGCCGCCGTCCGTCCTGATGTGGAATGGAAAACTTTAAGCGAATTGTTTGAAGTGTCGGCGGATGCGCCAGACATAGCCGCAAGTGATTTTTGTGTCATCACCAGCTACCCGCTTTCGGGGATAGTTGTCACCGCCGACTTCGTGGCAGTCTTTGAAGACAACTAATTTACACGATGAAGCCTTCCAAAATTTTCCCCGCTTGCAGCCGCCGATTGAGATTTTCTCTGTTAGCCATCTTTGGCGGAATCGCTTTCATCAGCCGCGCCGCGAATCCGTTTATCACCAGCATTTACACGGCAGATCCTTCGGCGCACGTCTGGGCCGACGGACGGCTATATGTTTATGCTTCGCACGACATGGATCCGGCGCGCGGCTGTGATCTCATGGACCGGTATCATGTTTTTTCCACGGACGACATGGCGAACTGGCGCGATGAAGGCGAAATTCTGCGCGCGAGCCAGGTGCCGTGGGGACGAAAAGAAGGCGGCTTCATGTGGGCACCTGACTGTGCGTATCGAAACGGCACATATTATTTCTATTTCCCGCATCCGAGCGAAACGCGCTGGAACGATTCGTGGAAAATCGGCGTTGCCACAAGCACCAACCCGGCGAGCGATTTCAAGGTGCAGGGCTACATCGAAGGTCTCGGCGGTTTTGCGATGATTGATCCGGCGGTATTCATGGACGACGACGGGCAGGCGTATATGTATTTCGGCGGCGGCAGCCGTTGCGCGGGCGCAAAATTGAAAGCGAACATGACGGAAATTGACGGCACGGTTCAGCCGATGGCCGGACTTGAAGATTTCCACGAAGCCACCTGGGTTTTCAAGCGCAACGGAATTTACTTTCTGACCTACGCGGACAATCATCCGCAAAATAATCGGATGCGCTATGCCACGAGCACGAATGCGCTTGGCCCGTGGTCTTACAAAGGCGTTTATCTGCAACCAACCGACTGCGACACCACGCACGGCTCGGTCGTGAGATTCAGAGGCCAGTGGTATCAATTTTATCATAACTGCAGCATCTCCGGTCAAGGCAACCTGCGCTCCGTGTGCGTGGATAAATTGGATTTCAACGACGACGGCACCATCAAAACCATCGTGCAAACCAAGGATGGCCCGCCTGCCATCAAACCGGCGCGAACGGAAAAAATTGATCCAGTCAAATATGCCGCCGGGAGCGCGGTGACTGCGAACGGCGCACAAGTGGAGGACGACGATGCTGCCGCTGGCGGCAAAAGCGTGCGTCAACTGCACTTGGAAAATGCTTCCGCTCAATTCAACCAGGTTGGAAGCGGCCACGGCGGGCGTGCCACCGTCACCATTCATTATGCAACAGCTGACAACGCAAAACTGGAATTGTTCGTCAATGGAGAAGATTATTCGTTGCTCAACACACCTGCGACCGGCGGCTGGGACGCATACACCGGCCAGGCAAATCTGACCGTTCCGCTTGGAGCCAGAAACACCAACACCGTCCGCTTCGTCGGCGGTCACGGCGGCGTCAACATAGATTATTTCACCGTAACCCCACTCGATTGAACCAATAGAACCCTCTGCTTGGTTACCAAAACACATCTCGCACTGTTTGCGTTCCTGCAAATTTGTTTTTTTGCAGGAGCGCAACAAGATGCCTTGGACAAATTCGTTGCACCGAATGACATCATCTGGTCAACGCTCGGGACCAACGAAAATGATTCCATGCCCATCGGCAACGGCGACATTGCCGCCAATGTTTGGACGGAACGGAATGGCGACATTGTCCTGCTCGTAGCCAAGTCCGATGCGTGGACGGAAATTGGAAAGCTTGTGAAGTTGGGTCGCGTGCGGATTCATCTGTTACCGAACCCAGCGGGATTTTTGGGCGAAGACACTCGGCGACTTGCCGCCGATCCCGATGGGCAAAACGTCGGACGGCAAATTGCCGCCCGACGGCATCGGCGACAGCAACGGAGTTCCCACGATTTTGCCGGCGGAAAAATATGGTTCAACCAAGAACTCGGAAAATCCCGAATTGTATGTCGCGTTTCCCTACCGGCTTTACGGCGTAGGCAAACCGGATTTGAAATTGGCGCAAGACACCTTTGCCGCGCGCCGTTTTCATTCCATCACCTGCTGGGGGCAGGATGGAACCGAAGCTTCCATCTTGGGATTGACCGCAGAAGCCAAGCGAGCCGTGACCTCGGAATTTACCGACTACGGCGACGAGCGCTTTCGATGGTTTTGGAAAGCCGGCGGCGATTGGATTCCGGACTTGGACAACGGCGGTTCCGGCATGATTGCCCTGCAAAATATGCTGATGCAATGCGACGGCAAACGCATCCAGCTTCTGCCCGCGTGGCCGAAAGATTGGTCGGCTGATTTCAAACTTCATGCGCCGTTTCAAACGACGGTGGAAGGCCATGTGAAAAACGGGAAAATTTCAAATTTGAAAGTAACGCCAAAATCCAGGGCCGACGACGTGATTATTTCAAACTGAACTTCGCTGACAAGTTCGCCTCGGAGCTGCCGCCGACCCAGACGGTAAATTCGCCCGGCTCCAATTTCCATTCCTGACTCGCGCCCCAAACTTCGAGGTCGCTCCGTTTGATGGCCGCACGCACGCCAGAGCTGCACCGGCAACGGTGATCAATGCAGTGAAAACCCGGCCGCAGTATCGAAGAGGACGACGCGCAGATGATTTTCTTGAAACACCACCGTTTCCGACCAGTGCTGGGACCAATCATCCAGCTTGCCACTGTCGTTTAGCTCAACCAGCACCATATGCGATCCTGACGCGACCGGGAGCCGCACCACGGCGATGCTTGGACCGTCCTTTGAAAGACCTTTGGCCTGATAGGATTGGTCATGCACGGTCTGCCCGTCCACTTGCACCCGCAGGCGCACAGGCACGCGTTCACGGGCCACGTTGAACTGGGCACGCATCTGTGGCTGGCGAGCGTCGAGTTCCTCCTTCGTCAATTTGCGTGGGGCCACAATGTTTCCGTGGTGATTAAACGAAATGACCAGTTCCGGCTCCGGTGAATGAGGCGTGCGACACGGCAAGGTGCTGCCGAGCCAGGTTGCGGTTCCGAGTCCGAGCACAAGTCCCAGCGCGGCGAGAATGGGCAACGTCCGCCGACGCAGCGTCGGCGAAGTGCTTGCGACTGGATTGGCCCGGAAATTTTCAGCGATGCGTGCCAGTTCCGTGTGACGGGTGCGGTCCAAGTGAACGAGTCGGATGCGTGACGCGTCCGCTTTTTTCGGATCGAAGGATGGCGGGCGCTGGCCGGTGAGCCGCTGCTCGAACCACTGGCAGCCATCGCGTGCCACCGGATCAGTAGTGCCGCAGGCGATGACCAAAATGCCTTCGGCCCCGCGCTGCAATGGACGTTCCAACATCACCGCGCTCACCCAACCGATGCACGGCACGCGCTCAATCCGATAGCCAGGAAGGTTGGGCGACGTGCCATCAGCATTCAGGTGCAGGAATGAGGCGGCGGATTCATCGCAGCAATAGGCAATGAAAGGCTTTTCGCCGCGCGCTTTCGTGGTGTCAATCCAAGCGTTGAGCGATTGCTCGACCGTGCGACTTTCCAGCACGGGCATGTTGATGGCCTGCGAATCGCACGCGCCCACGCACACACCGCAGCCAACGCACAGGTCGGCGTTGACGCTCGATTGAATTTCAAATTTTCCCCCGTCTTCACGCGGAATCATGGTGATGGCATTGAACGGGCAATCCTTGGAACACAGCGTGCAGCCGAAGCAGCGCGCGAGATCCACCGTGGCCGTCCATGCCGGCGACTGACGACATTTGGCCATCCACCACGGCACGGTGAGCGTGGCCAGACCGGTGAAAAGAAACAACGCCCACAACGCGCCGCCGCCGAGACGGTCGGTCAGTTGGAGCGGCCACAGATACCACCAGTCCATCGTGAATTTCTGAACCTTCACGGTCATCTCGGCGGGAACGGCGCTGATGGCCGGCAGCAACGCGGACAACACTGCGAGCGAACCGACAATCCACCAGGTCATTGCCCGGCCAGTGAGCAGGCGCGCACGATTCACGCGCATCAGGTGCATCCACAGACCGATGCCCACGGCAAGCGGCAGCAACATGTGCGCGAAAAAAATCAGAAAGAACAACAGCGATGGCACGCTTTCATTCGTAAGAAAAGAACGCGACATCGGTTCGGCGAAGATGGGCAGCACGTCGAGAAACCGCGCCGTGCCAATGGCGGCGTGTTGTGCCCGAACATCCCAGACCAGCCAGTAGCCTGTCCAGCCGATGAACCACATCAACGCCAACATCATTATGCCGGCCACCCACGCGAGCCAGCGGGCACCGGAAAAACGCCGCTGACAGATAATGCGAGCGGTGTGCAGCAGAATGAAGAACAGGCAACCGTCAGAACTATACCGGTGAACCGAACGCACCCACTGGCCGAGCCACGATTGGGTTCGGAGTTTTTCCAAAGCTGCGTATGCCTGATACACGCTCGGCGGATACCAGATGAGCAACGCAATGCCGGAAACGAGCGCGATTATGAGACTGGTGTTGGCCATCGCGCCGAGCTGGCCAAAGGGATTGAGCGCCGACGGCAAGAAGCGTTCGACGAGCCGGTCGAGCCAGAGCCAGAAGTTTTCCAGTGGGCGCAACAACGATTCGCCCCGCACGGCCGGTGCCGTGGCGGCGGCGGACTTGGCTCCCTTATCCGCCGCCAACAACTGAGAGATGGGAGTTTCAGTCATGCGACTGAAATCACGGCGATTTTTCCGCGAGCAGCGTGCGCACGGCGGTGATCAACCACGAAGATTCGCGCTGGCTTAAAGACAGCCGGTAGGCGATGCGGCCTTCGCGGTCGAGAAGAATAAACATGGCCGAGTGAACCAGTTCGCCGGTCTTGGGGTCGCGAGTGCGCGCGATGTTCAACTGATTCAGCAACGCATTCATTTCATCGGGCTGGCCGTTGAGAAAATTGAACTGCGCGGAATCAAAGTGATAGGCCTGCGTGATCATGGTGCGGAGTTCTTTGGTGTCCGTCTCCGGGCTTAACGAGAACGCCACGACCGAAAGCTTGGCGCGCTCGGCTGGCGTTAGCTCGTCCAATACGGTGCGGATGCCTTTCAGCATCATCGGACAGGTAGTCGTGCAAGTGGCATAAACCGCCGTGACGAGCGTGACGCGGCCCTTGAAATCGGCCAGCGTAACGGTTTGGCCGTCCTGATTCGTGAGCTTGAAGGCGGGCATGGGCAGCGCGCTCCGCAATGTATCTGCCGGGAACGGTAATTCTTTCTGCGGTGGTTCCGGGTTGCCAACACCGGCGAGGCCCGCGCCGAGTAAACCCACGAGCAATAATGCTGCGCCGGCGAGCGGAATCACCGCGCGCCGACGGGTCTGCCACAATTCACGGATCTGCGCCCGCCAGATGAAATAGATGATGCCCGCCAGCGGCAAGGGTTCGGCAATCATCGTCGCGACCGAAGTCCATTGCATCCAGCCGGTCTTTGGTTCGTATTGGAAGCAGCGAATGCGGAACTCTTCGAGGAAGCCGCCCATCGCCCCGCTACCGATCGGCGCAAAGGTCATGATCATCACGAAGGTTTCGTAAAAAACCAAAACGCAGAGCGCGAACGTTGCGAAACTGCCGCCGGACAGAATCCGGCTAAATCGCAGCGCGAAACGTTCCACCGGCCCCACTGTGATTGCTTGAGTCGTCATAAGTATATTTGGATAGGCGAAGGTTGGTTAGTTCAACGCACCGGCCACACGTCCGCGAGCGCTTTCCAGTTCGCGAAGTAATACACGGCGAAGCTCAACAGGAAAATCACCGCGAGCACCATCGTGCCTTGCGTCGGGTGGGCCTCGGCCACCGTCGCACCACCCGCGAAACCGGGAGCCGGGGCAACGTGGTCATGACCAGGAGAGGTGCTCAACACTTTTGGCGTGCCCCAATCTTCCATGGATTTGCCGGCGGCGATGCGTCGGCCAAAGAGCAGTGTGCCGACCGTCAGACCGACGTAGAGGAACAAGGCGATGAATGCCACGGTGCCGCCGATGCCGACCAGGGCGAGGAACAAGTGCGCGGTTGGTCCATAGATGGAACCACCGGCATCAATGTCCCAACTGCGCCGCGACACACCCATCGAGCCGGCGAACGACATGCCGAACGACATGATCAAGATGCCAATGCCGAAGAGATACGGCTGGAGACGGCAGAGCGGTTTAAGGATGTATTCCCGCCGCCACAACAGCGGCACGACGTAGTAGGTCAGTCCCATGAAGGCCAGCGTGGTTCCGCCCACCACGGTGGCGTGGAAGTGGCCGGGGATGCGGAGCGTATTGTGAGCGATGATGTTGATCTGCTGCGTGCCGAGCGTCACACCGGTGATGCCGCCGATGAAGCCGAAGATGAGCAGTGAAAGGAAAAATGCCGAGAATCCCGGATTGCGCCACGGCGCATTCGTGAGCCAGCCGAAGAGGCCGCGCACATAACCCTTGCCGCGCATGGCGACTTCCACCGACGCCGGCACGGTAAACCCGTGCATCATCGAGGCCAGCACGGCGAGATACATCGCGTAAGACGTGTTCCAGATTTTCCAACCGGCGCTGACGCCGGGGTCAACAAGCAAGTGATGCGCAGAGGCGAGATTGATGAACAGGATGTAGAGCACGAACGCACTGCGGCAGACGGCTTCATTCAGCGGTTTCGCGCCCGTGGTGATAGCGGCGAGAAGATACCACACCGCGACCATCGCGCAGACGTTCACCTGCTGCGACATGTGGCCCAGACCCCACCAAAGGAGACGATACCATTGCGGGTCAGGCTGGGGGCACAGGTGAAGCGAGTAAAGGAACGTCGGCACCATCACAACCGCGCCGTGCAAGAGTGTGACCACGGCGATGATCGCCGCCGCCGTCGCGCCGAAGACCACGAGCGGAACGGAGCCTTCGTAGGTCTTTTCTTTTTTGGCGATATACAGCGTGGCAAAGTAGTTACCTACCGCAATCAAGGTGCCCACGGCGACGAGAATGATGCCGAGATAAAACGCCGGATGCGCGAGCAGCGGCAGATAGGAACTCAACATCACGTCGGCTTTGCCCAAGAGGATCGTCACATCCACCATCACCGCGCCGACGAACATCATGACCAGCGATATCCACGCGGTGAGGCGTGAGGCGAGCCTAACTTTCAACAAGGTGGTGGAGACGAAGTAGAGAATCGCCACCTCGAAAAAAAGAATCCAGAAGATGAGCATGTTGATGCCATGCAGCGTGAGGATGCGATAGAACCAATCCACCGGCAGCAAGTGAACCGCCTGCCAGCGCGTGAGCGCAATCAGGATGGCGGCGATGCCACCGATGAGCAGGAAAACAACGCCCAGCACGGCGTTGGCCTTGACGAAGAATTCCGCCGACCGGCAGATCGGGAAGCCGGTGGTCGAGCAAATGCGTTTGGGGTAATCTGAGTTGGTATTCATTGGTAAAATTCCTTTGGCGATTATTCGACGATGATTTTGCCGACCATCTGCTGGTGGCCGATGCCACAAAACTCATTGCAGACGATGTGATAAGTCCCGGGCGCCTGCGGCTTGATGGTGAGCACATGGTCATAACCCGGCACGATTTGAAAATTCATATTCATGGGCAACAGCGAGAAGCCATGTTGAACGTCGGCCGAAGAAATGTGCAGCCGGTAGGTCTCGCCGGAGCGCAGCTTGAGCACCGGAAACCAGAAAAACTGTTTGGCGAGCAGATAGACTTCGCCGGGAGGCGCGGGCACAACGGGCGCAATGCCATCTTCGACGAGCGATTCCTCGCCGGTGTTGACCTTTACGAACGCTTCAACGCGCTTGACGAAGTCGGCGGGTTTGACCCGGTAGGCTTCGCCCGTGCTGTTTTGTTTACCGCGAAAATGCCAGTAGGGCATCATCACCGAAAGGATCAGGCACCAGATGACGGCCATGCCGATCCAGGTGCGTTCATTGCCGCTCGGTGCCTGAAACCAGCCGGGTTTCGGACATTCCAAACCGGAGGAAGATTCTTGATTCATGTTGGTTCGTGAGTTGAGTTAGGGAAGTTGCGCGGCTTTGAGAAAGAGGAGTTCCAGCCAGCCCCACATCGTGTAGGAAATGGAAGGGATGATTATGCCGAGCGCGAGCAGCAGCCACATATTGTCCATCAGCTTTTGAATGGGATGGATCTTTTTAGGATCATTCATGCCGACACTCTAACTGCCCGCCGGGCAAAAAAATGTGACGCAGGTCACGTTTTAAGACGGTTCTCTTCAAACCCGCTAGACGGAAAAGGAATGGCGGTGCTAATTTCACACGGTCATCACAACACCAATTCAATTATGAGAAAAAATATTTTGATCCTAACCCTGACCGCGTTTGGCGTTTTGCAAATGGCCAGCGCCGGCGACATCACTGGCGTCATCAATTTCAAAGGTGCCGCCCCGGCGGAAAAAGAACTCACGCCCATCAAAGACGATCCGAATTGTGCCGCGATGTATCCCGGCGCAGCGCCCCAGACGAAATTTTATGTGGTTAGCGCCAATGGCGAGCTGGCCGACGTGATCGTCTCGCTAAAAGGAATTCCCGGCAAGTCCATCGGTGCGAGTGCGGCCACGGCGACGCTCGATCAGAAGGGCGCGCTTTACACGCCGCAGATTATCGCCATCCAGACGGGCCAGAAATTAGTCGTGAAAAATTCCGACCCCGTAGTTCACAACGTCCACACCAAGCCAACGGCCAATCCCGAATCCAACCAAGTGCAGATGCAGGGTGGCGCGGATTTGAATTACACTTTCGATAAACCGGAAATGTTTTTGAAATTCCAGTGCGACGTGCATCCGTGGATGTTTGCGTGGGTCAGCGTGTTTGATCACCCGTTTTTTGCGGTCAGCGGGGCAGACGGCAAGTTCGCCATCAAGAATGTCCCGCCCGGCAAATACACCTTGGAGGCCATGCACCGCAAACTCGGCACGCAGACCGCCGAAATTGAAGTGAAAGGCGACGGAGCCGTGCAGGGCTTCACGTTTGAAAAGAAATAAATTTTCGCCAGCCCTAAACCGCTGCGCGAAAACTCCGCAGCGGTTTGCTTTTTTCATCATGAATAATAAATACCAACCCGCGCTCTTCTGGTTCGCCGTGCTCAATGCCGTCACCACGTTCTTGCTCATCGGCCTCGGCGGGTTGGTGACCAGCCACGAAGCTGGCATGTCCGTGCCCGACTGGCCGACAACCTACGGCTACAATATGTTCGTCTTCCCGCTGGATAAGTGGGTGGGTGGCATTTTTTACGAACACTCGCATCGCCTGCTTGCCTCCGCCGTCGGACTACTCACGACCATTCTTGCGGTTTGGCTCTGGCTGAAAGATTCACGCAAATGGATTCAATGGCTCGGCATCACAGCTTTCCTGCTCGTCATCGTGCAGGGAATTCTCGGTGGCCTGCGCGTGCGCTGGATACTGGACTGGCTCGGCGTCCCGCATGGTGCAGTCGCCCAGGCATTTCTGGTGCTCTGCTGCGCCATCGCGCTGTTCACCAGCCGCTGGTGGCAGAAATCGGAAACGGAAAAACAAATCTCCGTTCCACGCGGACTGCGCAGCCATGTGCTTTTTGTCACACTTTTGATTTTCGTGCAACTACTCATCGCCGCGACCATGCGCCACCAGCACGCCGGGCTGGCCATCAATGATTTCCCGCTCGCGCACGGCCAACTCTGGCCCGCCACCACCCCGGAAGCGATTGCCGATTACAACGCTCATCGGCCCGTCGGCACGATCGGCAATCCCATCACGGCGTTTCAAGTATCCTTGCAAATGGTTCATCGCCTTGTGGCCTATGCGATCTTCCTCGGAATTGTGGCGGCTGCAATGCTCGCACGGAAAAAACTCGGCGGCGACGACGCGCTGGCGAAATTTGCCTGGTTCTGGCTGGCGCTGCTCACACTGCAAATTGGCCTGGGCGCGTGGACTGTCTGGTCAAACAAAGCGGCGGATGTGACGACGCTACACGTCATGGTGGGTGCATCGGCGCTGTTGGTCGGGGCGCTTTGGTGGCTGATGGCAGCCCGCCGCGCTTCGTTGACTGAAGCAATGAAATGAAAGCATCAGCGGAAATTCTAAATGCAACTTCGGTTGTGGAGAAAAGCTGGCCGGCGGTTTTCGCCGACCTGGTGAAAGCCCGGCTAACGTCGCTGGTGCTGTTGACCACGTTCGTTGGATTTTATCTAGGCGAACACGGCTCCGTGGATTTTCTCCAGATGTTCCATGCCCTGTTTGGCACCGCGCTCGTTGCTGGCGGAGCAGCGGCGTTGAACCAGTTGTTGGAGCGCGAATACGACGCGAAGATGCGGCGCACCGCCAATCGCCCACTGCCGTCAGGCCGCTTGCAGCCCGTAACCGTTGCCGTTTTCGGTGGTGTGTGTTCGGTCGCCGGCTTGATTTATCTCGGCACGCTCGTCAATCTGCTCACCAGCGTTATCGGCGCGGTGACATCCATCAGCTACCTGTTCATCTACACGCCGCTCAAACGCGTGACGTGGGTGAACACCTTGATCGGCGCGATTCCCGGCGCGTTACCGCCGCTCATGGGCTGGACGGCGGCGCGCAATGAATTGAACGGCGAAGGTTGGGCTTTGTTTGCGATTCTGGCGTTCTGGCAAATCCCGCATTTCATGGCCATCGCGTGGCTGTATCGCGAAGATTACGCCAAGGCCGGCTTCGTCATGCTGCCGAATCTGGACGAGGGTGGAAGCCGCACCGCGCAACAGGCGGTCGGCAACACGGTTGCCCTGTTAGTGGCAAGCCTGTGTCCGTTCGCGCTGGACTTGAACGGGAAAGTTTATTTCGTTGCCGCGCTGATTTTGGGAACGGGATACGTCTGGACTGCCATCCGGTTCGCGCAGCAACTCACGGCGCAACGCGCGCGACACTTGTTTCTGGCCTCCATCATTTATTTGCCGCTGCTCATCGCGGTGCTGGTCGGGAACAAATTATTGAAATAAGAATATAGCCAAAGGCCGATAAGATTTTTATTCGCCAAGATTGCGGAGCAGCAGCGCGTTCAGCTTGGCGGGCGAAAACACAGTCACGGTTTTGCCTTTGACGGACAGCAATTTCAACTCGCGGAATTTGGCGAGCGTGCGGGAAAAAGTTTCCCGGACGGTGCCGAGTTCCGCCGCCAGCACGCCCTTAGCCATCGGCAGTTCGATTTTCACCGTGGTTTCACTTTGCGGATTCGGGCAGCGCTTCACCAGCCAGTTGGCCAGTCGAGTTTCAACGTCCTTCACCGTGAGGTCCTCGATTTGCCCGACGAGCACGCGCAAATGGCTGCTCATGGAACCGAGCATTCGCAGCGCGAGTTCCGGCTGGCGCTTGATCAAGGCCAGAAACCCTTCCTTTTGCACCAGCAACACCTGCGTTTTCTCCAGCACGCGGGCATCGGCGGGATAACCGGTAGGAGCGGCCAGTGCCACTTCGGCAAAAGAATCGCCGGTGCGAAAAACGTGGATGATCTGCTCCTTGCCGACGGCGCTGACGCGATGGACGTTCACGGCCCCGCACTGAATGACGTAAAAGCCGGTGGCCGGATCGCCCTCGTGAAACAGGTATTCACCGCGCTCCAGCGACTTGACCAGCGTGACTTCCGCGATGGCCGCCAAATCCGCCGGCGGCACGCCGGTGAAAAGCTGGCAACTGCGCAGCGTGTTGACGACAGCCAGCTTTTTGAATTCGTTGAAGGCGGTGGACATGGCCGGATTCAAGCAGCCCCGCGCCAGAAGTAAATGATCCAATCCGCGCCGTTGCCGCGCTCCAGCTTGGAAAGGAAGCCTTCGCTGTTCAGTTTCTCAATCAGCGGTGACGGCAGAAACGGCGCGACGACAATCAAGCCCTCGTCTGGATTGAGCGCATCCACGCGCTTGCGGATTTCGGGGAACGGCTCGACGCCACGCGACAGGATTTCGCGCACGTCAAAGCGTTTGAACTTATTTATGGGGGGCATCTTCATGGTGAGGAGAGACTTTTAAGTTTCGAGATAATTTCATCCGTCGGCAAATTTAATCCGGGCTGCTGGAAAACAATTTCGCCCTCGGCATTCAGAACTGTGATGACGTTGGAATGGGCAAAATCGCCGTTCGCATCTTGTTTGTAAATCACGCCGAGCAGCGCGGCTAGCTCGCGAACATCATCCGGTTCGCCGCGTAACAGCGTCCAGTTTTGATTGCTCAATTCGCGTTTGGCGCGGTAAGCCTTTAGCGCAGACGGCGTGTCACGCACGCTGTCGAAGGAGACGAGCAGGAAGTCTGTGTTGGTCCTCAAATTTTCCGGCAGTGCTGCCTCGATGCGTTGCATATCGCTCACCGTGAGCGGACAGGTGAACTGGCAGGATGCAAAAAACATCGCCACCACTTGTGGCTTGCCGCGCAACACGCCGAGCTTCACTTGGCGGCCGGTGTCCGAAGTCCAAGTGGAGTCGAGGAGGAACAGCGATTTGTCCGTGTAATTCGTCTGCGCGGCAAGCGGGCGGCAGCACGGCGGCAAGACTTTTTCCGCCGGTGGCGTCGCGCAAGAGGCTGCCAGCGCGCCGAGGAAAATAATGAGCAACGCGCCGGATTGATGTAGCGGCTTTCGGCAGAAAGCCGCAAACATTTTCACGCGAGATTTAGCGGCGCTCTGCCGAGACTCCGCTACGGGCGGAGGATTTTTTTTGCAGGCTGGCTTCATAAATCCTTCGCGCAACGAAAACCGAGGTTGTGAACCGTGTAGGCCGCCTTGAGGCTGCTGCGAAATCCGTAGCGCATAAAGGCGGGAAAATTCTGCACATCCTTAGCGCCAATCGCGCCCGCCCCGCAAAACAACTGCCGATCCAAACCAGTGTCACCGCGCGCATCACCGGTGACGGTGGCGGAATTAAAATCGGAAACCCATTCCCAGACGAGGCCGTGCAAGTCGCGCACACCCCAGAAATTGGTCGGACCGGATTCGACGGCGGGCAATACGCCGGGCGACGAGGTGGAATACCAGCGCAGAATGTCGCGTTGAAACGCCGCGTCCTTCGTGCCGTCAGCTTGCGTGGGACTCGCAGCAGCGGCGACTTCCCATTCGGCAACCGTAGGTAATCGCTTACCTTGCCATTGCGCAAACGCTTTTGAGGCAAACCACGACACCCACACGACGGGCTGGTTCGGCAGCGCATTTGTGCCGAGTGTCAAATCGCCGGCCCAGTGTTTCAAATAATTTTCGTCGGCAAAAATCCGTTTCACCTGCGAGCGCTGCCAGCGCGGGTTCGCGCGGACGAATTCCTGAAATCTTTCGTTCGTGACCGGCACCACATCGAGATAAAAACTTTTGACCGGCACTTCCTTCAAATCCGTCTGCGAACGGAAGAGCGAACGAAAGACGCCGTTGGAAACGCAGGCCATGTCCGGCGGTGCCGCGTGCGCCATCGCACTCGCAAGCAACCCAAGCACGGTTATGCAAATGTAATGACGGAGGCCGGACATGGCGTTTTAGTTATTCAAACTTGCTCGGAGCCGGAGTCGCGTTCGGTGCGGGCGCAGCGGCTTCGGCACGAATTTTCGCCACATCCGCCGCGCTCACGGCGTCGCTGGCGTTGCCCCAAGAGTTGCGCACATACGTCAGCACGTTGGCAATTTGATCGTCGGTGAGATAGGCGAGCGGAATCATCGTGCCTTTGTAGGTCTTGCCATTGACGACCGTCTCACCTGTGCGACCGATCACCACGGCGCGAATGGCGTCCTCTTTGTTTTTTATCAGGAAATCAGATTCTGCCAGTGGCGGGATTTGTCCCGGCACACCGAGGCCGGTGGGTTGATGGCACACGAAGCACGTCTGCATGTAAACCGACTTGCCTTTCTCGACTTGAATGTCCTTGGTCAGGCTGGCGATTTTCGGGTTGCCCTTGAGCTCGGAGGCCATTTGCGCCTTGAGTGCGGCCACTTTTTTTTCCGAATCGGAACCGGCTTCCGCCGCGCTACCGAGATAAATCGCATCCACTTCCTTGCCGGAATAAACCAGCAAATCCGACGGGCCGGAAACTTTCAACATGCCGAGCGCGCCCTTGTTGAACGCGCGAAACAGGGCGTGATCCACGAGGATGAACGTGCCGGGCACGTCCACCTTGAATTCCACAATCGCCGAACCACCCGCCGGAACGAGCGTGGACTGGACATTATGCTGGCTGATGGTTGTGCCGCCTTCCTGATAGACGATGTCGAAAATTTCACCGATGACATGGAATGAGCTGGTCAGGTTCGGACCGCCATTGCCGACGAACAAGCGAACCGTTTCACCGACCTTGGCCGTCAGCGCCTTGTCGCCGACGAGCGAACCAACCGCGCCATTGAACACCACATACGCCGGACGCTCGTCAATCGCCTTGTTCATGTCGAATGGCTGCAACCCTTCAACGCCAAACGCGGCCGCAGTATAAAACTCGCCTTGCATGACATAATACTCGTGATCCACCGGCGGCAACCCGCCTTCCGGCTCGACGAGAATCAGGCCATACATGCCGTTGGCGACGTGCATTCCCACCGGCGCGGTCGCGCAGTGATAAATGAAAAGTCCCGGATTCAGCGCCTTGAACGAAAATTGCGATGAGTGTCCCGGCGCGGTGAACGACGACGTTGCGCCGCCGCCCGGCCCGGTGACGGCGTGCAAATCAATGTTGTGCGGCAGCTTGCTGTCCGGCGCATTGTTCAAATGAAATTCCACATCATCGCCCACGCGGATCCGGATGAAACTGCCGGGAACGTCGCCGCCAAAAGTCCAAAACGTGTAATCCACGCCGTCCGCCAATCGTTTCGTGACCTCCTTCACTTCGAGATGCACGATGACCTTGGCCGAATGTTTGCGCTTGATCGGCGGCGGCACGTTCGGTGCCTGCGTCAGCACGGCTTCTTCCTGACCAATTGCTTCAGGATCGGCCGGCTTGACGGGTTTGGCGGGAGCATCGGCAGCCAGCGCCGCGCTGCTCAACAACACCATTCCCAGGCCGACAGCGCACAATGGATAAATGAAGTTTCGATTCATAATTAGTTAATGCTGGTTGGTTCAGGTTGGGTTCTGATGACGGCTGTAAATTTTCCGTCGGCTAGAATTTTTCTGGCCGCATTGACGCCGACAGCAATCCTATCGTCCGTCACCGGGCAGGAATTTTTTCGGAAGCCCAGCGCGTGCAGTTCGAGGTGCCCAAAATCTTTGAAGCCGGCGAGTTCCAGCGTGTGCCGCGTGCAATTCAGCGGGCAGCCGTCAATCGCCAAAATGCGTTCCGCCGCTGCCGCCTTGTTGACGAGCGGCTTCACGCGGCCGCCGATGCCGGCGAGACAGGACATTTCCGCCGCGCCTTCGCGCGTTAGCTGGCGGGCAATGCGGTCGGCCAGTTCGCCCGCGTCCGAGCAACCGGAGCAGGCATAGACCACAGTGCCCAATTTTAGCGGCGTGTTTTGGTTTTCGTTCATGACATTTCTTTCTTTGTCACGCAACTAATCTGCCTCATGCGCCATTGGGAAGATTTGACGCAGGTCAAATCCAAATCACTATTTCGTCAAGTTGAGAAAAGCAAAACGGCCTTCCAGATTGAAGGCCGCCGCAAAAATAATCGAAGTCGGTTCACCAACCGGCAGCACTTTTCCACGTCATCGCCAGCACCAGCAGCATCAGCCCGCCCAGCACGGCCTCGGTGATGCCGATTTGACGGGCAGTAATTTGTGGACTCCAGAGTAGCAGCCAGAATGTTCGCACGGCAAACACGACGGCGAAAGCTGATGCGAGCCACGGCGCGAGATGTTGCACGGCAAACCAAGTTATCAAACCAGTTCCGACCAACACGGCCATGATAGCCGGCAGGACAGAAACATTTTGTTTCTTCGCCATCCGCAGGTGCGTCCGCACCGTCAAAACTGTCGGCACACTGCGGGTGAGTGACATCGCAGCCAGGGCGAGCGATTGATTCACGCTCCAGCCGGCCAGCGCGGCAAACACGGCGGGCAGAAGGCCGAACGTCACCGCGCCCGCAATTTCGGCCGTGCCTTCGCGCGCTTCGTTGCGACTGTCGGCCCACACGAAGGCCAAGCCGGCCAGTGCGGCCGGAATCAGCGGCCAGAAATTTTCCACGCGACCCAGGCGAACCGCCAGCAGCAAGCCGACAGCGGCGAAGATCGTTAAAACAAAAACGCTGGCGCGGGCGATTTTCCAACGCTCGCAATCCAGTTCGCACAGAAGAATCTTCAGTGGACGCCGCAGAAAAAATCCTGACACCGCTGCCAGCGCCAAGCTCAGGCCTGCCGCCGAGGGCGCAACGAGCAAGCCAAACGCCACCGGCTCCAGCGCGAGCGACCAACTGCCGTGCTCTTTCGGCAACGTCAGTTGAATCGCCGCGCGCCAGGAGAATTTTTCCACGGTCAGCGTCACGGTCTGACTTTTAATGTCCGCCGCACGCAGTGGCCACTGGTTCTGCCGATTCGCCGACGGCTTTGAGCTTGGTGATTTTCACGCGCGCTTCGCCGGGAATGTTGACGAGGTGTTCCCAGGTGAACGTATCCGGCCATTGCGCGGCGAACTGGTATTTTAATGGCACGGGATCGTGGTCGTTGAACAAGATGAAGTGGTCGCCGACCGGGAGTTCAAGCCAGGTCTGAATGATGAGGCCATGTTTCACGGAGCAAGGAATGGAACGCACATCCATGACTTTGTCCGCGCCGATGAGGTTTGCAGTTTGCATATTTTTTATTTCGATTTTTTGTTGTCGTTGTTGACTAAAAATTTCCTGTGCCAGTCATCCGGCGGCCGACATCGGTCATCATGGAAGGGTTCCACGGCGGATCCCAAACAATGTCCACTTCGGCTTCCGTGATGCCCTCGATGTTCAGCAGCGCATTCTTCACGCCCCATGAAATGCTCTCGTGCATCGGGCAGCCGGGTGTGGTGAGTGTCATCGTCACGCGGACTTTACCGGCATCGAACGCGTAGCTGTAAACCAGCCCCAAATCCACGATGTTGCAGCCGATTTCCGGGTCAATGACCTGACGCAGGGCGGCGAGAATGGTCTGCTCGTTTTGTTCGCTGTTGGTCATAAAATGGCGCGGTTGACGGAAGTTTTTGGAAGTGGTTTCAATTGCGGACGGACGAAATGCCGCAGCATGGTCGCGACATTAAAACCAAAAACCGCGAGGCTCGCCGCCAGCAGACCGGTGCCGCAGCGAGCGGCGAGGACGTTGGAAAACTCCATCGCCAGCAGCGTGGTCAGCAGGCCGGCGAGAAAAATCCAGTAGCTGATGATTTGCAGCCGTGCCGAATAGAGTTCCGCGAGTGACGGCACTTGTGCGCGACCAATGTGCTGGCTGTAAGTGCCGAACCACACGATGAAGGGGATGATTTTGTAGAGCATCCCGATGATGGCGAACGACACGACGCCGACGAGGCCGAGAAAACCATAAACATTTTCAAGCTGCATGGTGTAGGTGTTCACCGGCAAACCCGGCCACGAAAGCGCGGCGGCAATGATGGACAATGGAAACATGAAACCCACCGCCGTGAGAAAACCGCGCACGCCCCAGTCTATTGCCGCCCGTTTGCGTGCCCGCAAAATGGCGCGCAATTCCAGTGCATACAGTGCTAGTGCCAGAACGACAACTAGCTCAAACGCCAGTTTCCACGGGCTGCGCAAAAGAATCGTCACGAATGAGCCAGCCAATCCAGTGTTCAACAAAATCACCGACCACGCTGCGCGTCGGGGATTTTGCTGTTCGCTCAAGGTGAACATCGGAATCAGTTTGTAGGACACGCCGACGATGAGGATGAGAAAGAAACCAATCGCGCCCAAGTGCGCGTGCGCGTGCATCGCGCCGATGGGATCGAAGCGGAATACCCAACCGGCGAGCGTGGGTAGCGATTCCGAATACGACTTGGCGACAACAATGACTAATCCCGCCGCGACGGCGAGCAACACCCAACCGATGGCCGAGGCGACGCTGGTGGCGACGACATTCCATTTCGGCACGCGCAGCAACGTGCGCGCGATGTTGTAGATGAAAATGACCACGCCCACGGCCAGCACCGCACCGAAGATCGCAACGGATTTCAGATTCCATGCCGAAAACGCCCAGACCATGCCGCCGAAGCCGGCGAGGTGAAATCCAAATTGAATTTGCGCCAGCCGCTCGCTGAATAATTTTGCTTCCAATGCGACCGGCACCAATTGATACATCGCACCCATGACGATGGAACACAGCCAGCCGAGCACAAAGAGATGCGTCACCGCGATAGCGCCGGGGCTGTAGTGATACATTGTCAGGATGTCCGGCTGCACCACAATCCAACCCGCGCCAAGAAACAGCGCCAACAAGCCGGTGATAGTGAACAGCAGCGGCAGCGTGGACGACGGCGCGGTGGCACCGAACGGCTGAGTTTGCGGGGTCACACGCGGCACTTCGCGATTAACGGTGGCGGATTTGGGTAACGTGGCTTCCATCAGGTTGGGTTGTCGTTTCGTAAGTGAACCCGCGCTGTTCGAGCAGCGGATAGAGCAACAGCGGATGGCGATCCGTATGCGCGATCAGCGTTGCGCCCGCCGGCAACGTGGCGACGGCTTCGAGAATTTTCTGCATCGGCTGCGGCGGTTCGAGACCGCGCGCGTCGAGTTTGGCAAGGTGAGTTCCCATTACTTTTTCAGGTTCAGATTCAGGGCAGAGGCTGGCGGCATTTCCGCTTTTGAAAGTGTGAGCAACATGGAGAATGGCGTGATGGCCTTGACCGAGTGTTGCAGATTTGGCGGCATGTAAATAAAGTCGCCGGCCTTGACGACATTTGGTTTCCCGCCGAGGACAAACTCACATTGACCGGTCAAAATCTGAACGACAGCGTGCTGCGTGGAAGTGTGTTCGGTCAATTCCTGGCCTTCCGAAAAGCCAAACAGCACCACGCGGGAATTCGCGGTTCGCATCAGCGTCCGGCTGACGATGCCGTTAGGCGCAAACTTGGTTTCCTCTGCCAGCGACAGGATTTTTGCCGCGCTCGAATCAATGACCGGTTGTTCATTCATGCGCTCACTTTACCCGACCGGCGAGGGATATGATTTGACGAAGGTCAAACTTTTGACTGATTCATGATGGCCGGAAAAACTTGGTTTCTTTTGACCTGCGTCAATTTTTTTTGCCGGGTTGCGGCTAATCTATTGCCGCAATACAAACCAAATTTGACTACAACAAATTGACATTCACCAAAACCAGACTAAAACTCGCTTCATGAACTTCCGCACCGTTTTCATCGCCATCATCATTGCCACCGGGCTGATCGTTTCGGCGTATCTCGTCAACTCGCAGCGACCGCGCATTGTCGTTGACCAGCCGAATGCAGATTACATCAAGGCGAGCGGCAAATGCGCCGAGTGCCATCGCAATAACCAGTATTCCATTGTCCACGAATATGAGATGAGCAAACACGCGCAGAAAGGCGTGACCTGCCTCGACTGCCATCAGGTGTTGACCGGCCAGACCGGCACGAACCACAATGGCTTCGTAATCAATTCCGGCATCACCTCAGCCAACTGCCGCGCCTGTCACCTGGCGGTCTATGAGCAATTCGCCCGCAGCCGGCACGCCGCGCCGTCGTGGGTGGCGGTCGTCGGCAACAAAGATTTTTCGCCGGAGATGATTGAGCAGATGGAAAAGTTGCATCCCGGCTCGATGAAACGTCCGGCGCATCCGCTGACGAAACTCGAAGGCGAATCGTCCGCCAAGAGCGGCTGCATCACTTGTCACGCGATCGGCAAACCGAACGCGGACGGCAGCATCGGCAACTGCACGCTCTGTCACACGCGGCATACCTCGTCGGTGGAAATCGCGCGCCTGCCCAGCACTTGCGGCCAGTGTCACCTTGGCCCGGATCATTCGCAGATTGAAATCTACACGCAATCCAAGCACGGCATCATGTTCGCTGCGCAGCAGAATCAATTGAACCTCAAAGCGCCGTCCGACAGTTTGACGACGAAGGACATGTTTATTCCGACCTGTGCGACGTGTCACATGAGCGGACTCAACGGACGCGGCGTCACGCACGACCCATCCGAGCGGCTCTCGTATAATCTGTTCGCCGAGGTGACGCAGCAGCGCCCGAATGCCGACCGCGCGCAGGCCAAGATGAAGGACATCTGCCTGCAATGCCACACGCCGCCGCTGGTGGATCGCATCTATAAGGAAGGTGCCGCCGTCGTGGACGCAACCAACGAAAAAGTTCTCGCCGCCAAGTCTATCATGGATTCGCTCAAGGCCGACGGCCTGATTTCTACGAACCCGTTTAGCCAGACGATTCAATTCACCTACTTTGACCTGTGGCATTACTACGGTCGCACGGCGAAACATGCCGCGTTTATGGGCGGAGCCGATTATGTGCAATGGCACGGCAACTATCCGATCCTCCAGCACACGGTCGAACTCAAGGAACAGGCCGCCCAACTCCGCAAGGAAAATGGAAAATAACTGGCTCCGGCGGCCGCGCACCTGGGTTGAGGTATTCGTGCTGTTCAATCTTGGTGGCCTTGCGCCTGATATTTTTCTCGCGCACAGCGTCAACGCTTTTCATTCGCGGGCGGAATACACGCCGCTAATTTTTTCACTCGTTGCGCCAATGTTATTGCTGCCCGCGCTCTGGGCTTTGGCGACTGGACGACTGATGCTGTGGCGCTGGCTCGGATTTCTCGTCGGTGGCTCGGCGGTGCTCATTGGCATCACCGGTCTGGTGCTGCATCTGCAAAGCCAATTTTTCCAGCAATGGACTCTGGCCAGCCTCGTCTATGCCGCGCCGTTCGCCGCGCCGCTCGCCTACACGGGCCTTGGGTCGCTGCTGATCATGAACCGCATGGTTTCCGACCAAGAAATCGAATGGTCGCAGTGGGTGATTTTCTTTGCCCTCGGCGGTTTCGTGGGCAATTTCATATTCAGCATCACCGACCACGCGCAGAACGGATTCTACCACCGCACGGAATGGATTCCCGTCATTGCCAGCGCGGTAGCCGTGGGCTTCCTAATCGTGCCGCTGGTGTTAAAGGCTGACCGCGCGTTTCTGCGGTTGTCTGGACTCGTCATGTTGGGGCAGGTCGCCGTGGGCGCGCTCGGTTTCACTTTTCACGCGCTCGCCGACTGGCACAACACCGGTGAAAACTTGTTTCTCCGCATCGTCCACGGTGCCCCGATTTTCGCACCGACGCTGTTTTGCGATCTCGCGGTGCTTGCAGGTATCGGTCTCTGGGTGCTGGGCTGGAAACACAAACCCAAAAAAGATTCGCACCGGCAATAAGCCGAACACGATTGTGACGGATTGAGATTTGAGTTTTGAGTAAAGTTACCTTGGGCTCCCAAATCGGAGGACTGGCTGTTAACATATGAAATCAGCCGGTTGCCAAAGGTTGCCGGAAATGACTTTTTGCACCCCATTGAGGGCGATGTTAGAGAATTGAACGCAGACGGAAAAAAAGTGCTGAAATCCCTTATTTATCAGTATCTATATGGGATTTGAAGCTTGTTTTGTGGCGAGTTGGGTGCAAAGATTCCGTCCGGCACGGACTTCATCTTTGTTTAGTTTCATTTGCCCATTTTAGGCGGCGGGGTGGGACAGGTAGGGGGTGAGGGTCAAAATAAATTCCAAAACTTATTCACAATCCGCGTTGGTGCCCGTGGCGCTGCCACCACTTTTTTCTGTGCAGCTTTCGCGCCGGGGTGCATCCTGCGGCCAGCCAGACAAAACCTGATTTTCCTCATGGCTCTGCCAGGGCTTAAACCTTTACACATCAAATTTGATGTTGCGTATTTATGGAGTTCACCGTAGAGTTTTACGAGGCAGCCAATGGCCGTGTGCCCGTGCAGGAGTTTCTGGACGAACTCAAGGCCAGCGACCCCGGCGATTTCGCGGCGGTGCTGGCCGGGCTGGCGAAGTTGCGGAATCGCCAGTATCACCGCGAGCCGTTGTCCAAGGCCCTCAATGACGGCCTGTTCGAACTCCGCCACGTCGGCAAGTTGAACACCCGCGTGCTGTGGTTTTTTATGAAGGGCCGGCGCATCATTGCCGCGCATGGCATTCGCAACAAAGGCCAGGTCATCCCGGCGCGCGACCTCGACACCGCGCGCGAACGGATGCGGGACTGGCGGAAACGATTTGAAAAATGAAAACGAACTTTGACCAGTATCTCGCCGGGCAGTTGAAAGACCCCGGCTTTGCGGAACGCTTTGAGAAGGCGGGCGAAGCCTGGGACGTGGCGCTCCAGATCGCCGCCCTGCGGGAAGGTGCCGGCATTTCCCAAAAGCAACTGGCCCGCAAGCTCAAGACGTCGCAGCAGCAGATCAGCCGGCTCGAATCGCCGTCTTACGAGGGCCATTCCCTGAGCATGTTGCGCCGGGTTGCCGCCGCCCTTGGGGGCAGCGTTCGCGTCGTCTTTGAAGCCCCGGCAACCGCTCACGCCGGCAAAAAATCATAAATGATATGGGGGCACTGATCATTCTCCTCGGAATCGTAATTTTCGTCATCGGCGGTTTGTTTTTCTTGGTCGCCGCCTTCCGGGAAAGCATTTGGTGGGGCCTGGCCTGCCTGTTCATTCCCATCGTCTCGCTTTTTTTCCTGATCGTCCACTGGCGCGTAGCCGGAAAGCCTTTTTTGATTCAGCTACTTGGCTTTGCCGTTTTGGCGGTCGGTGCCATTATCAGCCCGCAAACGCTTCACCGTTGAAAGCCCATCCAGCCCGCTTTCGTGTGCTTCGGGTATTTCGCGGTTAAAAATCATTGGCAGGTGCGGCTCGCACTGGCGTTGCTAATGGCCCGTGCGGCACGCACCCCGCCGTAGCGCTGACAAAGTTCTTCCGTCGTCTTGAAAAGCCGTCCCGCAGTGCCTGTGGTCGCAACACCGTCGCGCGCGTGCCCCAGCTCAAAACCCACTGCTCGATTTCGTCGAGGCAACTCAGCCGCATCTGTAGATGCGAACCGCCGCCGGGCAGTTCCGTCCAGACCTGTGACGGATGCCATTTGCGCCCGCGCAGGATGTCCGTCAGCCACGCGTCCAGCTCGATCACGACTTCGTAATCGCCCGTGCCCGTCATCACACCCAGGCTGTGGTTGAAGAATTTTTTCGGATCAAAATTCTTCGGCACCGTGAAACGGTCTTCGGTCAGCTTGAGATCCCGAATCCGGCCAGCACAAACTTGCGGATGGCATTGCGCTTCCGGTCATGGGCCAGCAGATACCAGCGATTCGTGAACTGCATCAGGTGATACGGATTTACTTGGCGCGCGTCAGCGCTCTTTTCACCCGGCTTGCGATATTCAAATCGAATCGTGCGATGCTCCCGGATGGCATCCGTGATCTGCTGAAACAATCGCAAGTCCGCGTCGTCCGGCGTGAACGGCCGGAACGACAGCACGTCATCCAGATTTTGCAGCGTGAACCGCTCCTGATCGTCCAGTTGCCCCATGCACTTTTGAAAAGCCAGCTCCAGCGGTTGCTGCAAAGCCGTGCCCTGGTATTGCTCAATCGCCTTGTGCGTCACGCACAGGGCGAACAATTCCTTTTCCGTCACCGGCACGCCGGGGAATCGCTCCACCGGCTTGACGAAATAACAACCATGTTTGATTTCGTCATACGCAATCGGCAGTTCCCACCGGTCGCGCATGAATTCAAAATCCCGCCGCGCGCGTCATCCCGCAGAACGGCACGCAACTGCTCGCGCACGCGGATTTTCTCGCTGCGGTAAATGCCGTCGGGATCGAAGACCTGTTCACCAACGGCGACAAGCTCCAGAAGACCGCCGACACAAAATCCATTTTGGAAAACCTTGCGCCGCTACTGGCCGCGCACAAGCCGGTGCGCGACATCGAATATCCCAAGCGCAAGGAACTCTGGTTGCACACCACGAAATGGGCCAGGCAACACGGCCTAGTCGGCCTGGTGACCGACCGGCAGTTAAAAACATTGGGCGAGTCGGGGAAATAATGTCTGTCCCGCGCGTTTCGCATCGGCCAATCGCATCGCCCAGATTTTCAAAAACGCGAGGAACGTTTCTCCCTACCCCGGCGGGAGACAGCCAGGGTGAGGGCGAGTGTTTCACAAACTCAATCCTAAAACACAAGAAATTCCATTTGTGCTTTTGTCCGCCCTCACTCTAACCCTCTCCCCTCAGGAGAGGGGACAGCGGCGGCGGCGCGCGGATTTCCCGAATGACCGTTTTGCGAATCCAGCGCTGGGTGGGGCTGCTTCGATTTGACGGACGGTAAATTGGGTAGACAATCAAATGATTAAAACCAATAACCAGAACACCGTTAAGACCCGCCAGAAGTTTGACCAAACCTTTAAGCGTGAAGCTGTCAACCACTGGCTGACCAGCG
>CAINLR010000112.1 GCA_903850425.1 uncultured Verrucomicrobia subdivision 3 bacterium | reverse complement strand
CGCGAAATTTTTTTTAGCCCGGCACCTTTCGGCACCGGGCGCGTGTGTGGCCGGTTACGCTGTCCGGCGGACGTTTCGGAATGGTGCGGTGATTTCCTCAAACCACGGATGGAGTTGGATAGCCTCCGCCAATTTCTTAATGCGGAAATAAACGGTGCTCTGGCCGATGCCGTGCTTGTCGGCGTAGCTGTGGATGCGGGTCAATGTGCCTGGCTCGCGGACGGCAAGCATGATGTCGTAAAGCTCGCGGGCGTCTGCCGGAATCATCGCGGCAATGGCGCGAAGGGCATCGCGGCGGGCGGCGTATTCATCCGGGCGGATGTGTCCGGGGTCGGCCAAGTGACAGGCGCGAACACCATCAGGGCTGGCGTCGTCGTGGTCTTCCTCGTGAATCGCCAAGTCGGTCATGTGGCGCTGCTGCTCCTTGCCGGCCATGAAACTCAAAACGGCGTGGCTGATTTGCTGCTGGTTGAACTGCGGCTTGCCGGACTGGTTGAAATATCTGGCGGACTGGCCAAGCTCCTTGTTCGTGAGATAATCAAGCGCCTCGTCAACGGCGGCGGTGCTGCTGCCCAAACCAAAGCGGTCTAGGGCACGGGAAACACGGGCGCGCAAGGCGTCGTTCTGGTGAATGCCTGCCTCGAAAGCAAGCCAAGCGTCATGCTGGCGGGCGGTGATGATCTCGCCGTCGTGCTTGCGGACGGTGGGCTTGCTGGAAGTATCGGAAAGAGAAGTCATAAAAAAGGTGGGCACGCTGTCACCGTGCCCGTGGTGGGTTAGTTGGTGTGCGTGTCGGCGGGGCAGTAGGTGGGATACTTCTCGTGGGGGTCGCCTGCGCTGCTCAAGCGGAACTGGCCGCACGGATGTTGCCAAGCCTGCCGTGTGCGATTCCAGTGGAAGCCAAGCTGCGCCAATGTCTGGCGGACGGTGGGCGCGGGTTGCTCACTGAACGAAACCCAAATCCACTTACCGACAACCTCGGCCAACTCCCACAAGCGGCGGTCTTGCTGCTGGAGCAAGGTCAAAACCTTCTCGGTGGGCAAAGTCCGGTTAGCTTTCCGCGCTTCCGAATCAATCGGCAAACGCGTGTCTTGCTTCGGTGCCTCCGGCTGCGGTGTCTGCGCCTGCGGCACTACTAGCTTCGATTCTTGAGGGAGCCTGTTCGTCTTTTTTTGTGATGTAGTTTTCATAGTCTTTTTTTTATGCACTGCTCGCCCCTCATCCGTCGGTCGCCTTGTTCGCGAAAAAGCCGAGCCCCCAGCCCTCCTCCGTGGAAGTGGTCTTCAGAAGGAGCCGCGAGAGGCGGGCTGGTGTGTTGGGTGAGGCCGTGACAAGGCGACTGATGGTTGAGGGGACTCGGTGAGCAGTGGAAAAAGGACTTGAAAACGAAGCGTCCTTCACAAAAAAACCAACCCAATTTATTTTTCCGAGCGTAGCGAGCAAACTATCTCCGACCGTAGGGAGCCAATGATGAAATCAATGGTTGGCTGGATTTATCAATTTGGCAGGCGTTGGTAGGTGACGTAGTTTGGGGCAATGAACAAGCAGATCAAACTTCGGGACTGGCTGGTAATGTTATTAGGTTTTTTCGGTGGTATCTGTGTGTCGCAGGTAATGATTTACCGAGACGGTCCGGCGGGTAAGACGTTATGGGATGAGTTGTTTCGCCGAATGGCTTGGGCTTATCACGGTGGCGGCGGAGAAAGTGCCGATTGGGGCGAACCAATGGCCTACATTTTATTTTCGTGCTTGGTTCCCGGCGTGGTGGTGGGTGTCTTGGGTGCGTTGCTTTTTTTGGCAGCGGATGTTTTTTTGCGAAAGCGCTGAAGATTGGGACATAATACCGGACCTGGCCGGACGAAGTCTCGCGGCCCTTGGTCACGCTGCCGGAAGTGTGACCAACCCACCACGACGAGGAGCGTTAGCGACGAGGAGTTCGACGCCGGACAGCGCGGTAAAGCATGGCGAATCAAAAATGGTTCTCTTGAAACCAAATCATTCGCGAACCTACCGCGTCCTAATCGCGCGCGCTGTCAGCGAAAGGCCAGCCGTCAGTGGGCATCGTAAACCGATGATGGCTGGCCGGTGCTGGCGTAGGGCTGCGTTAGCAGCACCGCCAGCATGAGCGCCGGCGTCCGCGCGCGGGAAATGATCATCGTAAATGGAGACCGTGAATTTGCCGCGCGATTCGTCATTGCTGAGCGCAGCGAACTAACTTTCTGTTGAGCAACGCGAACTAACTTTGTGGTTTCGACGTGGCACGTTACCAGCGGGTCGCAATTCAAAAACCGTCAAGTGGAAATATAAGTCACGCAGAATGACGTTCACGAACTATGCCTGACAGCACAGTAACGAAAACGCACAAGCAAATTGGGGCATGAAAACGAGTGATTAAAAACCCGTGCTAGAGTCGCTTCGTGCCGGCGAACTCTACACATCAAGACTACGACGCAAACATCGTTGCATGGCAACGTGCGCGTGATGTCTTCGCTGGTGAAGATGCCGTTAAAGCTGCTGGTGAAAAGTATCTGCCTCGTTTGGATTGTCAGGATGACACTGAGTATCGCGCCTACAAAAATCGCGCCTCTTTCTTCAATGCTTCCGCCCGCACCGCTGATGGCTTCGTCGGTCTGATCTTTCGCCGTGATCCAACTTTCAAACTTCCCGATGCCAACAATGGTATCGCCGATGCACTCACAGAATTTGTGGAGGATGCCGACATGCTTGGCACTTCACTGTCTGCCTTCTCCAAGAAACTCGTCTCCGAAATTATCAATGTCGGTCGTGCTGGCACGCTGATTGATTGGAATAACGAATCCGAGCAACGCGCTTACGCCGTCGCTTACAACGCCGAAGACATTATCAACTGGCACACCGAACGTGTGAATGGTCGCAACGTCCTCACGCTGGTCGTGCTCCAGGAAACTTGTCAGAAACCTGCCGCCAATTCTGATTCCTTTGTCCCGGAAACCATCCAACAACTTCGGGTCTTGAAACTGATGCCACCGCAAGGCACGACTGACAACACCAAAGCCGACTGGTCTTATCTCGTCGAAATCTGGCAACTGCTTCCCAAGAGCCAAGGCTCTGGTAGTGGTCTGGCAACTTTCTCTTTCTTGAATGGCTTCTTTGGCAACGGTCAAAAAACCAGCCAAGCCAACAAGGAATGGAAACTGGTGGACACCATCACGCCGCTTCGTCTTGGCAAACCACTGCCACTGATTCCCTTTGTCTTTCATGGGCCACGTCACTCGCTGCCCGAAGTGGACAAGATCCCGCTGGCCGACATCATCTCCAAGAATCTGGATCACTACCGTCTGGATGCTGACTACAAACATGGGATGCACTTCACTGCACTGCCGACGGCTTGGGTCAGTGGCTTCGATAAAAACGCTTCCCTTCGTATCGGTAGCAGCACGGCGTGGGTCGCTGAAGCTCCTGGTGCCACGGCTGGCTATCTTGAATTCCACGGTCAAGGTCTGTCCACCTTTGAACGGGCAATGGATCGTGACGAGCAACTCATGGCCGTGCTCGGCACCCGGATGCTCGAATCCCGCAAGCGTGTCGGTGAAACCGCCGCCGCCATCGAACTCCGTCAATCCGGTGAGAACTCTATTCTCAACACCGTCTCTCTCAGCATCAGCTCGTCCCTGACGCAAGTGCTTCGCTGGGTCTATTGGTGGAACTCCACTGAACCAATCCCCGACGCCATTGGCCCCGACCTCGTCTTGGTCACGCTGAACAATGACTTCAGCATCACCGGCATGTCGGCCTTGGAAATCACCGCCCTTGTCGCCGCATGGCAAGCCGGTGCCATCAGTCAGGCAACCATGCTCGACCTATTCCGTGCCGGTGAAGTCATCGCACCTGGTCGCACGAACGATGAAGAAATTAACTTGCTCGCAACGCAGAAACCACCGACCGCGCCGGTCGCGGTCAAGCCACCGGCTGTCGCCAGTAAAAGTGAAACACCACAACCAATCACCTGATTTATGCCGCTGAAATACAAATACACGACCAAGCAGGAAATCCCTGCTGATCAACAAGCCTTCTACGTCGAGCGCGATGGTGCCTGGCTGCTCGATGCCGATGGCGTCGTGAGTCAGTCCAAGCTGGATGAGTTCCGCCAGAACAACATCACGCTGACGAACCAGCTCAAGAAATTTGACGGCATTGACCCTGACGCCGTGCGTCAGCTTGCCGATGAGAAGCGCAAGCTGGAAGAGGCTGCGCAGATCAAGGCCGGTGAAGTGGACAAGGTCATTGAGGCGCGTGTGAAAGCCGCCCGCGCCGAATGGGACAAGACGCATGGCGTCGTGGTCGCGGAACGTGACGCGCTGACGGGTCGCCTGACGGCGATTCAGATTGATCAAGCCGTCGTGAATGAAGCGACCAAGCGCGGCCTGCGCCCGACGGCATTGACTGATATTACCGCCCGCGCCCGCCAGACGTTCAAACTCGTCAATGGCGTGCCGCAGGCTTTCGACGGTGACGTTCCCCGCTATGGCAAGGACGGCACGTTCCCGATGACTTTGGCCGAATGGGTGGATGCGTTGGTGTCCGACGCACCGCACTTGTTCGAGGCAAACGCTGGCAGCGGTGCTGCCGGCTCTGGTGGCGGTGCCGCCGGCAGTGCTTCCGCACGGGCATCTCGGAACCCGTATCGGAAGGAAACCTTCAACCTGACCGAGCAAATGAAATTGCAGAAATCCGATCCTGCGCTGGCGGCACGTTTGAAAGCCGCTGCGTGAGATCATGTCTCAAAGGCGTTCGAGGACGAGGACGAGGACGAGGATGAGAAGGATAAATAACGAAAGAAAAACATTATGGCAAAGACACAACTTGCAGACATCATCGTGCCAGCGCAGTTCGCTGGTTACGTCCTTCAACGGACGGCGGAGAAATCCGACCTGTTCCAATCCGGCATTGTCATCCGCACGCCGGACTATGACACGCGCGCCGCGCTCGGCGGCAATCAGGTCAACATGCCCCACTGGAATGACCTGACGGGCAACCGGCAACCGTTGAGTGATTCCGCTCCTTTGGTGCCGGCGAAACTGGTCGCTGACCAGGACATCGCCCGCATCCAGAACGACGGCAATGCGTGGTCGTGGAATCATCTGGCGACGCAAGTCTCGGGTGATGATCCGGCCTTGGCGCTGGCGGACTTCCTCGCCGAATACTGGAATCGCCAGAACCAATACATGCTGATCAACTCCCTCACCGGCGTGTTCGGTGCGGCGAGCATGGCGGGCAATCTGCTGGCGATTCATTCCGAATCCGTCGCCGCGCAGACGGCTGCCACCAAGCTGAACGGCGCAACCTTCGTGGATGCGACGCAACGCCTCGGTGATCGTGGCGACCGGCTCGTGGCCGTGGCGATGCACTCGGCAACGGAAGCCGCGCTGCGCAAACTCGACCTGATTGACTTCATCCCGGACAGCCAGGGTGAAACGCAAATCAAGACGTTCCAAGGCCGGCGCGTCATCGTTGATGACGGCTGCCCGTCCCGCGCTGGCACGACTGACGGCTTGGTCTATACGACCTATTTGTTCGGCAGCGGTGCGTTCGGCATGGGCTTCGCCGATCTGAACGGCGCTCCCGTCGAGGGTGGTCACGGCACGGAAGGTTGCGAAATGGCGCGTGACGCTTTGAACAGCGACACGTTCCTCGTCAACCGTCGCCGCTTCATTCTGCATCCTCGCGGCGTGAAGTTCACCAGCGCGAGTGTGGCCGGCGCGAATCCGACCAACGCTGAATTGGCCACGGCCGCAAATTGGGTGCGCGTGTGGGAAAACAAAAACGTCCCCGTCGTGGCGGTGACGCATAACATTTAACCAACCATCCGCAGATTTCGCAGAGGAACGCAGATTTTTTTCTGCGGAAATCTGCGGAATCTGCGGACAACAAAAACAATCTTATGGGCAAACTTCAACCTCGCAGTTTCGAGCGGATTCGTTCGGGTGAACAAATCCAGCCGACAACTTTTACCAACGTCGCGGCGGCGGTCGCCGTGGGCGTCACGGCGGCGAAATTTCCGCGCCGCATCATCTACCTGTCCGCCGGTGGCACGGGCGCTGTGCCGTGTCTTGCCATCAGCGACGGCACGAACTGGCGGCAAGTCGCCATTGGCATCAATGCCATTTAACCGCCAAGACGCCAAGGACGCCAATAAACATGGACAAACCCTATCCCATCATCCGGCGGCATCGGCGTTCCTTGATTATCGAGGACGCGCCGCCGGTGGCCGTGCCACCGACACCGCCAGTTCAACCTGGTGGCCGTCCGCAAGGACTTGAACCGGCCAAAATTGTGAAGCCTGACGATGCCGACAACGCTACCAGCACCGATACGCCGTAACGCGCCGTGGACGCCGTTTCAACGGCGGACCTGGCTGGCGAACGACCGTCGCAAGCACCGGCTGGTGCCCGCTCCATCCGGTTTGGTCGCGAACCTGCTGGCCTATTGGGATGGCGATTCCAGTTGGGATGTGAACGGCGCGGTGGAATTGCAGCAGGCGGCGGGCGGGATGTTTGGCTCCCCCGAAACGCTGCCGAATGGCGCGGCGGGTCCGGTGTTGGAGGCGTTTGACGAGGGCGATTTGTTTTTCAGCAAAGACCCGGTGTTCGATTCGTTCTCGGGTCGCACTGTGAATTGCTGGTTCTGCCTGTTGAACTGGCATGGCATGTTTCTGCTAACGAATGAGACAGACGACGGTCTTGGTAATGTCACCGGCCTCGGGATTCGCTTTTGTCCCGACAGCGACTTTTTTGAGTATTACAGCCATTACGCGGCCGGTATGGATGGGGTTACGGTTTATTTTGATGACGGCACGGTCAACTGCGGGGAATGGTTCATGTTGACGATCACCTGCGATGACAACGAAAACCGCGCTTATATCAATGGGGTCTTGATTGAAACCATGGCGAAGACGGGTCCGACCGTCACCGATACGGGCGCAGGCCCTGAATCCTTCTATGTAAATGGGCCGCACTCTTGGGGCAATATGGTGGGCTGGGCGTGTTACCTCGGCATTTGGGGCCGGGTTTTGGATCCGACTGACATCATGACGCTTTACAACGCCGGCAACGGGCTGGCCTTTGAAAACTTTTAACCGAAAGGAAAACCATGAACGCAATCGCAATCAAACCGAAAACCATCGAACTCGTGCCCGCCCGGACGGCGGAAATTACGACGATCACCTGGCGCACGAGCGATGATTCGTTTCAGCGCAAGCTGAACATCATCGTCAACAACGTCACGGCGTTCCAAGTCTCCGGCGCGGATTATGACGCGCTCGGCGAATGGACGGATGACACCATCCAGGGGCTGATCCTCGCCCGCTACGGGCTGGAGTTGGCCTGAGTCCGTAGCACGGACGGGCCAATAACAATATGCCGCTCACGCTCATCAAGGAAACCGGCGCGGGGCTGGTGGATGCCAACAGCTACGCGGACGTGGCCGACGGCAACGCCTACCACGACGGGCATCTTTACGCCTCGGCGTGGACGGGCGCGAGCGACGATCAAAAGGCCGTGGCGCTGGTGATGGCGTCGCGGCTGATTGACGCGGAATTTCAGTTCAACGGCACGCGCACGAACGCCGTGCAAGGTCTTCAATGGCCGCGTGCGAAATGCCCGGAGCCGGACAACGTCCATGTGCCGCTGTCGGTGCTGCTGCCGATTCCATACGACTACGTTCAATATGACACCGTGCCGAAGGCTGTTGTCCAGGCGACGTGCGAAATGGCGCGGGAACTATTGATCACCGACCGCACGGCTGCGCCTGCCGGTGAAGGACTGAAGTATTTCAACGATTCCGGCAAGCAGACCGGTTACGACAAAACCGACCGGCGTCCGGTGCTATCACAGGTCGCCCAAGTGATGCTGGCAAAATACGGCTCGCAAATCAGCGCCCATAGCGGGGCGGTGCGGCTGCAACGTGTATGAACGAACAAATTCAAAATCCGAAACGCATCCGGTTCACGCCGGAAATTACGCTCGGTAATTTGCTGCAACTACTGTCCATCGCGGCGGCGGTCGTCGGCCTTTGGATCAACATGGACAAGCGGATTTCCGCGATGGAAGTCCGTGAGAATTACGCCATCGAGGAGCGGCACGATTTGAAAATCAGCATCAACTCACTGACGGAAAATCAGGCGGTGATGGCGCGGACTTTGGACCGCATCAGCATCCTGTTTGAACAACACATGAAAGGAGAAACGAAATGAAATCGAAAATTATCCTCATTGATTTTGCATTCATCGCGGCGGTCGGGCTGCTGGCCGGCTGCGCCATCGCGCCGCTCAAGGGCGGCCATGCCAGCACGGTGAGTAAATCCACTCAAGGCATTGAGCAATCCGTCGTGCAAGGCGACAACCCGGCCCAAGCCTCGCGGCAGAATCAGGAAACTGTCCGCACCAAGTCTTACACCGTGCCGACGGGCTCTCGGCTGGTGGAAACGCGCGTGTCTGCGGACACGAGCGGAGCGCCCGCCACCAATGCCACGGCCCTGGTAATCAGCGCGCCGATGGCCGTTACCGAACATGAAGAGACGCGAGCAACTACGGAATTGGGAGCGGCTCAGAAGGACACGGCGCGCGAATTGAGCGCGAAGCTGGCGAGCCTCAAAGGCATTGTGTGGGTCGGCGTCGCCATGTTCCTGTTCGGCCTGGCGTCCATCTTTTATCCGCCGCTGCAAGTCATCATCGGGAGCATCACGACCAGCGTGGCAATTCTAGTCGGCGGTATTGCGCTAATGATTTTGCCGTCGCTGATCGTCGGGAATGAACTGCTGATTTTGGGTGGGGTCGGCGCGGCGGTGGGTGTCTGGTTCTTCGCGCATCGGCATGGGCAACTGCGCGGGTTGGTGGATGCATTACCGAGAAACACAGGAAAAACAGGCGCGGCATGAGCAAAGGCATTCCTTTGTCATCTGACCATTTTGCCCACCGATATTCCAGCTTTCTAAACCAACACCGCTTTATGGCGAACGAATGCGGTAGCTGCGAGTGGGGTGATTCGTCCAATTCGGATCTCGAAAATAGATGGAGCCGTTGGTGACGGTGCAGGTTTGCAGCGGTGTCCAAATGGCGCTGGCCAGATTAGTGCTAGCCTCCACCACGATGGGAATGTCGGCCGTGCCGGTGATGTTGAAGCCAAATTGATTCGTCCGAATGCCAAAGCTGGCATCGCCGGTTTGCGCGATTGGATTCCACAACACTGCCGGGCGGTTGGCATAGGTTGAACTCCAACCCTTGGTGCCCGGCAAATAATAGCACGTTGCATTGTTGTCTCCGTCGAACACAACCGAGTAGTAGAGCGGAGAGTTCCCTGGGAAAAAGACACTGGCAAGGTTGGGGCAAGAAGCGAACGCACGGTCTCCGATGATGGACTTAAATCCGTAGCCGCCTTGAACAAAGTTTGACCGGGTCATGCCTTTGCCCATCGTGACGGTGATGAGATTGTAACAGTTCTCAAACGCACTGTTCCCGATGTTGGTAACGCTATTGGGAATCATTAAGTTGGTCAGGCTGCCGCAGTAATCAAACGCACTATCCCCGATGCTGGAAACGGTGTCGGGAATGAAATTGAAGCCGCCCGTCTTGCTGGACGGATATTTGAGAAGTATGGTCAAGTCTTTGTTGAACAAAACCCCGTTCTGGCTGCAATAGGCAGAGTTGTCAGCCGCCACCACAATATTGGTCAGGTTGAAACACGCACTGATTGCACCATTTTCAATGTTGGTGACACTGGCAGGAATTGCGATGGCACCCAACCGATTGCACCAATAAAAGGCTGAACTTCCAATGTCGGTGACACCGCTCGGAACCGCGTAGCTGCCGACTGCCTTATTACCCGGAAATTGGATCAGCATGGTCAGGTCTTGATTGAACAAAACGCCATCCACACTGCCGTAAAAAGCGTTGGCGGCATCCACTATGAAGTTGGTTACGTTATTGCATTGGCCGAAGGCACCAATTCCAATACTCGTCACATTACCAGGAATCGTCACGCTCGTCAGACCGATACAGTAACCGAACGACCCATTTCCGATACTGCCCAGGCTTTCGGGAAGCGTGAGGCTGGCCAAGTTGAAGCAGTCATAGAATGCGCTGTCTCCAATGCTGGCAACACTGTTGCCCAAGCTGGCCGTAGTCAGATTGTAGCAACCGCTAAACGCCTCGCTTCCGATGTCGGTGACGCCATTCAAGATCGTGACGTTCGTCAGGCTGGTGCAATCAAAGAATGCCCGGTCGCCAATGTTGGTGACACTGCCGGGGACGGTGACACTGGTTAGGCTAGAACACCAACTGAACGTCCACCCGCCGATGCTGGTAACTCCGTCCTGAATGGTGACGCCAGTCAAACTGCTGCAAACGTCAAAAGCCCCGCCGCCGAGATTTGTAACTGTTCCGGGAATGGTAACATTGGTCAGGCCGCTGTAAAAAAACGCCAAATCGCCGATACTGGTAACGCTGCTGGGAATCGTGATGCTGGCCAGCTTGGAACACTCCATGAATGACGCGTAGCCGATACTGGTAATACCACTGGCAAGTGTGACGCTAGTCAGGCTGCCGCAACGGGAAAAGGCATAGTCATTGATGTTGGTCAGGCTAGCAGGGACAAACAGATTGGTCAGACCGGCACAGGCAGGAGGAAACAAAAAATAGCCGAGATAATAAGGATCAATGTCATCCATCCCGAAAGCTTGGTCTGCGATGCTGGTGACGGTGCCGGGAATTGAGTAGCTACCGCCCTTACCAAACGGAAATTGCATAAGGATGGTCTGGTCTTTGTTAAACAAAACGCCATCCACACTGCTATAGGTTGGATTGGCCGCAGCTACGGTGATGGCCGTGAGGTTGGTGCAGTAAAAGAAGGCATGATCCCCGATGCTCACAACCTTGGCGGGAATCGTGACATTGGTGAGGCTGAGGCAGTAACTGAATGCCCCGCTCCCGATGTTGGCGGCGTTTGTGGAAATCGTGAGATTGGTAAGGCTGAGGCAAGCATAGAATGCTTGGTTTCCAATGTTGGTAACACTGTCCGGGATTGCGATGCTGGATAGGCTGCTGCATGAAGTGAATGTCTCGTCCATAATACTGGTAATGCTGCTCGGAATCAGGACGCTGTTTAGGCTGCTACAGGATTCGAATGCATAGGTTCCGATGCTGGTCACGCTGGCGGGGAGGACGACGCTGGTTAAGCTGCTACAGGCAGAAAACGCCGAGACTCCAATGCTGCTGATGCCATCAAGCAGAGTGAGGTTGGTCAAACTGTCGCATTGGACAAAGGCGGCTTCACCGATGTTGGTGACACTGCCGGGGACGGTAGCACTGGTCAAGTTGGTGCAATAATAAAACGCATGGCTTCCCAAGCTGGTAGCACTGTTGCCAAGGTCAATACTGATCAGGCTAGTGCAACTAGCAAAAGCATAGTCTCCAATGCTTGTGGCGCTATTGAGAAGGGTGACGTTGGTCAGGTTGATACAATAAAGAAACGCCGAGTTGCCAATGTTTCTGACACTCTCGGGAATGACGACACTGGTCACGTTGGTGTTGTAATAATAATAAATTTCCGGCGGGTTGTCACCAAAGCTAATAAGGTGGGTCGGAAACGCCCCGTCCCCGATGCTGGTGACGGGCAGGCCATTGATGGCTGATGGAATGACCACCGCGCCGCCCGCCCCAGTGTAATTGGTGATCGTTGCTGTGCCGCCATCGGTCATGTAGCCGAAATCGCCAAACTGATCGGCATGGGTGGCCAGCGGGGTGAATAGCAGGAGGATGCCTAAAAAGGCGAGCAGAGTTGGTTTCATGGTTTTGGGTTTCGTTCGGCTGTTAAAAACGCTGGCTGACGACACAGCTTGACAATCCCAGCCGCGCTGGGCAAGCCTTCTAATTTATGGTTCGGTTTGTTTAAGCAATTTTGCAATGCTCACGCCGGCCAGTTCCTCCGGCGTGGCGGCGGTTTCTGCGATGGGGAACGCGGGGCTGCCGGGGGACCACAATTCCAGGCTGTCGCTGTGTTCGTCGAAATAATCTGGCCGCGTGGTGATGCGGACTGGCGCCGCCATGCCGGGGGCTTGGTAGGCATATTCGCCGTTTTGAAGCTTCTTGATTTCGATGCCGGGCGGTAATGAATCGGTGCGCTGCAAAATCAAGTCGAGGTCGGGCAGCGAGAGTTTAGGCGCGGGGCGCGGTGGTTCCTGCAAATCGCCGTCGAGCATGGCATCCAGATCGAAGCCTTCTTTTTTCGCCTGTTCAGCCTGCCGCTCCAATTCGCCGGTAAGCTCGGCCCGCGCGTCCGCGTCGTGCGCGTGATGGCCGAGGACGTGGCCGTTCCATCCTTCATCATGCCAGGCTAGGCGGGCTGTTAGGTGAATTGGCATAACCCTTTTTTATTTTGATGCTTTGGCGATGGCTGATTCGATGAGCGACTTTACCGCATTCTTGAAGGCACGGGCGTTTTCGCCGGTGAGTTCGGGGGCGGAGGTCTGAATGATGTCCATGATGATTTGGCGACGCTCAAAAGTTGTGCCCGGGCCTGATTTATCTGCGGCAACAACCCAGTTTGGATGCGGCCCGCCGACGACTTCCTGGCGAACAAAGTTGATTAGCTCATTTGAGACTTCGCGGGTAAGCAGATTCAGACACTCAAGTTTGTGTGACTCGGTGATGTCTTCGGCCCAGCCGACAGGGTGCGTCAAAAAGCCGTCGAGGCTCGTGACAAGGTTGTCGGCAAACTCGGCAACCGGTTTCAAATAACGATACTCGTCAAGTTGCCAGCTCATGCGGCGAGTAAATGCCTTTTGAGTTTGCCACGGCGCCGGCTGGACACTGCCCGTGCCCTTGATGTAACCCGCCCAGGCTTGCCGGAGTGTTGCCGTTGCCTGGACTAGGAAGCCGGCCAGCAATTCAAAGTCGTATTGGGGCGCGACGAAACGGGCCTTCGCCGCCGCGTGTTTTTGCCGCACCGCCTCCAGCAATGAGCGGATTTCCTTTTGAGTTTCCTCGTCCGACTGAGGTTCTTGCATCTTGCTCATGAACCGAACATCGAGTCGTTGCCGGTCAATGTTCACCTGATCCTCACGCAAAGCGTGGAGGACGTTACGCAGTCCTTTCTCCACCTCGCGGATTTGGTGCATGCGGCCGGGAGTATCTGATTCTACCAAGTCGAGCCGCGAAAAAGCCAAACTCGTCTTCGGGAGATACCCGTTTTTGGCGATGGCCGAGAGGGCACTTTTTCCACCGGCGCGGAAGGGTGTTTCACTGTCTTCGATCAGCACGATGGCGTCGCTGCTGTAAAAATAATCGAAGTGGCGGGTGGAAAGCACCCGCGCTTCCCGCGCATCATGACCGATCCCTTCGCCATCAATGACGATCAGCTCCATGTTGTCTGGCAGGAGCGGCGAGCGCAGTTTCCCGCGCACGCGAGCTTTAGCAACGGCGGGAGATATGCTGCCTTCTTCGACTGACAAAAAGCCTTTCAGCCGCTGGATAAATCCGGTGCGGTCTGCGTCTTTAAAGGTAAACGTGCTAGGAAATACCGGGCCGGCCGCGAGGCCACATTTGGCTTTGACCTGCGCGGTTATGGTATCCACTACGCGAGCCTTGATCTGCTCAATGTCAGCCGCGAAGGCCCGTTCCAATGCAAGTTCAAGGATGGTGGTGTTGTCGTCGTCGTTCGGGAAATGGGCCTTCGCCCATTCAACGATCTTCGGGACAATCTGGTCGGTGATTTCCTTTGCGATTTCCTTTCTGGCGTCTTCGCTCAAGAAGCAACGGAGCCGAAAGCGCTGGTCCGGGCTGTCACCGAGCGTATCCACCAGGTCTGGAGTTTCCTCGCCTGCGCGCTTGGCGACGAATGCGGCGGTGACGGCTTGCTCAATGATTTCGACGACGAACTGCGCGATTTCCGTGTCTGGCCGGAACACAAAGGCCGCGCTGAACGTGGGTTCGTTCGTGATGATAAACTCCGTGGGCGCAACCGTGGTGCGCACGCGCTTGACCGATGGGAAGCTCTCGGCGGTCGTGCCCAGGATTTGCCGCACCAAGCAGGTTTTGCCAGCGCCGGTGTCGCCCAGAAGGTAGAGGACTGGCAAATTTTGCGGGAAACCGACCAAGCTGTTGAGTTGTTCTTGAATTTGACTGTATGTTTTCATAATGATTTTCATTCGCGATTCAGCCTAAACTCAGGCCGTCGGGGGTGCTGGTGTCGAACAGGGATGTCTGGGCGGAACCTCGACGTTTGCGCAACGCTTCCCATTTGGATTCAAATTCGGTTTGGAGCAATTCCTCGAACTGCTTGACGCCGGGACTTCTGGCCGCCACGGTTTTCAACTGAAAGAGCCGGGTGACCAGTGGGCGGGACAGCAGCGCGAGGGGGATGACGGTGTCGGACTGAGCTCCGGGAAGGGTGCGACAGATGGGGCATTGGAGTTGCGCGATAAGTTTTTCCGGTAAACCACGGAGGGTGAGGTGGAGGTCGTTGACGCTGCCGCACACATCGCACGCGGGGAAAGCGGTTTCCGGCACCGGATCGTTGGCAAAATCCATTTCCATCTGGCCGGCCAGTGGGTCATCCGTGCCGCTGCCGCCGGTGTAGGCGTCGCCGGAGCGGTAGAGGTCGAGCAGGATGGCACGCTCAAAGCGTTCGCCAGCACCGATGCGGGCCGCCGCCAGTTTCTTTTCGCCCTCCGGCGTGAGTTGGTAGGTGATGACTTTGCCGCCGATGGCGGTGAGGACGTAGCAGGCGTTGCGGTTGCGGTATTTGTGGAGGCGGGGCATGGTTGGATTTGGGTTTAAAATGGACTTTACAAAACCGGCGGAGCGGGCAATAGTGTCATCGCTGTGAGCGAAAATCGGCCTCGTGCCGTGAGAACCTTTAGGGTTCCTATACTCATGGCTTTTTTGTTTTCAGGGGTGGTGGGGGAAACCGTTCGGCCAGCTTCAACGGATTCTTAGCCGTGAAAAATGTTCCATGCGCCGAGCCAAAATGGAGGTCGTGGACCTCACCCACCTGCGGCCAGACCGCATTCAAAAACCGATCTTCACGAATGACCAAGCTGGTTTTGGAATCCAATTGAGGCTGCCTGGTGGCAGCGTTGAATCTGATCTCATAAAAGCGCTGCAAGGCCCAGAGAAAATAATCAACGGCCTGAAGACACGGATTGTCCTTGGACGGCTGCACGGTAATGGCGTGCTCGCTGCGGTTGAAGCCAAATTTGGCCGCGAAGTCAGCCTCGGCATGGGCAAGGGCAGTTTTGATGGCGTCGTTGCGGGTGCTGTTGCCGCGCTTGGCAACGCAAACCTCGTAGCGATCCGCCAGCCGGTGAAACTTGCCGAACAATTGCCGCATCAGGGAATCATAGACGGAATTTTCATTGAACCGGTAGCCCGGCTGCGCGGCGCGCTTGGCGGCCTCGGCCTCCTGGAGCTTGAACTTGTCACAGACAACGGCGTAAAACCGCAACTGATCGCCACATTGCCGCAGCAAATCAAATACAGGAATCCGCACTTCCGGCAAATCATCCTTGGCGTGGAAGGCCACGGCGGTCTTCTTGCGCTCGGGTTTGAAGGACTCCGTGCCGGCGAACATCGGGTCAGCGAGCATTTGCTGGCGCAAGGCGGTCAGCTTGCCGGCCAACGCGGCTGGGTTTTCCACCTCCAGCTTGCCGAGGATGAAAAACCGGGAACAGCCGAACGTGTCCACAATCACCTTGCCGCTTTCGTGAAAGAGTGTAGGGGTGCCGGCTTCATCCACAAAAAGCTGCTGCACCGCCAGCTTGGCGGGTTCGGGGGACGCGGGTTGGTGGATCAAATCGCTCATCGGCGTAGCCAGTCAGCTAGGAGAACAACATCCATATACATAGGATTTATTTCAACGGCCAGCCGCCGTGTTTTTCTATCACCGCGTCAATCTCCTTCATCAGGCGGATGGTTTCGGAGAGGGCGACGATGATTTTTTGGTAGTGGGTGCGGTCGTCGGCGGTGAGGTTGCGGCCTTTGCGGTCTTTGAGCCATTTCTCGCAGACTTGGTAGCCGCCGATGTGGAAGTTCCACACGTCCTCGCGCACGCCTTGGAAGCCGGTGGTCTG
>CAINLR010000111.1 GCA_903850425.1 uncultured Verrucomicrobia subdivision 3 bacterium | reverse complement strand
GTGCGGCCATGACACTGCGTAGCATGGCCGCGGCGTATGTCTGTTTCTTAGTCAAGTGAGCGTCTGGGGTTGTCACCAGTCGTTACCAATATTCGCCGGCCCGCCGCATGAGCTGGCGCGGCGTAAGCGTGCCGGGCGCGTATGGCCCGGTGAAAAACGGCTGGTAGTAGCGGATGACCGCGGCAAAAATCAGTTAGCTGGCAGCCTGCCGGAGTTCTAGCACGGCGGCAAACCGCGGGTCGAATTTCCGCAAAATCGGATGCAGCGGCGCAGAAACGTTCAGCAGTGCGCCCAGCGGCGGACGAAATGCGATATGCAGCCGTGCGCCGACTTTTTCAAAGTTGAATTTTCCGGTAAGAAAATCCTGCACGGCGGTTTCGTGCAGAATGGAGCGCCATCCGTCGTTGACATACTCGAAACTCTGTTCTCGCAGGTAAAACTCGTTCATGCGCTGCACCAGCGCATAGCCGGCATAAAGCGGACGACTTTCGGGGTGTAGCTTGATGAGCGTGTAGTCGACCTCAATGCGGTCATAAAGCCAGCATTGCGCGAAGGCAATCATGCGCCCCTGATGATAAGCCGCCCAGTGGTGTTTAATATCGCCAAACGGCATGTCAGTCAAAACCCGGGCGGAAAAATCCTCGCGCGAGGGAACTGAAACCGGCCGGCCGGCGGTGTAACCCGCCAGCGCTGCCACATGGGTTTCATAGCCATTCTGCGCGATCTCGGCGGCATCCACGCGGCGCACGTCGCAGTTTTTGAATCCGCGATTAACCTCGTAACGGCGCTTGGCTGGCATATTTTCCAGCGGCACGAACTGCCGGCAGACGACGGCATGCCATTTGGCAGCATCGGCATCCGCGGCGAAACCATCCGTCCAGCTCACCCACCAGCCGCCCAGTTTCTTTTGCAGTTCGCGCGCCTGTTGGCGGGTCAGTGAATACCGCTGCGCCGCCGGGCCGACCGGTGCGACCCACCGTTGCTGGCGGGCAAACAATTGGCCGTCCACTAGCGTGAAAGGTTTCCGCTTGGCGGCCAGCATTTCCGCATATCGCTCGACGTAACTCATGATCCAAAACGGGTGGTAACTTTCAGGGTGATGGTTTCACCGGCGGGCAAACACGGGAAATAAATTCTGGTTCTGCCGTCAACCGACTCTTGCTGGACGTTTGCTGCAGGCAGCTGGACTTCGTGGGTTGATTGGATTTCCAGCGCCAGACCGGTGATGGCTTGCGGTGAAAGAATCTCGATTTTTGTTTTTCCAGCCGCGCCGGGGAATGTCCGCATGACCACCGCCGCTTTGGCCCGCCACCAGGCGTTGATTTCCGCGCCGGTGGCGCACCACGGTTTCAGCGGCGCCAGCCGGTTCAGCAATTCCTCATAAACCATCTGCCAGTCCCGGTATTCCCGCTCGTTGAAATAATTATTGTGCCATAGCAGCGAGACCAGTCCGCCCACGCCGATCACGCCCGCCACGGCCTGCCAGGCTTTCTCCAATGCGGCTTCGCCGCCGAGCCGGAGATGCCGGAACAGCGTGGCGTCCATCACCGTCATCGGCAGTTCGAGCAGGTTCAAAAATTCGCCCGTGTTCGCATCGCAGGTTTGAAATGGAAACGGCCAGCCGCCGCGCGGACCCAGTTCGCCCGATAAACCATAAGTGGCGTCATAAGCAAATTTTGCCGCCGCCTGCGCCCGCCAGGTTTCGGGATACGAAAAATGCAGCAGATGGTTCCGGATGCCACACGGCCGGACGCCAAAGGCGGATTCCATGGCCTCCAGACTTCCGCGGTAGAGCTTGGCGTCATTGAAATGATAATAACCTCCGTGGATGCCCAACTCGCTGCCGGCATCCAAAATCATCCGGCCGACCTTTTGAATTTCCCGGCATTGCAGGGAATAGCGCCTGCCCTGCCGCGCCCTGGATTTGTCGCGCCGCAGAAAAAACGTGGAGCGGAAACCGTGCCGGCCTTCAATCGCCAGCAGCGTTTCAAAATCCTTCTGTGCTGGTTTGGGCTGGAATATCGAACGCGCCATCCGAAGTCCCGCGAGTCCCATGCTGCCGGGTTCACTACTCG
>CAINLR010000110.1 GCA_903850425.1 uncultured Verrucomicrobia subdivision 3 bacterium | reverse complement strand
GGTAGTGGCGCGCACCAAGGCACGCAACTCGACGGCTTGTGCCGCCGTGAGTTCAAGGTGGGGGGCGTGGCGTGACATCGTTCACCCACAATAATCCCCATTAGCAGTTGTGTCACGCTTTTAAGGGACACTACACTAGGGTCGCTTCATGAAAACAGATAGGCTCCATAACCCCTCGGCCATTACGAGGATAGGCTACAAACGCCCCGTTGACCCATCCGCCTCGCGGTAGTCCTTCAGGAGTTTTCCCCAGAGCTGCGTGCCGGTGTCGCCGGCGGAGCGCGCCCGTCCTCCGGCGCAGCAATTCGCTTACGACCGAGGGCATCCGCCACTTTCCAGCGGCGCGTCAGCACATCGTTGCAGCGCCCGGGGACGGGCGCGCTCCGGTCGGCCGGAAAACATTCAACATTTAACTTCCAACGCCCAAGGCAACACCCGCGCTCCGCCCGCCTTCGATGTTGGGCGTTGAATGTTGAATGTTCGATGTTTCTTTGGTGCCCATAATAACTTCGCACGGCCCGGTGCGCCGCACCCCTTCCTTCCTTGGCGCAAGATTGCACTTTCGCGAATGCTTGTTACCGTGAGGGACGCAAATGGCATTCACCTTTCGCTGCCTTTTCCCGCTGGTGCTGGCGTTGCTGCCGGTGCTGGTCCGCGCCGATGTTCCCGGGGGCCTGCCCCAGGACTTGACGGTGCGGGTGTGGAGCAAGCAGCAAGGTCTGCCGGACGACTCCGTGACGGCGGTGCTGCAGACGCGGGACGGCTACTTGTGGGTGGGCACTTCGGGCGGGTTGGCGCGCTTCGATGGTATTCGCTTTGTCCCCATCTTTCCCGTCGCGCAAAAAACCAATGAACCCATCCGGGTCACGGCGCTCTGTGAAGATGCCGCCGGGCGCTTGTGGATTGGGACTCAAGGTGCGGGCCTGTTCAGCCTCGCCAATGACCACCTGACGCCGTATCTGGCGGATCGAAAGCTACTGGACGAGACGATCAACAGCATCGCCGAGGACAGTGCGGGCAACTTGTGGCTGGGCACGCCGTCGGGGTTGAACCGGCTGGAGAAAGAACGGTTGCTGCGATTCACCGTCAAGGATGGCTTGCCCGGTGACTTTGTGTCCAATGTCCACGTCGCCCGTTCCGGCACGGTGTGGATCACCACGCGCGGCGGCATGGGCCAGTTCAAGCATGGACAAATCGTTCCCTTTCCTTTCCAAACGGATAGCCCGGGCCGCAATCCCGAATCGCTGGGCGTGTATGAAGACCGCAGCGGCAACCTCTGGGCGTTCGGCGATACATATCTGGTCAACTTGACGGAAGGCAAACATCTCAACCATTTTGGCGGCGGGGACAACCTCTCTTCCCTCCGCATCTGGAGTCTCTGCGAGGGCCGGCAGGGCGAGTTATGGATCGGCACCAGCGGCAAGGGACTCTACTGTTTTACCGGCGACCGGTTCCTCCCGGTGATTCTGCGCAACGGCGGACTCACCAGCGATGTGCGGGCGCTCTGCGAAGACCGCGAGGGTAATCTCTGGCTGGGCACCTACGGCGGCGGACTCGTCCGGTTGCAGCCGCGCAACGTGCGCGTGCTCGACGCAAGCGTCGGCCTGCCGAATCGTCCGACGGTCTGTCTCGGCCTCAACCCGCAGGCACAGGTGTGGATTGGTTTTGATCGCGGCGGCCTCTATGTCGGCTCGGCGGAAAGATTTGATCGGCTGGCGGGCGAGGCGGCCGCGGATTTGCAGAATTTGGTTTCGTCCATCGCGATGGCGGCGGACGGCAGTGTGTGGGTGGGCACGCCGGGGGCGGGCGTTTACTGCGTGGCGAACCAGCGCACGGTCCACTACGGCACGGCGAATGGCTTGTCCGACGACATGGTTTTGTCGGTGGCGATTGATGATGAAGCTGCGGTCTGGGCAGGCACCTTCTCCGGCGGACTGAACCGGATTGCGGCCGGAGTCGTCACGCATTTTGGAACCAGTTCCGGGTTGCCGGCGCAACCGATCACCGCCATTTTGCCGGCGCCCCATGGAGTCCTCTGGCTCGGCTATGGCGACGGCGGAGTGGTGCGCGGCGACGCCGGCAAATTCAAGAGCATCATCGAGCCGGCGGTGTTTGGTGGCAAAGCCATCCGCGCCCTGCATGAAGATGCCAGCGGCCGCATCTGGATCGGCACGGCCGGCGGCCACCTCGCCTGCGTGGTGACCGGCAGATATTTCACCTGGGACTTAAATCTGGGACTGGCGGAGGATACGATCCAGGGAATCCTCTCGGACAACGACGGCGACTTGTGGCTGGGCACGGGCAAGGCGATCTATCACCTCCTGCTAGCGGACATTAATGCGGCGCTCGCCGGCCAGGTGCCGCTGCGTTCGCAGTTGGTGTTCGCCGCCGACTCGGTTCCGAATCCGGCGAGTTCCTATGGCTGGCCGCAGGCCGTGCGCTCCCCGGACGGCAAACTCTGGTTTGGCCTCGCCGGCGAAGTCGTCACGCTGGACCCGCGCCGGTTGCTGGTGGATTTGACCCCGCTGCCGGTGCTGATCGAGAGCGTGGTGGTGGACGGCCAACCGCTGGCCAGATCTGGCACCGCAACGAACCGCGTGAAAGACCCGGTGCGGCTGCCGTCGAATTTGACTTCGCTGGACATCCAGTTCACCGCGCTGAATTTTTCCGAGCCGGAAAAAATCCGGTTCCGCCACCGGCTCGACGGCTCGGACGTGGAGTGGTTGGATGGCGGAGCCGAGCGCAGCAAGCATTACGGACATTTGCCCTACGGCGATTACACTTTTCGCGTGCAAGCCGGCAGCCCGGATGCCTGGGCCACCAATGTCGCCGCGTTTAAGTTTGTCATCCCAACGCCGCTGTGGCGCACGGATTGGGCGCTCGCGATTTATGTTTTGGCAGCCGTGACGCTGGTGGCCACCACGGCGCGCCTGGTGTCGAATCGCCGGTTGCGCCAACGGCTGGCGGTGCTGGCGCAGCAGCAGGCGATGGAGCGCGAGCGCATGCGGATCGCGAAGGACATGCACGACGAGATTGGCTCCAAGCTGACGAAAATTTCCTTCATGAGCGAGCGCGCGAAAGGCGAGTTGCAAGGGCAGGAACCCGTGGCGCGCAAACTCAATTCCATCGCCAACACCTCGCGCGACCTGCTGCAATCATTGGACGAAATCGTGTGGGCGGTCAACCCGCACAACGACACCCTCGAACATCTGGCGGCGTATCTGGGCCATTACGCCACGGAGTATTTGCAGAATACGGCGGTGGAATGTGAACTGCACATTCCCCAGGGGCTGCCCCATTATCCGCTCTCCGCCGAGGCGCGGCACAATCTGTTTCTCGCATTTGAAGAAGCGCTGAACAATGCGCTCAAGCACAGTCGCGCCAAGCGCATCAGCGTGGACATGCGCATCGAACCCGGCCAGTTTGAAATCCGCGTGGAAGATAATGGGTGCGGCTTCGCGGTGGAGGCGGTAATCTCCGCGCCGGCTGATCCGGCGGCGCTGATTGAAAAGCGGATCGGGAATGGCATGAAGAATTTGCAGCAGCGCCTCGCCGACGTGGGCGGCAAATGCACCATCCGCAGCCAACCCGGACAGGGAACCACCGTGAGCTTGACCGTGCCGCTCGGCCCGGTGCGCAACCAGACCAAACGCAAGTAAACTATGACCAAGACCATTAAAGTTTCCATCGTGGATGACGAGGTGGACCTGCGCGAGAACATCGCCGGCTATGTGGATTCGGCGAAAGGCTTTCGCTGCGTCGGCGTTCACAGCAGCGCGGAAGATGCGCTCCTGAACCTGCCCAAGGAGAATCCCGACGTGGTGCTCATGGACATCAACATGGGTGGCATGAACGGCATCGAATGTGTCCGCCTCCTGAAACCCAAAATGGCGGAAACGCAGATAGTCATGCTGACGGTGTTTGAAGACACGGAAAAAATCTTCGCCGCGCTGGCGGCGGGCGCGAGCGGCTACCTCCTCAAGCGGCTGGCCCCGGCAAAATTGCTGGAAGCCATCCGCGAAGTTCACGAGGGCGGCTCGCCGATGTCCGCACCCATCGCGCGCAAAGTGGTGCTCTCGCTGCGCCCCGTGCTGGCGACCCCGGGCGATGAAACCATCGCCCTCTCGCCACGCGAACGCGAGGTGCTGGACGGACTGGCCGAAGGGCAGGCTTACAAGCAGATTGCGGACAAACTCGGCGTGAGCATTCACACCGTGCGCAACTATATCCGCCGCATTTACGAAAAACTACATGTGTGTTCGCGCACGGAAGCGGTGGCAAAGTATCTGCGGCACTAGCCTGGCCAATCCGAAATTCGAATGCCGAAATCCGCAAGAAATAATCCAGACCACGAATGACTCAATCCGGCCGACCAACGAAGACCCACGCTTCCGGTGCTTACACGGCAAAGCTGCCGTTTCGTCATGCGTCACGCGTCATGCGTCATTTTATAATTTGTTCGTTGATCTTCGCGAGCCCGTTGCTTGCCGCGGTCGCCTGGCAACCTGCGCCCGGCCCGCTGCTCACCCGTTGGGCGGCGGAAGTCAACCCGACGAATTCGCATCCCGAATATCCGCGCCCGCAGTTGGTGCGGCCCGAATGGCTGAATCTCAATGGCCTGTGGACCTACGCGATCACGCCGCTGACCGCGACTGAGGCAACCAACTTTGACGGCCAGATCTTGGTCCCCTTCCCCATCGAATCCGCCTTGTCCGGCGTGAAGCGGCGGCTGGATGAATACAGCCAACTCTGGTATCAGCGGCGTTTTCAAGTGCCCGCAGCCTGGTCCGGCAGACGGGTGCGGCTGCATTTCGGCGCGGTGGACTGGCAGGTGCGCGTGCTCATCAATGGCCACGAAATCGGCCAGCATCGCGGCGGTTATGATGCTTTCAGCTTCGACATCACGGAACGTTTGAAATGGTCCGGCGAGGAAGAGCTTCGCGTGGCAGTGATAGACCCCACCGAAGGCGACCAACCGCGCGGCAAACAATCGCGCAAGCCCGAAGGAATTTTTTACACGCCCAACTCCGGCATCTGGCAGACGGTTTGGCTGGAGCCGGTCGCCAAAAACGGCATTGATGATTTGCGCCTGACTCCCGACGTAGATGGTCATTTGCTGCGCGTGCGGGTGGCCACCGCCAGCCGTGACGAGTCGGCGCAAGTCGCCGTGTCGGCGCTGGCTGCGGGCCAGGAAGTCGGCCGCGTAACCGGGCCGGCAAACCAGGAGTTGAGCCTGCCGCTGACAGGGATGCACTTGTGGTCGCCGGACGATCCCTTCCTCTATGACTTGCGCCTCACGCTGACGGAAGGCGGACACGTCGTGGATTCCGTCTCCAGTTATTTTGGGATGCGCAAAATCGCCTTACGCAAAGATGACGCCGGCGTCACGCGGATCATGCTCAACGATCAGTTCACGTTTCAAATGGGCACACTCGACCAGGGTTTCTGGCCGGACGGCATTTATACCGCGCCGACCGATGCCGCGTTGCGTTCAGATATAGAGTTCCTAAAGCAAGCCGGCTTCAACCTCACGCGCAAGCATATGAAGGTCGAACCAGACCGCTGGTATTATTGGTGCGACAAGCTGGGGCTGCTCGTCTGGCAGGACATGCCCTTCGGCATCAATGCCACGCCCGAGAGCCGCACGCAGTTTGAAGTTGAATTGCAGCGGATGGTTGCGGGCCTGTTTAATCATCCTTCGATCATCGTCTGGGTGCTCTTTAATGAAGGCTGGGGGCAGTATGACACCGAACGCTTGGTGCCGTGGCTCAAGTCCGTGGATGCCACCCGGCTCGTGGACAACGCCAGCGGCTGGACCGACAAGCGGGTGGGCGACATTATTGACGTGCATAGTTATCCCGGTCCCGAAAGCCCGCAGCCGGAAATGGATCGCGCGGCCGTGCTGGGCGAATTTGGCGGACTGGGCCTGGGTTTGCCGGGACACAAATGGTCGGACCAATCCTGGGGATACCAACCCATGACCAACGTGGCGACCCTGACCGCGCGCTATTGCAAGCTGCTGGATCGCGTCCGCGTCCTGCGCAATTCTTTCGGGTTGAGCGCGGCGATCTACACCCAGACCACCGATGTGGAAACTGAGTGCAATGGCTTGATGACTTATGATCGAACCGTCTTCAAACTCGACCCCGCTATCCTCGCCACCGCCAACCATACGGACAATCGGGATCGGCCGCTGCGGATCATTGCGCCGAACGCACTCTATGGGCGGGTGACTTGGAAATACACGACCAACGATCCAGGCGACCATTGGCAGTCGCCCGAGTTCAACGATGCGGCCTGGCTGAAAGGCGTTGGGGGCTTCGGCACGGAAATCACCCCCGGCGTGCTGGTGGGCACCGCTTGGAAAACCGCTGACATCTGGTTGCGCCGGGAGTTCACACTCGGGACCGAAGACTTGCGGAACGCGCAAATCCAGTTGCACCATGATGAGGATGCCGAGGTTTATTTGAATGGCGTGCTGGCCACCCGGGTAAAGAGTTTCAGCATGAATTATTTTGAGACGGGCATAAACACCGACGCCGCCGACACCCTGAAGCCGGGCGTAAACCGGATGGCCGTGCATTGCCACCAGACGAGCGGTGGGCAGTTTATTGATGTCGGCATCGTCATCCTGCGCCCGGCGAAAACAGCCGGGCCAACCAAGTGATTGTTGCGAGAGTATTCAGCAAACGCTGCCGAACTCATACCAGTTCTCAAAGAGAAACGATGGAATGCTCGGAAGGCCTCTCACCCGGCGTGGCCGTTTCATGCCACACGACAACGATAGTCAAATCCCCGAGACTACGAGCCGTCTCAGATGTATCCAAAGCCGTCCCCAACCCAAGCCCTTTGCCGCGATTAATTGGAAAGCCATGAATCGCCGTGAGTTCATTTCGGCACTGCGCGGCAACGATCTCGCGGCGCGTTTCACCCGCGAGACGCCCGATTTGCACTTCAAAGTCAGTGACCTGGCCGAACGCGAACAGCACCCCGGCATGTTCAAGCCTTTCTATCAGATGCCGGAACGCCTGCCTTACCGTGTTTATTTTGATTTGGACAACCCGAGATTTCTGTAAAACAAACGTATGAACCTGACTCACACCGCGCTCATTGCCGCTTTGCTCGCCTCGTTTTCCGCCCTCGGTGCGGACACGGCGATGGTCATCGAAAGACCTTCGACCGCGACCACCAACCACTTTTATTTGGGCAATCGCCTGCCGTTGGTGCCGAGCCAGTTTATTCCATTGCCCGGTGGCGCGGTGCAGCCGAAAGGCTGGTTGCTGGAGTTGCTCAAACGTCAGCGCGACGGTTTGTCCGGCAACCTCGGTGAGATCAGTGTGTGGTTGCAGAAGGAGGACAACGCGTGGTTGAGCACGAATGGCAAGGGGAAGTATGGCTGGGAAGAACTGCCTTACTGGCTTAAAGGTTACATCGAACTCGGCTATGTTTTAAAGGATCCCAAGGTGATCGCCGAAAGCAAAATCTGGATTGAAGGGGCTATTCACAGCCAGCGGCCCAACGGCGATTTTGGTCCCGACCAAAAATTTGACGATGATGGCTCGCGCGATTACTGGGCGAACATGCTCATGTTATTCTGCCTCCAAACCTACTATGAGCAGACCCAAGACAGCCGCGTGCTCGACGTGATGACGAAGTATTTTCACTATCAACTCACGGTGCCGGACGACAAGTTTCTGACGCACTACTGGCAGAAGATGCGCGGTGGCGACAATCTTTACAGCGTCTATTGGCTCTATAATCGCACCGGCGACACTGAACTCCTCAAGCTTGGGGACAAGCTTCATCGCTGCACGGCGAACTGGGAAATGAAGGACAACCTGCCGAACTGGCATAACGTGAACATCGCCGAATGTTTCCGTGAACCCGCCACGCACTTTCTCCAAACGCACGATCAGGCGGAGTTGGCGGCGACGTATGCTGACTTCCAGGAAGTTCGCAAACGCTACGGCCAGGTGCCCGGCGGCATGTTTGGCGGCGATGAGAATTGTCGCCCCGGCTACTCGGATCCGCACCAAGGAGTCGAAACGTGCGGCATGGTGGAGCAGATGTTGTCGGACGAATTGCTCATGCAAATCAGTGGTGATCCCTTCTGGGCGGATCAGTGCGAGGATGTCGCTTTCAATTCTTATCAGGCCGCGCTGCTGCCGGACTTTCGCGCGCTCCGCTATCTTACCGCGCCGAACATGGTCGTGAGTGATTCCAAAAATCACGCGCCCGGTTTGCAAAACAATGGGCCGTTCCTGATGATGAATCCCTTCAGTTCACGTTGCTGCCAGCATAATCACGCGATGGGCTGGCCGTATTTCACGAAGCATCTCTGGCTGGCCACGCCGGACAATGGGCTGTGTGCCGCTGTTTTCGCCGCCAATGAAGTCACCGCGCAAGTCGGCGATGGCACTAACGTGCGCATTGCGGAGGCGACTCATTATCCATTTGAGGACAAAATCATTTTCACCATGCAAACGGAAAAAGCTGTTGCGTTCCCGCTCTATCTGCGCATTCCAGACTGGTGCAAAGCCGCCACAGTTTTAGTCAACGGCAAACAAATGTCTGTGAGTGCGGTGGCCGGCAAATATGTGCGCCTCGAACGTGAATGGAAAAACCGCGACGTGCTGACGCTGGGTCTGCCAATGGAGATTTCAGTGCGGACATGGGCGGCCAACCACAACAGCGTGAGTGTGAACTATGGTCCCCTGACCTTCTCGCTCAAAATCGGCGAACGCTACGAGCGGCAGGATAGTGCGCGGACCGCCATCGGCGATTCGGCGTGGCAGAAGACCGCCGATCCCTCGAAGTGGCCGTCGTTTGAAATCTACCCGACCTCGCCATGGAACTACGGATTAGTATTGGATGGCGCGCAGCCGGGGAAGTCCTTCGAGGTGAAAAAGCTCGCGTGGCCGGCGGACGATTATCCATTCACCCAGGAGAGTTGCCCGATTCAGATTCTGGCCAAGGGCAAGCAAATTCCCGAATGGACACTCGACCGGCATGGTTTGTGTGCCGTGTTGCAAGATAGTCCGGCGGCGAGCACCGAGCCGACGCAGGAAATCACCTTGGTCCCAATGGGCGCGGCGCGGTTGCGCATCGCGTCCTTGCCGACCGTCAGCGATTCGCCGACGGCGCACAAATGGCAGACCGCGACGCAAACCGGCAAACCGGCTTACCAGGCCAGTGCGTCGCACTGCTTTGCCAGCGACACGATTGATGCGTTGAGCGACGGCCTCGAACCGCACAGTTCAGCGGATGAAGATATTCCCCGGCTGACGTGGTGGAATCACCGTGGGACGGCGGAATGGGTGCAATACGACTTTGCCGCGCCGAAGAAAATTTCCAGCACCGAGGTCTATTGGTTCGACGACACCGGCCACGGTCAGTGCCGCGTGCCGACGTCGTGGCGGTTACTCTACAAGTCGGGCGAAGCCTGGAAACCGATCGGCGCGGCGGCGGATTTTGAAGTGAAGCCAGACGGCTGGAACCGCGTCGCGTTTCCGATGATTGAAACCACCCAGCTACGGCTTGAAGTTCAGCTCCAGCCACAATTTTCCGGCGGCATTCTGGAGTGGAAAGTGAAGTAGGCTGGAACCTGAAGACCGAAGCAGGAATTCCGACCCGGAGTGGGACTGGCATGTGGCCTGACCAGTTGTGGTTGGGCTGCGCGGCTGATTATTTCCAAGCCGAACATGGAACTCGACAGGCAAGCTGTTTGTCCCACTACGGTTGGCCAAAGCCGGCTTTGGATTGGCGTTAATTTTTTACAAAACTGCCGCCCGTTTTTCTTCCGCGCGCACCCCCAGATTTCCGTAGCGGTGATAGTCCGTGCTGATGCTTTGCTCGCGCAGATACCAGAGCATCTCCAGCCGGCCTTCGCCGGAAACCGGCGTGCTGATCACACAACCACCACTCTGGCCACCCGCCAGCAACACCGCCACCGGCGCGCGATCCGGCGCGGCATAGCGCACGCGGTCGGTATGTCGTTCGCGAATGGCCGCCGCCAGTTGCTCGTCCGTCTCCTCCACAAATTCAATCGCGCCGGCCCACGACTCCGTGAGTTCTTCCAGCAGCGTCACCGCCGGCAACATCGCGCCCGCCGGCACGCTCACGGTCACACGGCAGCCGGCGACGTGCGCGGCGCAGACGCGCGTGAAAACTTCAAACGCGCTGTCGGCGGCGTGAACACGCACGCGCACATTTTCAAAGGGCAGGTAGCGCCGCACGTTGTCCTGGCCGACGAGGCGGAAATGATCGTGTTCCTGACCGAACTCATCGCGCTGCGCCCGTTCACAACTCAACGCGGCGGCGATATTGCATTCGGCTTGCGAATGCTTCCGGGCAAGCAGACCATCACACAAAGTCACCAAGGTCGCCAGCGTCGGACGGTTGGAATTGGCCGCCAGCGGCGCATCGGTGAAATCCATGAACTGCGCCACGTAGTTCGGTCCGCCGGCTTTCATGCCCGCGCCGAAAACCGACTTGCCCATGCCGCCGAACGGCTGGCGCAAGACAATCGCGCCGGTGGTCACGCGGTTGATGTAGAGATTTCCCGCGTGGATGTTCTGCTTCCAGTAATCCCACTCCCGTTCGTCGAGACTTTCGAGTCCGCTGGTCAGACCGAAGCCGGTTTGATTCACCAGTGCGACGGCTTCGCGCAAAGTGGTGAAACGCATCACGGCCAGCACGGGACCGAAAAATTCCGTCAGGTGTGTGAAGCTGCCGGGACGCACGCCGTATTTGATGCCTGGCGTCCAGAGGCACGGATTGCCTTCGATCGGTTGCGGCATCAAAGCCCATTCCTCGCCCGGCTCCAGAACTTTCAGCGCCGTTTCCAGGTCGCCACCGGGCGGACGGATGAGCGGCCCCATTTTCGTGTCGAGCTCCCAGGCGGAGCCGACCTTCATGCTCTGCACGGCTTCGCACAAACCGCGCCGGAAGGCCGGGTCGTCATAGACTTCGTCCTGCAACAACAGCAACGACGTGGCGGAACACTTCTGGCCCGCGTGGCTGAACGCCGAATGCAAAATGTGTTTGATGGCCTGATCGCGGTCGGACACGGCGGTGACAATCGTCGCGTCTTTGCCGCCGGTTTCGGCAAAGAGATTCAGGCGTGGATTGTCGCGCAGCATGGTGAGCGCGGTTTCTGTGCCGCCTGTAAGAATGACCGAACTAACCAGCGGATGGTTGATGAGCTTGCGACCTTCCTTGCCGCCGGCACAGGGAACGAACTGCAAAACATTTTTGGAGACGCCCGCGCGCCAGAAACATTTGCAAAATTCCCAGGCGACCAGCACGGTGTCAGACGCGGGTTTGAGGATCACGGTGTTGCCTGCGGCGAGCGCAGCGGCAACACCGCCACATGGAATGGCGATGGGAAAATTCCACGGCGATACGACGACAACCACGCCTTTGCCACGTGCCTTGAGGGTCGGCATTTCATGCCACCAGCGCGCGGTGTCGCGGTAAAATTCCAGAAAGTCAATCGCCTCGGAAACTTCGGGGTCGGATTCCGGCAGCGTCTTGCCGCCGTCGGCGAGCGCGGCACCCATCAGATCGCCACGCGCCACGCGCAGTTCCTGCGCGACCTTGCCCAAAATTTCCGAACGCGCCGCCGGGGAAAGTTGGCGCCAGCCGTCAGAATCGGCGGCCGCGATTTCCACGGCGCGAATCACGTCGCTTTCATTGGCCTGCCGATACTTGCCAACCACCACGCCGGGGCGCGACGGATCAAGACAGTCCCTAGTGGCGCGGGCATCCTGCTCGTATGTTGCCAGTTCGTCTGCACTCACAGGCGGGACGCCTGTGCCACTAAAAATCTCCTCGCCGCCTATCACCAGCGGAATCGGCGTAGCCTTCGCGCCGCAGAGCGGCTGCCACTTGGCGATGATCTGCTGCGCCCATTCGCCGTTTTGCGGCAGCGCAAAATCCGTGTCCGGTTCACTCTCCAAGTGCTGCCAACCGCGCGCCACCGCATTCACTTTTGCCGGCGGCAGTTGGCGATTTTGATTTCGCCTCGGCGTGGTGCTGGTGGCCGCCACGGCGTCGAATGACGCGAGAAAGCCCTGTTCCAGTTTCTGCCATTCCGGCGTGCCGACCTTGATCTTGAAGGCGTGACGGAGAAAATTTTCCGGCCCGGTGTTTTCGTCGAGGCGGCGGATGAGATAGCCGATGGCGTTGATGAAATTTTCTTTTTTACAGGCGGGCGCGTAGAGCAGCAGGTTGCGCGACATTTCAAACAGCGCGCGGCGCTGATTGTTGGCCATGCCTTCGAGCATCTCGAACTGCACGCGGTCGAGGGCATTGCCTGCCTGCGTGAGCACCAGCGCGTAGGCCAGGTCGAACAAATTATGCGACGCAATGCCGGCATTCATGGCCGCGAGATTTTCCGGCTTCAATAGCTCATGCACCATGCGCTTGTAGTTTGCGTCGGTTTCCAGTTTGGTTTGATAGGGTGCCTGTGGCCAGCCGCGCACCGAGGACTCGGCGCGTTCGCTCTCCATGTTCGCGCCTTTGACGAGGCGGATCGTAATGCGGCCACCGCCGGCGGCGACACGCTCGCGCGCCCAGTTTTGGATTTGCAGCAGCGTTTCAAACGAGTCGGGAATGTAGGCCTGCAACGCAATGCCCGCTTGGACATGCGTGAGCCCGGTGCGATCCAGCGTGCGCATGAAAGCCTCGGCCGTGAGTTCCTTGTCGCGATATTCCTCCATGTCGAGATAGACGAACTTCGGCACGGCTTCGCCGCCGGGCCGCGTGAACCGCGCACGGTCCGCCGTGAGAAATAATCGTTCCAGTCGGTCGCACAGGACAGCCACCGTGTGCTCGCGCGCCAGTGCGGAAATTTGCGAGTAGAGCGTGGAGATCTTGATCGAGACCACTTCCGTCTCTGGCCACTGCAGCCCTTGCAGATATTGCTGCAAACGCTTCTCCGCCTCCGCCTCGCTCAAAATGGTTTCACCGAGAAAATTCACATTCATGCGCACGCCTTCCTGCGTGCGATCGGAAAGATGCCGGACGAGCAGTTCCTTTTCACCGGGCAGAATGACGTTGGCCGTCTCCTTCTGCATGTGCTCCTTGACGAGCGGCAGCGCGACGCCGGGCAGATAGCTGCCAAAAGATTGAAAACCCTTCATCAGGGTCCGATCCATCGGCCCAAAAAAGCGCGGCACACCCTGCACGTCGAGGATGTGGGTGAGGTGCTCGACGGCGCGCGCAGGATCGTTCGTGCGGAACGCCTGGTCGGTCATCTGCGCGAGCGTGGCCTTGTCCGACGGCGTCTGGAGCATCCGATCCAGCTCGGCCTGCTGGCGTTTTTCCGGCGCGGTCTGCAACTCGGTGGCGCGCTCCTGCAAGCGGCGCGCGAGGAACAGCGCCTTCTGCACGGCTGGCGCGGGTTTTGATTTGGGATCCGGTTGGAAACTGTTTAACAATTGATCAAGCAGGCTGGCTTTCATTTTCGGTCAGTTATTCATGTTGCGTTGGCGACTCGGTGAACAAGCCGACTTCGGTGAGCGCGGGGCAGACGGGCGACTGGGTGATGCGCAAACGGACTTTGCTCGTGGTGACGAACTCGCCGCGAATCAAACGATGACTGCCGATGCTCGGGCCGGCGGCGAATTGAACCCATTGGCCGTCTTTCCATTGGTCGAGCGCGAAGGCTTCCACGCGCTGGCCGAGCGGCAGAAATTCGCGGAGGCTGACGATGTTGAATGTCTTCGGCTTACCCAAATCCAAAACCAGTTCCGGCGTTTTCACGTCGTCATCGGTGCTCCAGTATCTTTTGCCGTTGCCGGCAAGGACATTCTTCGCGGCGAATTGCTGGTCTTGGCCGCGCACATTACTGGCGGTGACCCGGGCGCCGGCGGCGAGATTCCTTGAGAAAATTGCGTCGAGACGTCGGCGGAATTCAGCGAGCGATTTCACGTCCTCGTCCGCAATTCGTCCGCGCCGATCCGGCGGCAGGTTCAGCAAAAATGACGCGCCTCGACCAACGGATTTGAAATAGAGATCCACCAGTTGTTCCGGCGTCTTCACCTTGGCATCTTCCTTGGCGTGATAAAACCAGCCGGGGCGGATGGAGACATCGCATTCGGCGGGAAGCCAGTCGGTGCCGGGACGGTCGCCGCGGTTTAAACGCTGTTCGTCAGCTTGCCCCGGAGCAAAATCCGCGCGGTTGAGCGTGGCCCAGCATGGATCGCCGGCGGTTCCGCGCTCGTTACCGACCCAGCGAACATCCGGCCCGCCGTCGCTGAACATCATCGCGCCCGGCTGCAATTCGCGGACGATGGACCAGGTGTTCGGCCAGTCGTAGTAGGTCTTCCGGTCAATGTTCCGTTTTTCCCGCGCGCCAGCATAGAAGCCGTCGCCGCCGTTCGCGCCATCAAACCACACCTCGGAAATCGGGCCATAGTTCGTCAGCAGTTCTCGCAGTTGATTGCGATAATAGGCGATGTATTCCGGCCGGCCATAGACGGCGCTGTTACGGTCCCACGGCGAAAGATAGACGCCGAATTTCAGCCCAGCCTGGCGGCAGGCATCCGATATTTCCCGCACCACGTCGCCGTGGCCGTTTTTCCAGGGCGAATTTTTCACCGAATGTTCGGTGAACTGAGACGGCCAGAGACAGAAGCCGTCGTGATGTTTGGCGGTCACAATTAGTCCCTTCATGCCGGCCACTTTCGCGGCTTGCACAATCTGCTTCGCGCTGAAATCCGTGGGGTTGAAAACCGATTCCGCTTCGTCGCCGTAGCCCCATTCCTTGTCGGTGAACGTGTTTACCGTGAAATGCACGAAGCCGTAAAATTCCATTTCATGCCACGCGAGCTGGCGTGCCGTCGGCACCGGCCCGAATTGCAGCGGTGGCGCAACTGCCGGGCTGCGAGCGGCGGCGAGGATCAAGCTGGTGGCGATGAGCGGGAGGATTTTCATGGTGCGGAAAATATTTTAAACCAAGCAGTCGGCGAGCAGCGTCCGGGCGCGGGCGTTGTCGTTGGTCGAGAGGATGACCGTGGCCCAGCCGCCGTCCCGCCGCACGAAGCGCATGGAGTGGATGTTGATTTGCGGCTCGCGAAAACGCGCCGAAACCTTTGCCAGCGCGCCCGGCTCGTCCTTGATGCGGATGGCGATCAAATCCTCGCTGATGGCGTGGTAACCCGCGTCGGCCAGCACGCGCAGGGCTTCGTCGTAAGGTTCCGCCTCCAGAAAAATGACGCCGTGAACATGATCGTCGCTGGCGTTCATCTCCAGGATATTCACGCCACGTGCGCCCAGGCGCTCCGCGATGTCGGCGACGGTTCCGGGGCGGTCTGCGGGAGTGATGATGGTGATTTGTTTCATGGCTTTTCGATGCAATGGAAAACATTGAACATTCAACATTCAACGTCCAATGGACTTTGCCGTCGTGCGTTCAGTGGATGTTGGAGGTTGAATGTTGAATGTTGAATGTTGAATGTTCATCGGCTTGCCTCCTTCGGTTGGTTAAGTGATTGGGCCACGTCCGCCACCACGGCGTCAATCATGGCGCGGGTGACGTGGGGCATGGTGATGATGTGGGCGATGTCGTGGCTCGGCGCAATCTGCCAGCGCTTGAGGGCTGCCGGCCCGGGACGCGGAATCACCACGGTGTTGGCATTGCGGTGCCGCCAGGCACGGATGCCAGCCTCCTTGAATTTGGCAATCGCGTAATCCGCCACCGCCAAACAGTCCGCGACACGCTGCCGGAATCCCGCCTCGCCGCGCCGCTGGATCGCGCTCCAGAGAATCAGCGGGCTGAATGCATTCCGGCTCCCGGCGATGGTCGTATCCATGCAGCCGACATACTCGACGCTGCGCGCCACGCGATCCACATGACTCCGCCGCGCCAGCGCCACACCGCACGGCATGGGCGAGCCGATGAGCTTGTGGCCGGAAACCGAAATGGAATCTATCCCGGCGTCAAATCCAAAGGGCTGGGGATCGTCCACCCACGGCAGGATCATGCCCGAAAGCGCGGCATCGGCGTGGATGTAAAAACGCGCGATGGCCAGTTCCTTCAACAGGGCGTGGATTTTTTTGAGGTCATCCACCGCGCCGTGCATCGTGGTGCCGATGTTCGCGAGCATGATGGGCGGAACATCGCGGTGAATCTTGAGCGTCTCCCGCAAGTCGTCGTAATCAATTTCACCATCCGCGCGCCCCCGGATCATGATGCTGCGCGCGCCCAGCACGCGAACAATTTTCGCCGCCGAGTAATGCGTGTGCTCCGAGTAATACACGACGCCGTCCGGATAGAGTTCGCGCGCCAGATAGAGGCCGTAAAGATTTCCCTCCGTGCCGCCCGCCGTCGTATAGCCCCACGTCTCACCGACGGGAGCGCGCAGGTGCTTTTGAAAAAACGCGATGACTTCGCGCTCGAAGGCGAACGTGTTCTCGCGATAGTTGGATTCAGCAAACGGGTCTCCGACATTGTTTAAGGAAAAGCGCAGCAACGGGGCGAATTCCGAATAATCAAAATCCTGGCTGCACGGATAGCCGATCAGGCTCGCCGATTGCGCTTCCATCTCCGTGAGAAAACCCGTCAGTCGCGCGGCCGCCGCCGCCGGCAGCGCCGGCATGGGCGGGATGCCGGCGAGCAAATGCTTTGGCGGAAGCGGATTCATAAATCACTTCAAGCAGACGCCTTCGCCGCTTCCTCGGCGATAAGGCGATAACCTTCGCGGACGACCTCCGGCTCGCGGGAAAAATTCATGCGCAGACATTCGTGCTGGTGCGACCACTCTTCTTCCAAGCCGAAAAAGAAATATTCGCCGGGCACGGTCAACACGTTTCGCGCCTTGAGCCGCGCGTAAAGTTCGCGCGTGGGGATGCGGAGATGCTTCAGCCAGAGCCAGTGGAAAAACGCGCCTTCGGTCGCGTGCAGCGCCCAGTCCAAACCCGCCGGGTCAAAATATTCCCGCGCCCAGCGGGCGGCGGCGGCGGCCTTCTCCGCGTAGAACGGGCGGAGGATTTTCGGGCCGAGCTCCAGAATTTTTCCGTTCTCGATCCACGGCAAAACGATTTGCTGGCCGATGTTATTGTTGGCCAGCCCGACCACCGCCGTGAGCGAAGCGATGGCTGAGGCGATTTTTTCCGGCGCGATGACGATGCCGGTCCGCGTGCCCGGCAGTCCGAGTTTGGACAGACTCAAGGTGAGGATGACGTGCGGTGCCCAGAACGGCTTGGCCGGCACGAACATCACGTCGGGAAACGGGGTGCCGTAGGCGTTGTCGAGAATCAGCGGGATGCCGTGGGCGAGGGCGAGCGCGGAAAGACGTGCGACTTCGGCGTCGGTCACTACGTTGCCCGTCGGATTGGTCGGACGCGAGGCCGCGATGGCTCCGATGTCGCCGCGCACCAGCGCCCGTTCCACCGCCGCGAAATCAATCGTGTATTTGAAAACCTTTGCGTCGTGGCCTTGGGGCCATTCGATGACGGGCCGGCACGCCACGAATAAATCCGGCTCCAATCCTTGATCCGCATAGCCGATGTATTCCGGCGCGAGCGGCAGGAGAATTTTTTTCCGACGGCCGCCGCCAAAGCGCCCGGCGAGCAAATTGAACAGGAAGAAAAAAGCACTTTGTCCGCCACCGGTGACGGCGAGATTTTGCGGGCCGATGTTCCAACCGTAAGTCCGCTGGAGCAGTTCGGCCAGCGCGCGAAGGAAACGCGGGTTGCCCTGCGGCGGATCATAGCTGACGAGCATCCGCTCAAACGCGTCGCCATCCGCCATCAACTCGCCCATCCGCTCGCGCACGAGTGATTGCAGACCCGGCACGGCAGCAGGATTGCCCCCGCCGAGCATCCGCATGTGCGGAGCCACGGTCATGGCGCGCCCCAAATCATCCATCAATTCCAGGATGCCCGTGTGCGCGGTGAGTTTCTGGCCGGCCAGCGAAAATTCAAATGACGGTGCGGACAACGACATAGTTCCAATGTTCTGATTCAACCAAATTGATGGCGCAAACAGCTTGGAACGAACCTCACAGCCAGACAATACCTAATAAGGGGGAGGCAAAATCTTTAAGCGGGACGACTGAAACTAAGCACTTCACCGCGCATACCACGCGCAGAGACGGACGATGTCGTCGCGCTGGTGCAGCAGGCGGGTTCGCCAGCTTAGGTAAGGTGCGTAGCTGTATTGGTAATCCACTATGGAAACGGCTTTCAGCACATCGGCGTCCTTCAAGGCAGCTCGCCCGTCGCTCACCGCCAGCCAGCGGGCCAGCCAGAGGATAATCGGATACAGCAGCGCCAGATTGCGGAAGCCTTCGATCAACGGACGGTCATGGAAAGCCGTGCCGCAAAAATGGAGGCTCTGAATTTTCACGCGGAAATAGCGGGTCAACAACGCCTCCGCCGCCGGCGAAAGCGGGCCGAAATTTTTCTCGATGTCCGCGAACTTCACGCGCTGCAACCCGGCGCGCAAGGCCGGAGTCCGACCACTGGAACGAGCCAGCCGCCACGCGGCCGCCAGCATTTTCCAGCGATGCGAGCTGCGCACAGCCTGATCGGCCACAGTCACGGTGCGGGCATGTTCCAGCACGAGCAGGCGCAGAAACAATCGTCCAAAACCACTGGGCTTTTCTGCCGCCGCCGGCAGCGCGGGCAGTTTTTCCGCCGCGCGACGCCCCAACGCCTCCAGGATTTCGTCCGCGTCTTCGCCGGTGATTTGATCCAGACAACCGCGTTCAACCGCGCCCAGCCAGTGCATGGCCCGCAAGAGTTTCAACGCCACCGGGACCTTTTCGGCGGCGAGCGTGCCATCGAGCCAACGCGTGAAACGCAAAAAATCCGGCCAGTCCATTCCCGGCGTGACAGCCACGGGCGGCGGCGGGATGGATTGGTGATCGTCGGGCAGAACCAGCCGGGCGAGCGTTTTAATTTCCGTCCCCTGCTCTGCCAGCGGACGACCTTGGTTCGCGACCGCCGAGGGGCAACTGAAGCGCAGGCCAATGAGCACGTCCTGCCCCGCCGGATGCAGGACCAGCGGATACAGCCGGCACGCCAGCGGTTTCGCCGCTTCGCCAAACTTGGCGTGAATGCGACAACGGCCAGTCGCATCGAGAAAGACACAGGCTCCGTCAGCCTGATGCGCGAGCCGGAATTGATTCAGCCCCGCCACGATCAGCTTCGCCGGATCAACGCCGTCCGCCGGTGACCAGTTCTGTTGTTCGAGGCGGAGCTTGTCTTCGGGCGAAAGGGTGATGAGCAACTGCCCGCGACAGCAATCCGTGCAGCCGTGGCAACTCCAATTCTGGCCGGCGGGCATTTGGAAGCGCGGAGGTTTCATTTAGGTTGGTCCGCAGGTTAATTCTTCCCTCGGCGCACCAAAAGAAAAACCGCTGCCAGGTCAGCGGCCAAATTGAAGGCCAATCGAAAAAGGTCTGGTGGCAATCCAACGTGGCAGACAAATTCGCTTTGCGACTTTGTCTACCCGAGCCCCGGCGCTGGCTGCCGTCGTGGGATGGTCTGCCGCGAGAATTTTATTTTTCCACCAGCGCCCACGCGCACCACAGCACCGGTGCCTGGCCATGCAGATCCCCGGTGAAACGCGGACGGTCCAGATAAAATTGCTTTTCCTTGCTCTGATTCGTGCCCACGCAGATGTCCCGGAGATTTCCCTGCCCGTCAATTTTTCCGCACAGCGCAATCCAGCCGCGTCGCGCGCAGTCGCCATACTCCGCCGCGTCCAGCCAGCCGTGTTTCACGCCGACAATCATGGCGTAAGTGAACATGCCCGTGCTCGAGGTTTCCTCCCAGGCCGCCGGGTCGTCCAACAGTTGCCGCCACAAACCCGACGGAGCCTGGCACGCCTTGAGGCCCGCCATCATTTTTTTATAACCGGCCATCAACCGCTTATATTTCGGATGTTCCGGCGGCAGGGATTGCAGCACTTCCGCCAGCGCGGCGGCGACCCAGCCGTTGCCGCGGCCCCAATAAAACGGAGCCTCGGGTCCGTGGTGAAACAGACCGTTCGGCTCTTGCAATTTATCCAGATACGCCGCGAGCTGCGTGGTAACGTGATCGGCATACCGGGCATCCTTGGTCGCGCGATACGCCTGGATTTGCAGGCTGCCAACCATCCACGCGTCATCCACCCACCAGCGGGTTTCGCGCGTGAGGCCGTTGGTGAGCGGGGCTTTCCACTGGGCATCTGCGAGACTTAGTCCCACCGCGAGCAGATTTGTGTCACCATTCAGTAGATACATTTCCAGCGGCACGACGCCGAAGACGCTCAAGTCAACGTGGCCGCCGGCGGGAATCAGAATTTTATGTTCCGGCTGCAACACCACGGCAAACCGGTTGACCAATTTTTGTTTCAACTCCGCATTGCCCATCGCGTCGGCAAAGCGCAGGGCGCCAAACGCCGCGCAGACTTCAGGATAGACAATGAAGCCGGCCGGCTTGTTCGTGCGGAAGGCGCGCGCCAGAAAGTTCTCCGCGACCTGTCCCCCAACGAGCTGGGGATCGCTGTTCGCCGGCAGGTTGGAAAAACTCGCGGTGGCCGCCGCGCAGCCTTTGTTGGCGGCGGCGCAGCCGGTGAACAGGCTGGTTACAGCCAGCAGTGCCGCCAGTTGAAGAACGAGGTTTTTCATAGAGTGATTTTAGTTTTTGACGCCGCCGGCCGGACGCAGGTGACGACTTGTTTTTCGGCGGAATCCGCAACCGCCAGCTTGGCGGGGCGAAACTCAATTTCCGGGAGCAACTGCGGTTCAGACACCCGCGTCGGGAAAACGCTCACGAATCATACGACGCAAAGCCTCCTCATCGTCCGGTTGGTAACGCCGGCGGTTGATGAGCCGCTGCACGGCGTCGAGCAATTCCAGCCAGTCTTCCAGCGGCGGTTCCGCGACCGTCTCCCAGGTGTCGAAACGCCTGCCGCGATGGGAAAATATCCATTGGCGACCCACGCGCTGGGCGTTGACTTGGATTTTCTCGCCGTCGTCGGTGACGCGCTTCCAACTGATTTCAGATTTGATGGCCATGAAAACTATTTAACCACGGATGGACACAGATGGACACGGATTTGAAGAAACAAATTACGTGAGTTTTTCAGCATCGGCGTTTTGGCAATTGCTCCGTGTCTATATCGTATTTTGAATCCGTGTTTATCAGGGTCCATCCGTGGTTGAAATTATGCCGGCAGATCCACGCTCGCCACGGCCATCGCGGCAATGCCTTCTTCGCGGCCGATGAAACCCATCAACTCGTTCGTCGTGGCTTTCACGCCGATCTGCTTTTCGGAAACGCCCAGCGCGGCGGCGATGCATTTTTTCATCTGCGCGATGTAGGGATAAATTTTCGGCGCCTGCGCGATCAGCGTGGCATCCACGTTCACAATCTTCCCGCGGCGCTTCGCAACCTGCTTCGCCGCCTCTTCGAGAAATATTTTGCTCGGCACGCCTTTCCAGCGCGGATCGGTGTTGGGAAAAAAGTGGCCAATATCCTCCTCGCCAAGCGCGCCGAGAACGGCGTCGCAGATGGCGTGCATCAGCGCATCCGCGTCGGAATGGCCGTCGAGGCCTCTGGTGTGCGGAATTTCCACGCCGCCCAGGACGAGCTTGCGTCCGGCGACTAATTGATGAACGTCATAACCGATGCCAACATGAACCATGTGCTGATGCTAGAATGCTTGGCGTCGCCGACCAAGATTTTTCATGCAAACGTTTCCAAGCAACTCCAAGCTCCAACCTCCAAGCTCCGGAGAATTTTCAAACACCATGCCCCAAGCCATCGTCACGAGTTCGTTTGAAGTTTGGCGCTTGAAATTTCTCTGGAGCTTGGAGTTTGGAATTTGGTGCTTTTATCCTGCTGTCACAACATCACCAGCGGCATTGAACGCGGTAGCCGGATGACATCGGTTCCCGCAATTTTATCGTGCCAGCCCTGGCTGTCCTTGTCCCATGCGATCCAGAGGAAGCCGAGGAAGAAAATTACCACGGAAAAGGCCGCTGCCAATCCACGCACCAGCGCGACGACGAAGGTCAGCGGACGCCCGTCCGTCCGGACCACCTGCAATTTGAGCAGGATGCCGCCGATGGTGGTTCCGCGCCACGTCCACATGCCCGCGTAGTAAGCCAGCGCGACAATCAAGAAAAGCGAGCCGGTGGACGTGATGGTCACTAGCACCCCGATCAGAATGGTGTCCAACAAGGCAGCACACACGCGCTCCCAAAAACCAGCTTTGGGAAACGAGGCCGCCGCGGGAAGTGCCACCGGCGCGCTGGCGGGCGGCGGCGATGCTGGCGTTGCTGACGACCCAGTGCCAAACGCAGCGGCGGCCTCTGACGTTGCTTCCGTTCCCGTGGTGGGCGCAGTGCCGGGATTGACGGTAGGCGGAGCCATCGTTGACCCCGGCGCGTCGGCAAACTGCGGCGGCCGTCCAATTGGTTTGTCCGGCGTTTCGCGGCGCAGCCGAGCGAAGGCCGTGCTGACGCCGCAACCCAGGCCCCAAACGCCCAGCAGGATGTAGGTCAACAGGCCGACGACCGGCACCAGGTAAAGCAGCGTGAGGAGGAAGATGCCCAGCAGAAAGGCCAGCAACGGGGTTTGAAACCCACCGCCAAAGGGGCGTCCGATTCGGAAACCGATCCATTGCAGAATGGCCACCTTGCCGACGATGGCGCACAGCAGCAGCGCCACCCAGATAAACGGCGTCACGATCAAGCCCACACCCGTGGCCGCCAGGATCAAATACACAAACGGGACGAGCAGTTTGGTTAGCAGGCCCATGAAAAATGTGGTGGCGGGCCGCCGGTTCAAGTCGTCCACGCACGTCGTAACCGCACCCGGAAACACCAATGCGATCAGCAAGTAAATCAGGAAGAAGACCGCGGCAATGATCCAGACGAAGGGGACTTGCGGGGCGAGCGGACGGAATTCAAGCGCGCAATACCGGAACCAGTCGCGCAGCCAGCCAAAATCGGAAAACGGCGGCGGTAAACTCACGTTCACTTTGTCGCCTTTCACGGTGGCACCATCCTCAATTTCCAATTTCCCGCCGATCGCGACGGCATCGCCGTTAACTTGTGTTTCCGGTCCGGCCGTAACGGATCCCATGACCGCAACCGCATCGTGATGAATGACCGCGCCTGGCTGGAGATGAACATTCCCAAAAATGGCCACGACCGCATCGTCCACCTCACCATCCACCTCCGCACTGCCGCCAATCACCACGACGGCATCCCGCACCTTGCCATGGACCTTGGCAGAACCACCGAAAACCACCACCGCCTCGGCCGTTTCACCGGCTTTCAATTCCGCGTTCTGTCCGAACATCACCATCGGCTCCGAATGATTGGAGCTGTTAATGCGAACGCCAAAAACGGTCTTCTTTTTCGTGGCTACTTCGATGCTCACCGAAACCGGTGGCGCATTGGACACCGCTGTCGCCACCTCGGCCGTTTCGACACTGGTTGTGGCAGCGGTTGCGCCCTGTGCCATTACTGGCAGCCGTGGTAGGACCAAAAGCGATAGAATTAAAACCGTCAGGATTTTTCGGCTGATTTTCATAAATGAGCGGGTTGAGATTTGGCAAAGGCCAGGCGGAAATAGACCGTTCCCAAACTGAGAAAGAGCGCATAGCCCAGACCGGCGGCGACCAGGCAGGCGACGATAAAGACCGTGCCAAGGTGCTTCACCACGAGCACCGCCGAATCCGCCAAGGTGCTCAAAACATTGCCAAACATGCCGAAGCCGGAGAACCAATGGCCACCGCGATGCAGCGCCTGCGAATAGGCTTCCGAGTGCGAAAATCCCCAGCCGGCGGCACAGAGCCCGCCGAACAGCGCCACCATGACGGCGAATGAGGCCACCCGCAAAGCCACCGGCCAGGTGGCCCAGGAGCGGCGATACCACGAAACCGGCCGGCGCTGGGAGATGCTCGCCATGACACGGTCCGCCACCGCCGCCGGCGCGGTCAGTTCCGGCAGTGCCTGCAACTCCTGGCTGATGAGTGATTCCAGTTGCTGGTCGCGATTTGAATTCATGGGGTCAAATTGATTTTTATTCCACGCTCAACTTCAGCCGGAGTTTCCGCCGCAGCACTTCGCGGCCGCGAAAAATATCCGTCTTCACTTTGCCCAGCGACACGTTCAGCTTCGCGGCAATTTCCTCGTAGCCGAGTTCGTCCAGGTGAAACAGCACCAGCGGCACGCGTTGTGCGGGCGGCAGTTCCTGCAAGGCCTGCTCGACCAGTGCGCAACGTTCCGTTTTGAGCAGGGCCTCTTCCACATTGTCCTCCGCCGGAAAATCCGGTTCCTGCGGCTCCTCGTGGCCGCCGAAGAGTTCTGAGAAAAAACTCCAGCGCGAGCGGTAGCGGGAGAGATGGTTCAGGCTCAAATTCGTCGCCACCGTCTTGAGCCACCCGCCCGCCGAGGGATTGCCATCCAGGTTGTCAAAATGCGCGTGCGCTTTGAGGAAAACTTCCTGCGTCACATCTTCGGCTTCGGATTGGTTGGCGAGCAAACGCATGGCCGTGCTAAACACCATGTTCTGGTAGTTTCGCATGAACGTCTCGAACTGTTGCGCATCTGTCATGGCCGGGCCGTGACCGTAACTGTTCGGAAACGATACTCGTTAAAACAGATTGCTGAATGCAAAATTCTTGCATAACGAAATCAAACCGCCGCCTTGCGTCGCCGGGGCCGCCGACCCGAGTTTCGGGTCCAGTGCCAGGAGCGGAAGCTTGGTCCCGACCTGGGCGCTGGCCGGCAAAATCAAGGGCAAAGTCGGCAACGACTGGCGCAGTTTGCACACCGGATTCAATTTTGGCTTCGCGTGAAATCTATTCATATCTTGCCTACATAACCCAGCAACCGGGGCTTTTGTTTCAAAAAAGTTGCAATAGCTTCACGGCAACTGGCGGACGCGATAGTAGCGTTGCGGCTCCGGGCCGAAGTGGTTGGTGAGACTGGTCGTGTCGGCAGTCGCGGGAATGGGACTGCCCAGGTCGAGCCAGCCGGCTTGGAGCAAATTCGTCCGGTATTGCACCTGATAGACGAGGCCGGCGAGTGAGTTCCAACTGAAAATAAAAGCATTGGTCGTCTGATTGACGAGGGTGAACGATGGCCGGGGAATGGGGGTGACGGCGATGTCGTCGAGGCCGAAAAAGTCAGGCTCATTTTTAGCTGCAATCTGAAGGACGGTATTCGTGCCGGTCGCAGTGACCACAAACGTCAGATTGGTCCAGGCCAACACCGGCGGGTTGGAGAGATAACAAACCTGGTGGGTGGCCGGAGGGTTGGTGTTCGCATTGACGAGAAAGATCTGCTCCGGGCCGCTCACCGGATTGTGCAGCCATCCTGAAATCAAATAGTCTTGGCCCGGAATCGTGAGGAGCGCTTGCGAAAGGGTGGCCAACTGGGTATCGCCGAGAAACGCACCGTAGATGCCCGCATGCACCACTCCGGGGAAATTAAAATCCGTCTCGACCGCGTTGAAAACGGATCCGCCGCCGACGGTGTTGCCCAAGAGCGTCCAGCCGGTGAAATCGCCGGTTTCAAAACCGCCGTTGGATAGGAGCGACTGGCCCACCCGAATTTGGGCCGTGACTGGTTGCACCTGCTGGCTGAGCAAATTGGTCACCAGAAAAGTCGCCGGGTAAATTCCGGCGGACAAGTGTGTGGCGGCTGGCGTGAGCGTGAAGGTCACGGTGGGAGATGTGCCAGACGTAATACTTCCGCTCGTCGGTGATACATTAATCCAAGCGGAGGTATGGTTGATGCCCCAATTCAAAGTGCCGGCGCGGGCATTGGTCAAACTCAATTCCTGGGACGCCGGCGCAAACGGTCCGCCCACGGCACCGCTGAAAGAAAATTGGTTTGTTGGCAGCAGCACCAGCGGGTCGCTCACTTGCAACGTAAAAAAACGGGCATGCGCCACGCCGCTGGTGACATTCGAGAACCAGAGGCTGGTAGAATAAATCCCGGCGGTCAGGTTGCTGGCGGCGTTGCTCAGTCTGACCTCCACGGTTTGGCTGGCTCCGTCGGCGAGCGTGCCGTTGCTTGTCGAGGCCATCAGCCACGCCGCCGGGTTGAGGAGCGACCAGTTGAGCGGAGTGGCCCCGGCATTGGTCAGCAAAAAAGTTTGCGTCTTGAGATCGAATGCTCCCGCTGGTGAAACGAAGGCGGTGAACCCGTAATTAGAAATCACAATTAGCGGATCCGGTTTCAGCAAGGCATTGATTAAGTTCGTTCCCGTGGGCGAGCCGAGGCCGGTGCAGAGGTCATAACCTGAGCCGGCGTAGAACACGTTCGGACTGGAGGCCCAAGTGGTGTCGCCGACGGTGGTGTCATGAAAAGCAGCGTTGTAACCTGACGCGTTGGCGATTTCATAGATGGCCGGATTAATAAGGCCGGCCGGCGGTTTGCCGCTGGCCGCCGCCTGCTGATTCACCAGTGCCATGAAACCCGCCCACAACGGCGCAGCGCAACTGGTGCCGCCGACCGGTGCGCCGACGCCATTGGCGTAAAAGACATAGACATTGTCCGCCACCATGGCCACGTCGGGAATATTCCGGTGCGTCGTCGAGCCGCCATGAGTCAAAAAAGAATTGATCCCCTGCTGCCAGGCCGGAAGCGCATGATCGGAGCTGACGCCGCCGCTGCTGCCGATACCCCCGCCCCGGTTCCAAACCACTTCTGAATCAAACATGGCCCCTCCGCCATTCATGGAGAGAGCGGTGCCGCCGACTTGCGTGATGTTGGGACTGCTGGAAGGCGAACCCTCGTAGCCCGGATTATCCACCAACCCGGGTAGGAAGGCATCGCTGTCGCCAGACGCGTTGAAAAAGGATTGTCCCTGCGCGGCCATCTGCAAAAAAATATTTTCGGTGGTGGCATCCGGCCCGCCGGCCCAGCCCCAGGAGCAACTCAAATTCTTGATCTGACTGCGCGCCGCCATGGCATTCAGAACATCGTTGGGAATCCCATCCGGCCCGGCCTCGAAGACCACCACCTGGGCGAGTCCAGGCGCCATCGAAATCGCCATCTCGATATCCAAGGAGACTTCGATGTTGCCGTCGCCGGAACTACCGTCAAAACTGTCCAGCAAAACGGTTTCAATGGGCACATTTGGCAGGCCAGCCACATGTTCATAGTTAGTAATGTCGCTCGCATAATGCCCGTCAAACTGCACCAGTCCGACCATCTGCCCGATGCCGTCCAAGGTCGTGCCCGGCGCATAGGCGTGGCGAAAATCCGCACCGACATAAGTGGCAAAGCCATTGAAGAGCGGGCCGGAACCAGCTCCCTTGGACCCCGCTGTTTGAGGTCGCATGGTCAAAGCCTCAACCAGGCGAACTTTCGGATGTGGCCGCGAAAAATTTTCCAGCCCGCTGACATCCACCAGCGGCAAGTTACCCGCCACGGTTGGTTCGGCGTCGGGCGCAAAAAAATTGCGGGCCTCGGTGGGATGCCGATAGGTTCGTAGCGAAATGTGAAAAGCTTTCTCCACCAGCGCCGCAGAACCCACCACGTCCAGCAGCAGCCGGTTGTCATATGTGCCGGCGATACGCAGTCCGTTCGTCCGTGCAAAATTCCTGACGGCGGCATAGTCGGCTGCGGTCGGGCCGAACCGCGCAGTGAACTCCGCCGGCGTCAGAAATTTACGGAATTGGGGACTGGCCGGATCATACACTGCCGCGAGCCATGTTTCCAAACCCGCTGGGTCGCGCAGCGGCAGGCCGATGGCCAGCCGCAATTGATTGGTGGCGGCCAGCCGTCCGGTCGCCGCCAACCGGCGCGTCACGGCCGGAACATGCCCGCGCAAGGTCTGCCAGTCCGCGCCGAGCACCGGGGCCCAGCCCAGCACCCAGAGCAGACTGAGTGCGGCGCAAATCCGGAAAGGACGGCTTTTATCGGACATAGAAAATTCGACTGATACCATTTACCAATGACAATCAGTAGATGGTGCGCCCGACCGTTTCTCTTTGCGAATTGGTCTTAGACTTGGTGCAGACAGGCACACCCTATTCCACAAGTTGCCAAAATTGGAATGCAATAAAATAGTGCGCCGTCGCGCCGAGTCAATTGGCCGGCACGCGCTGCAACAAGAGTAGTTGCTGATCATTCTGCTGGTGGTCAAACCGGCTGGCCACACCCATCATGGCATCCTTGCTGGCGTTGAGATACACGATGATGGAGTTGGTCGCGCTTCCGGTCATGAGCGTGAGTTTGATTACGCCAGCGTTGCCAGTTTGGTAGATTCCAGCGAACGCGCCATTCAAGTTGCCGGTAATGGTGCCATTAGCATTGAACCGCACCGAGCCGCTGGCCGCGCCAAAATTGCCGCCGCCTTGCAGTCCATTGATCGCATCCCCGGACAACTGCGCCGGCGTCCGCAACTGCACCAGACTCCACAAACCTGCGGGATCCGTGGGTAATACAAACAAGGGCATTCGCTGAAACAAAGTTATTTGTTGCGAAGGGTCACTCCCATCGAGCGGACCTTCGACCAGCGCCATCGCGTTGCGACTGGCGTTCACGAATAGAGTGTGAGTATTGGTCTGGCCACCGGCAACGGTAGCCAGATTGACCACGCCATTACTGCCGAGGCGATAGCTTCCCGTAAACGCGCCACCCAGATTTCCACTGAGCGTGCCATTGACATTCAAGACCAGACTACCTTTGGTCGCGCTGAATTGATCGCCACCTTGCAGGCCGTTGACTTCGTCCCAAGCCACTTGTCCGGGTGTCTGCCATTGCACCACATTCCAAGCCCCCGCCAGGCTGCCCAATGTATTGGTCGTCGGCGCACGTTGGAACATCAGCAGTTCCTGCTGGTTATTGCTTTCATCCCGTTGGGCATCCACCAAAGTCATGGTATCTTGGCTGGCATTGATGAACAGGTTGAAATAGTTCGTGGCGGCGGAAGTCACGATGGTGGTGGCCACCAGGCCGTTGCTGCCTGGCACATAAGTTCCGGTGAAGGGATCTTCAAACTGACCGTTCAAAGTGCCATCGGCATTAAAACTGAGCGTGCCGTTAGTCGCACCAAAAGACCTGCCGCCCGCCAGCCCAGCGCTCGTAGTCAAAGTCATCTGGCTGGGGGTCTGCAATTGCACCACATTCCATGTTCCGCCCAGCGCAAAGACATATACAAAGCTCACCTGGTTGGTCGCCGAGCGGTTTCCGGCCATATCCACGGCGCAGACCGCGAGGGTATTCGTTCCCGGCACGAGGCTGACCTGCGCGGTCCAGTTAGTCCAGTTGTCGGCCGTCAAGGAACGGCTCCAAGCGCCACCGTTCAATGAGTAGAAAACATTCGTCACCGTGACGTTGTCAATCGCCTTGCCGCTGAGGGTGCAAAGATAATTGCTCCCTTTCTGATTGTTCACTGGCTTGACAATACTCAGCGTCGGTTTAGTGACATCCACAAAGTTGGCCGTGAAAGCCAGATTGGACGCCATCATGAAGGTGAGCGCCGCGCGATTAGTCAGCAGCAGACCATCTCCATCGGTCCAACCGGTAAACTTGAAACCGGTTGCGGCTATGGCGGTCAGCGTATAGTTCGCACCGACCTGAAGCCTAGCACCATTGTAGGTCGGACTGATACTGCCGCGTCCATTCGTGCGGACAATCAAGGGCGCACTCACGATATAGACCAAGCTAACTCGGTTGGTAGTGGATAAGTTGCCCGCTCCATCCATCGCATAGGTTTGAATGAGGTTGGTGCCCGGCGTCAGGGTTACTCCCGCCGTCCAGTTACTCCAGCCAGTTGTGTTGGTGGTCGGGGTCCAATCCGCACCGTTCAAAGAGTAGAATACGTTCGCCACGCCGACATTGTCGCTCGCCTTGCCGGCAACCGTGAATACGGCATTGCTCCATCGTTGATTGGCCAGCGGTGCGAGAATCGCATTGGTCGGTTTGGCAATGTCCGCAAAGTTCGCGGTGAACGCCAAGTTGGACGTCATGAGAAACTTGAGCGCGGGACTATTCGTCACCACCTGCCCCTCGGCGTCCAGCCAACCGGTAAACTTGAAGCCCGCGGCCGCCGTGGCGGTGAGCGCATAGTTTGCGCCAAGTTGCAACCTTGCGCCATTGTAGCTCGGGCTGATACTCCCACGTCCATTCGTGCTGACCGCCAAGGGCGCACTCAAAATACAGATCAAACTCACCCGATTGGTCATGGAGTAATTGCCGCTGGTATCCTGGACATAAGCTTGAATGGTGTTGGTGCCCGGGGTGAGCGCCACATTGGCCGACCAACTGGCACCATGCCCGACGGTTGTGGCGATGCCCCAATCCGCGCCGTTCGCCGAATAGAATACATTTGATACGGCGACATTGTCGCCCGCCGTGCCGCTGACGGAGAATACATCATTGCTCCATTTCAGATTGTTGACGGGGCTGATGATACTCACGGTCGGCCGGACGACATCGGCCAAGTGAGTTGAGAGGTTCAACGCCGCCAGCGCAGAGATCAGGTTGGTGCCGTTGGGCGTGCCCCAACCGGTGCAAAGATCGTAGCCGGTAGTGGCGGGAAAATTGGTCGGACTACCGGGCCGGGTATTGTCACCCGCAGTCGTGTCGTGAAAATAGAGATGGTAGTCCGCGCTCCGGCCCAGCGCATAGATGGCGGGATTGACAAAGCCGGCGGGGGGATTACCCGCTGCGGCGGCCTGTTGATTGACCAGCGCCATGAAGCCCGCCCATAGCGGGGCAGCGCAACTGGTGCCAACGAATGCGCCGTTGCCCCCGTTGCCGTAGGCGACATAAACACTTTCGGCCACCATGGCCACGTCCGGGAGATTGCGGCCCGTTGTGGAACCATGATTGGCGGTCATGTCCAGACCTTGTTGCCAGGCGGGAATCGAATTGGCGGAACTGACGCCGCCGCCGCTGCCGGTGCCGCCGCCGGAATTCCAGACCGCCTCCGAAGCGTAGGAATCGCCCGGGCCATTCATCTGCAACACGGTCCCGCCCACCTGGGTGATATTGGGACTGGCGGAAGGATTATTGGCTTGCGTTGGATCATCCACTTGCCCCGCCGTGAACGCCGCGCTGTCACCCGACGCGTTGAAGAAGGACTGTCCCTGCGCCGCCATTTGCTTGAAAATATTTTCCGTGGTGGCATTTTGCTGGCCGCTCCAACCCCAGGAGCAGCTCAGATTTTTGATTTCACTCCGCGCCGCCATGGCATTGAGAATGTCATTGGGTTGCCCGCCGAGTGACGGCGCTTCAAAGACCACGATTTTCGCCAGCCCCGGCGCCATCGCGATGGCGATTTCGATGTCGAGCGAAACTTCGGCATTGCCGTTGTTCGCCCCCGCCGTGGGCACGCCGTTGAAACCGTCCAGCAACACCGTCTCGATGGGCACGCGCGGCGGGCCGGGCATAAGGTCTTCATACGCGCTGATGTCGTTGGTATAAAATCCGTCGAACTGCAACAGGCCGACCATTTGGCCCGCGCCGGTCAACGAAGTGCCGGCCGCATAGGCATTGCGAAAGTCGCTCCCGGCATAATTGCCCCCCGCACCGGAGCCTGACTTCGGAGCAGCCTTGGCCACCGTGACCGCCGCCGCGGCCGGATGCAGTTTTGAATGCGGCCGCTCATAATCGGTCAGGCCGGCCACGTCAGCCACCGGCAGGAAATCCGCCACGCTCGGCTCGCCATCGGGCGCAAAAAATTCGCGCGCTTCCCGCGGATGCTGGAACTTTTGCAGGCGCACATGAAATGCGCGTTCCACCTGTGCCGCCCGGCCACGCACGTCCAGCACCAGCCGGTTGCGGTGCGTCGCGGTGATAGTCAGCCCGTTGGCCAGCGCAAACGTTGTGACCGCCGCGTAATCCGCCTCGGTCGGTCCGAACCGTGCGGTGAATTCTTCGGGCGTCAGATACTGCCGGAAATGCGGACTCGCCGGATCACTGACCCCGGCCAGAAATTGGTCCAGCCCGGCGGCGTCCCGCAACGGCAGGCCAATGGCTAGCCGCAATTCATTCGTCGCCGGCAACGCGCCGCGCGCGGCCAGCCGGTGGATCACGGACGGCACATGGCCCGGCAAAGTTTTCCAACCCGCGCCGAGAACGGGAGCGGTGCCGAAAGCCCAGAACCAGCCGAGCATGGTAAAAGCTGCTAAAAATCTACGATTCGACAACATGATTCAAATTTCTGACGCGCCTCTGCTGGCAGAAGCACGCCGCATTCCAAAAATTGCCCGACCGGCAATCCGCCTAAAATAGGGAGCTTTTTCGCCAAGTCAATTGGCCTCGGCACAAAAGAATTTGCCCACGCGCCAGCCGGCCATTAACGTCCTCCTCGTGTCCGTCAAATTCACCATCCTTGGCAGCGGTTCCAGCGGCAATTGCGCCTACCTGGAAACCGCCGAAGCGCGCATCCTCGTGGACGCCGGCTTTTCCCCGCGTCAGATCCGCCTGCGCCTCGCCACCATTGGCCGCACGCCGGAAAATCTCACCGCCATTTTAATCACGCACGAACACAGCGACCACATCGCCGGCCTCAACGGCATCGCGCAGAAGCTGAACATCCCGATTTATTGCAACCGCGCCACGAAGGACGCGTTTGAATTTCAATTGCAGAAAAAATTCACCTGCCATCTCTTCGACACCGGCGCGAGCTTTGAAATCGCCGATACCCGCGTGGACTCCTTCGCCATTCCGCACGATGCCCAGGATCCGGTCGGCTATCTGATCCGCACCGCCGCCGGCAATTTCGGTTTTGCCACCGACCTTGGTCACGTTACCAAGCTCGTGCTCGAACGCATCCGCACCGCGAATGTGCTCGTGCTCGAATCCAATCACGACGTCAAGATGCTGCAGGATTGTCCGCGTCGCTCGTGGGCCTTGAAGCAGCGCATTCTTGGCCGGCATGGCCACATTTCCAATGTGACCGCCGCCGAAACCGTGGCGCAAATTATGTCCGCCGAATTGAAACATCTTTACCTCGCGCACTTGAGCCGCGAGTGCAACAAGCCCGAACTGGCGCACCACGTCATGGCCGAACAGCTTCATCACATCGGCGCGCAGCACGTCCAGATGCAAATCGCCGCGCAAGAGGTGCCGTGCGGGACGCTGGAATTGTAAGCATGCTCCGCCTCGCAAACATTTCCTCGCTGGATTTGCCGGAGCTCGCACCGTATCGCACGCTCAAGCGTTCGCGGGAACACGCGGCGCTCGGTATTTTCGTGGTGGAAGGCGACAAGGTGCTACACCGCCTGCTGGACAGCGATTTCACGGTGGTCTCGGTGCTGTTGACCGAGGAACGACGGGCTGAATTCGAAACACGATTGCGGGCGCGAACCGAAAGCCTCATCACTTTGTTCGTCTGCGATAAAGCGGTGATGGCACAACTGGTCGGGTTCGAAATTTATCAAGGCGTGCTGGCCATCGCCAAAATGCCGGCGGCGCTGACTTTGGAAACCATTCTCACGACCAGTCCGCGGCCGCATTTTTTGGTGGCGATGGACGGGTTGTCCAATGCGGAAAACGTCGGGGCGCTCATGCGCAACTGCGTGGCCTTGGGCGTGTCGGCGTTGATCGCGGGCGAAACGTGCAGCAGCCTGTTTCTGCGCCGCACCGTCCGCAACTCGATGGGCGCGCTGTTCAAACTGCCCGTGCTGGAATCCATAAATCTCGCGCAGACGCTGTGCGAGTTGCGCGCGCAAGGCATCCGCTGCGTCGCCGCGCATCCGCGCCCGGACGGAAAGGTTTTATCGCGCGCGGATTTTTCCGGCGACTGCTGTCTGGTTTTCGGCAGCGAAGGCCACGGCCTTTCCGCGCCCGTGCTGGCTGCGTGTGACGAGGCAGTGGCGATTACGATGCTGAATGAGGTGGATTCGCTCAACGTCAGTGCCGCCGCCGCCGTGTTTCTCTACGAAGTGAACCGGCAGCGGGGAAAAACTTGAATGCGCGCCGCCGCCGCGCACGCTCGCGCTTACGAAACCAAAGCCGCTCGCACTGTATTCATCAACCTTCTCGGTCTGTCGCCGGGTGCGCATCGCCTCGCGCCCCGCCTCAGCGGCTTGATCAACCGGCTACCGACACCGCCCTCCACCGGTTCCGGCGCGCGCGCGGGGCGGCGTGGTTTATCGGGCGACGGAAAAACTCTTTCCGGCCGAGTTTGAATAGCTCAGCGCGCCGACTTGCCAGCCGAACCAACTTGCTCCGCAAAAGCCACCGCCTTGCGGCAGAGCGGCTGCCAGTCGAGTTCGGCCTTCACGCGCGCGGCGGATGCGGCGGCGTGCGGCTGCCAATGGGAAACCGGTTCGTCGAGCCATGCCAGTATTTTGCCGCCAAAATCTTCTCCGTCGAATTTAGAAAACTTCACCAACGGATCATTTTTGAAATAGCTTTGGACGCTTTTCAGCGGCGTGCAGACGGTCGGCAAACCGCTGGCGACGTATTCCACGATCTTGGCCACGAAGGCACAGTGCGTGCCGGCGGATTCTTCGTAAGGCACAATGCCCACGCTGGCGCTGACAAGCTGTGTGGCAACTTCCGCATAGGGCGTAAACCCGGCCGCCTCACATTTGAAACCAGGAATCGTCTGCGCGCGTTGCAGAAATTTCTCCAGTCCGGCGGTGCGCCTGCCAACGAAACGGAAAATGGTCTGCGGTTTTTTCGCGGTGACAAATTTGACGGCGTCAAAGGCAATCTGCCCGAGATGATGCGCGTCAAACGAGCCATGCATGACCACGACCGGCGGCTGGCCCGGCGGCGGCAATTGGGTGCGCAAGGGAAACATCTGGGCGTCGTAGCCGTAATAAATCGGACAGATGTTCGCGCGCGGGTAGCCGCGCGCCACGAGCCGGTCGGCAAATTCATCCGAGATGGCGCACACGCCATCCACGTCGTAGCGCACCGGCAGCGACATTTCATAGCGCATCAGCGCGCGGACGAGCGGCTTCGGCGCGACATAGCTGGGCCACGTTTCCATGAAGCCGGTGAGCAAATCGGGAAAATTCATCACCACCGGCACGCCGAGTATTCGCTTCAATTTTCCGGCGGCCACGGCCGAAATCGCGTGCTGCGAAAACAGCAGCTCGAACTTAATTTTGTGCGCGACGTCCGCCACCAGTCGTTCGAGAAAAAACGGATACGCAACGTATTTAAAATTGCGCAGCTTCGCGTAACGGCCCATTTCCCATTTTTCAAACGGGTGCAGGGTGACGCCAAATTTTTTGGCCACGCTGTCCGCGTCGGGAATTTTGGGGCCAAAGACATGCACCGCATGGCCGCGCCGCGCCATCTCTTGCACCAGATAAACCGCTTCCGCCGAACCGCCGCCGGACGGCGGATAAAACGGTTCGTGCGTGAGAAAGGCGATGCGAAGTTGGGACGGCACAGGCAGACGCTAAAGATATGGAGCCCACGGTTCAACCAGATTCCACGCACCGAAATGTTTTGACTTGCGGCGGGGAAAATTTAAATTATGCCTCCGCATTTGGACGGGGGATTAGCTCAGTTGGTAGAGCGTCTCAATGGCATTGAGAAGGTCAGCGGTTCGAGACCGCTATCCTCCACCATCCAAAACGTTGGTATTTCTTCGCATTAGACCGTAAAACAATGGAGTTATCCGTTTTTCCACCAAAGCCCCACCCTCACTTGGCAAACCATATTGCCTAGTTTGATCGCAGTTGACGGGGCGAAAACTGGCGACGTCAATGTGCCCTATGAATCCAATCAAACGCCGCATTCAACGCACTGGCCGAATTCGTTGGGAAGTTAATTTCGGCATGGTCCTCGGCAAACGAAAACGCCACCTCGTCGTCACGGAAAGGGACGCCGACACGCCCGGCGAAAAATAAGAGAAAGACCAGTAAGCCGGCGGAGATTTCTAGGCCCGCCTGCCGGAACCGGAACGGCTCACCACGGTGGCCGCCCTGGTTCAAATCTGGGAGGCTGGCCAAACCATTGCCGGGATTGGGAAAGACTGGAAACGCCGGCAAATGGACACCTTGAACCTGGCGGTTGATCCCACATCCTCTGCGAAGGTGGTCGCTGAATTCCGGGATCGCAAACTGGCCGCGGGGAAATCGCCCCGCACGGTTAAAAGCACCGGTGAGCTTTTATTGAAATTCGGGGCCGGCGGCGAGCGGCAAAATATCCACGAATTTGCCCGCTTTGTATTACCGGAGCCTGACGCCGTGAAGGCATCTTCCTTTGGCTTCGATGACGTTTCTTACCCGCTTCCCAGCCGGCGGTTTGACGGTGCGCGGATCTTGGTTTATATGGCAGTGAGTGAATTGTATGCTTTTGCCTAAACCCAAATATAAGATTCTCGTAGTGGAAGATGCGCAGGACCTCAGTCAGGTCTTTGCTTTGATGCTTAGTCGAGATGGCCATGTCGTTGAGTGCGTTGATAGCGGGCTGGCCGCGCTAGCCACATTGGAACACCGCCAGTTCGACCTCATTCTCACCGATTATTTCATGCCAGGCTTAAAAGGGGATCAATTGGCGGCGCTAGTGTAGTGTTCTGTAAATGAGGGGTCATAACGGTGATGTGGCGACTTGGGCCGCCCGGGCTTTGGAAATCTTGGCCAGAATTTCCTCACCCTTCTTGCGCCAGACGTATCGCTTGGGCGCCAGATTTCGCTCCGCC
>CAINLR010000109.1 GCA_903850425.1 uncultured Verrucomicrobia subdivision 3 bacterium | reverse complement strand
TTTTTTGTGACCAAAGCCATGTAGTTCTTGCGGAGAACATTTTCGCTGTGCCCGAGGGCGGAGGCGATTTGAGCGGCGTTCCCCGTCTCGGCCAGCCAGTAGGTGGCGGCGCTATGGCGGGTCACGTCCTTGGGCCATTTCGCGAAGCCGAGCAGATTTCGCAGTCCGCGAATTGCCCGGCGGCGTGGTTGCCGCGCGATTGGCAGTTCTGCGCTTCGTTCCTTGGCGCGCTGGAGCCAAAGCAAAGCTGTCGCGTGGGGATAAACCACGCGCCTTTGGCGAACCTTCGTAGTCTGTGCCTCCACCCGAATCCAACCTTCTTGGAAGTCGATTTCTTTCCATGAGGTTTTCTCCGCTTCTTCCGGTCGCAAGCCGGCAAACGTGGTGAGAACAAACCAACCAAACGCACGCGAGCGCTCAGTCTCCAGCCACTCCAAGCACTTTTTGGTTTGCTCAACTGTAAGAACCGTGGGAGGGGCGTGAGGAATTCTCACCGGTTCAAGCCGGTCGCAGGGATTATCCGGGCGATAACCCCGGCGCACCGCGAAACGGAACATGGTGGACAATCGTGCTCGCAGCGTCTGACGCGAATGAATGTTTTTTGAATTCAGGAAGGCTTCAACTTCCTTCAGGCCGAGCCTGGCGATGGGGAGGCTTTCACGCCCTTTGGCAAACTGTTTAAGTGGAATTGTCAGCGTCGTGGCATAGCGGCGGGTCCGGCCGGAAGCGAGTTTGGCCGCGACCAATTCCGCGATCACTTTTTCCAGTGCCAGACTTGTTCCCGTAAATCTGGTGCCTCGCTTCCATTCTGCCAACAGTTCGTCCAAATCAACGCCTAGCTCTCGTGCCTCGTTGTAGACTTGGATTAAACGCTGGCGTTCTGGTGCCGGGAGCGCGAGCCAGACGTCGCCCGCCGCCGCCCGCTGTGCCCGCAACAAAATCGCCTCTGCCTCGGCTGCCTTTTTGGAGGCAAAAAAGGTTCGCTTGCGCTTGCCTGAATCAATTCGATGGACGGCCCATTTGACCTGGCCGCGAATGGTCCATTTTTGAACGGTAATTTTCGCATTCATTCGTTTGCCATTGTTTGCCAATTTGGCGGCTTGAAACTGCCGCGGACGCGTGGTGAAAGCAAGCGAACAAACCGATCGCCGCAAATTATTTCATGTCAAAGAGACCTGCTTTTGCGGTCGAGCATCAGGCGGTCACCGCCAACAAAATAGCCGTATTTATTGGTTAAAACGGCTGTTTTACTTGGGTAATGCGAGGTGGGTTTGTGCTTGCGCTAACTGGATGCTACCGGTATTATAATCTCCGTTGTGCGCGGTTAGCTCAGTGGTAGAGCATTACCTTGACACGGTAGGGGTCAGAGGTTCGAAACCTCTACCGCGCACCATTCCACCACACGACGATTTTTCGACGAGTGCCGACCACGGTTTGACGCTAGAACCACGGGCTATGTTGCCTTCGAGGACAAGGTTCGAGCCGAAGATTTTCGAGGCGAGACCCCGCTTCTCTTGAAGCAAACCTGAAACGGCAATTTTCCCACGCGTTTTTAGGGGATAATATCCATTCTGTGAATGGTTCGAGCCAGGTGGATCGGCCTGCCGAAAGCGCGCGGTTCTGATCTTCCAGAGTTTTCTTTTGGCTCATCAATTTGATTTTCTCGGCGGCGTATTCATCCCGTTCAACGACCCCGTCGAGAAGCGAATCCAAAAGTCTTTGGAGGCGAAAATTTATCCTTTCAATTTCCGTGCGCTTTTCGGCAATCACGCGTGCGGCGGATTGGGCGGACGGTTCCTTTTGCTTTTCAACCCGTGAGAGCTTGGTGTCGACCCAATCCGTTCGCAATTCAAATGGCTTAGCCGGAAAAGCCTCCGCTATGAGGCGGTTTGGAGGGGAAAAGCGGAAGGGAAAACTCGAAGCCGCGCACCGGCTGGGCATCGTGCCCGCGCCCAAGACAACCGACGCTTTGCCTCGGGGCACCGCCATCCAATCGTGCTACCGCATAACTTCGTTCCTTTCTGTGTAGTTTATTCACATGGCAAGGGCCGTGAGTTGTTCGGCATCCGCCTGGGGAGCGGGTTGCCCGTTCCCGAGATTTTTCAAACGTGGGACCACCCCGCTTCGCATATTGCAACACTTCCTTGAGGGCTTTGCAGCGCCGACGCTGCGCAATGTGCCACGCTTCAGCCATGTCAGTCAGGCTGCGGAATCAATGCGGTCTGGGAGGCTCAATTCACCAGCCGCAGGCGGAAGTATCGTTGTGAGGACGCGCCAAAATCATTGGTGCTGGTCAGCGTGCCGCCGGTGCCGAGCACCGGACTGCCCAGTGGCGTCCAAGCCGGGGCGGCGAGATCATCCTTGTATTCGAGTTGATAGCTCTGTCCAGCGGCTCCCGGCCAATTCAAGAGCAAGTCAGTTCCGGTCGCCTCAATATCCAGCAGCACCGGCACCGGCACGCTGGCGGAGAAACTGAAGTTATCAATTCCCAACCCCTGCGCCTTGCCAGTGGAGTCAGTCATCTGCCACACCAGCCACAAGGCGGCTCCCGGCGGCCAATTAGTGATCGTCTGGTTGAGCACGCTCAGATTGGTCTGATTCAGCGGCGAAGTGCCATCCACCGCCACGCCGCCGACATCGGTCGCGACCGTATGCAGGTTGACGTTTAGTGCGGGAATAAAGGCTGTCGCGTTGGTGGGGAAGGCATTGGTGCCGGTCAGATCAATGAAATAATAGAACTGCAAAGTCTTCGCGAGATTGGATTGACGCCAGACTTCGCCGGTCGCCTGGAGATTCATCCGGGTCAAAGTCGTGGCGGTGGCATTGATCAATCTCGCAGCGAAGGCGGTGCCTTTGGTGGAACTGGTGGCCAGAAGTCCAAGCGCGCGGTTGGAACTGTTCGGCAACCCGAAACTAAGCTGGCCACCCGTGGTCTGGTCGCCAGGAGTCGCCCCGAACTTGGAACCGGACACCGCTGAGCCATACCAACCTGCCAGCGCGGAAACACCCAGGCCGCCACTACTGCCGCTGGCCGTAACCGGGAACGCAAAGTCGTAGGGATTGGCCAGCGAATAAATGACGCCGTTGTTGGTCACCGGATTATCCGCGTTCACTGATAGTGCTCCGGGATTAGGTAGCGAATCGAAGTTCTGGGTATAGACTCCACCCGGCTGACTATAGGCGATGAATGATGGCGGCGGTGTGGCCGTGCCGTTATTTGCCGAGCCGGGCGTGGCCGCGAAAAATTCCTGACGGCTGAAACTCTGGCCATCGGGGTAGGAGCCGTAGGAGTCGTTCAGGTTGATATTCTGGTAGTCCAGATAGTCGAGCACTTGTTGCTGACCATTGGTATAGACCAACCGGGTCAGCGCGAGCGAGCCGGTGCGACTGGGCAACGCAAAACTGGCGTGGAGTTCGTTGGTCGTTGAAAGGTTGGTCAGCGTATCGGCAAAGATGACTTTGAACTGGCCGGGGTTGATCGTGGCATTGGTCGGGAATGCCCACTGCAGTAAGTTGGTGTAGTTGTTCGCGAGATAGAGTCCATTCAGTGAAAATGAATTCGTGCTTGGGTTATAGAGTTCGAGCCACGGGGTGTGCTGGCCGGCCCGATTAGTGATGCCATTCAGGTTGTCGGCCTGCACTTCGTTGATCCACAAAGAGGGAAACGCGGTCAAGGTTGTCAACCCCGAATTGGCGCGACCAGGAGTAGCGACCGCCGAGGGCAACGCCGGCGAAAGATTATTCAAACTGTAAACCGTCCCATTGCCCAGAGAACTTCCAGCCAGCCGCAGGAGCAGTTGCGTGCCATTGGTGCTGGGCAGATACCAATAGCTCAGGGTATAAGTGCCATTGGTCACGATCGCGGCCGTGGTTTCCCAAATGGACAAGGCAAGAGTATCCCCGGGACTGGTAGCGACCACATGCAAGCTCGCATTGCCGGAGTGCTTGAAGGCGGTGCTGATGACAGAGTTGCTCAGGTTCGTGGAAAGCGTCCAAGGGCCCGTCAATGCGGTCTCAAATCCTCCGTTTTGGATTAGATTCGAACCGGCCTCTGGCACGCTGCCAGCCACCAACTTCAGGTCGTCCACATAAACATCGCCGGCGGTGCCGTGCATGCAGACGAGCAAAGTTGGCTGGGTGGCATTGCCCGTGAGCGTGATGTATTGCCACTGCGGCGCGACCTGGGTGTTGGTCGGCACGGTCGTCCAGTTGCCCACCCGCCAGTTATCCTGGCGGGGGTCTTGCAATTGAAGCGCCGCACCGGTGCCGCTGGCGTTCGTTGGCCAGGGCAGCGCGTTGCTATATTTAAGTTTCGTCACGGGCAGGTTGCTCGTGGTGTTCAGCGCGAGCGTCTCACCGTCCGGCGATAAAGTGCCGCTAAATGTGTCGAACACCGGATTAGTCGCACCATAGGCGGCGGCGAAAGCGGGACCGTTGGCCGCCAGGACCAAATAGTTAGTAGGTGCCAGGATGGAACCATGCGGGAACGTGTAGCTCAAACCCTGCAACCGCCAGCCGGACAAATCAAAGGCGGTGTTGGTCGAGTTATTATAAAGTTCGACATATTGCGCGTTGCTGGCCAGGGGCGCATACATAATTTCATTGATTACAATCTGGCCCACGGGTGAGCTATTCGTAGCATTATAGACTACCGCGACGCTGTTGGTATCGCCGACAATCCATTGGCCGTTCCGGTCCACGCCCGTGATGGCGAGCTGATTCGTGCCATTCGCGAGCGGCAGTTTAACCAGCCAGGTGGTCAGGCTCGTCCACGTCAACGGATATTCCGCGCCATTGATCCAGACCGTGGCGACGTTGACCGGGGCCGTGCCGGTGACATAGGCGAGGTTGTTGCTGATGACGGTGTTGTTCACGGAGAAGCTAGCCGCATTCACGGCGGCCAATTGCGACGCGATACTGCTCTTGGCTTGGGTAAGCCACGGCTCAATGTTGGCCGCCGGATTTTCCGCGCTCAAACCATTCGCGGTGAATGCACTGTATTTGGCTTCGATCAGCGGCCCGCTCTTGGCGGTATCGAGCGGCCCATTGACCAGTTCCCCCAGTGCGCGCCAATACATGCGCAGAAAGGCCGGCGTGTTGTAGATGTTCGCCATGCCCTGATCCTGGCCATTGATGGAGAATAGATTTTGGCCCGGCCCCCACGAGCCGCTGTTGCCGATGGCGATGTTGAAATCGAACATCAGCAACGAATACTTGGTGCCCAGCGCGCCCATGTAACCGTAGAGGTTCTGGGCGTTCTGCGCGCCAAACGAATCCCAGTTGCCTGCCGCGTGGTTGGCGGCAAACACGCGCATCCAGTTTTCCATGTCCGCCACGTTTTCCATGTTCGCCACAAAATTCGGCGAGGCAACCGAGCTGGCCGCGTCCACCAGCGAGAACACCGGACTGAAGTCATTGGCCGAACCCGGTGTGCGGCGAATCTCCCAGTCATAGCGATAGCGCGCCAGCTTCTTCACGCCGCCGGTGGTTGTGTAAGGGATCAAGTTGCACCAGGAGTTGTTGTTGAAGGGAATGGCGCTCCCGGAAGGGAACGGCCCGAACTCAAACCATGGTTGCATCTTGTAGAGCCAGCCGCCGGCATCATTTGGAAAGTGCTCCTTCACCACGTCGCCATCGGGCGTCTGCGCGTCTTCCATCAACAGGCCGCGCCGGTTGCCGTTGACATACACCGCCACAAAGTGCCGGTAGAGCCACGGCACGCCGAGCGCCCGCAGAAAGCTATTAGCCAGCTGCTCGCGTTGAAGACTGGCGTCATCGCCCGCGCCATTGCCGGGCTGATGAATCTTGTTGAACGAGGTCGCGCCGAGAAACTTGTCATCGTCATTAAAGATCCATTTGTAATGGCACAAATTGCCCGTCGGTGTATCAAAGCCCTGATGATAGGGACTGCCCGCGAACCGGGCCTGAAGGTTGTAGATGACGCGGCTGCCGCAGACCATGGTGCCGTCGTGCGCCTCATTGCTCAAGTCCGACAAGCTGGACCAGCGGGTGACATTCGTCTGCGAAATCCACAGGTGATACACGCTGAAACTGCCGCCGGGATTGCCGTCGCCGAACATGACCAGGCATTCATGCACCGGCGTATTGTCATTCACCAGCGCCGGGAATCGCGAGACCACGGCGTTGCTGTCCGTAGCCGAAACATAAAAGGCCGCCAAAGTGTTGGCAGTTTGGCCGGGAATGGTGGCGCTAAAAATGCCGTCCTTCGCCAATGCATCGCCGCCGGTGCCATCGTCTTTCATCGGCACGGAAGTGTAAGTGGTAGCGGGATCCAGCCGGTAATTGAGCGTGAGTGTCTGGACCCCATTCGGGTCCTGCACTTGCGCCGTGACGACCACTGCCTGACCGGCCGCCGGCAAGGGCGGACTGTGCGTGACACTATAAATTGCCGGCCCGGCGTTCGGAACATATTGACTATTGGCTTGGCCCGGCGTGCCGAGGTTATTCGGAATGGGCAGCGGACCCGTGGCTTCCAGCCAATTTCCGTTCAAACGCAGCAACGCTTCTGGCCAGCCGTGCAGCCAGCGCGCCTTGAAACGCAGCGTGGCCGTTTTGCCGGAAGCAAGGCCGTTGGTGTTTAGGTTTACCTGGCAGGAGTTGTCGCCGGTCCAGAGTCGGTCGCTGCAGCGGATATGTAGCGAATGGCCGCTAGCATAGCCCGTATTCTCCAGAGTAGAACGTGTCTGGCAACCTTGGAACGACCAGCCGTTGGTGCCGCTTTCAAAAGTAGGATTGACCACATAGTTGGTGGTGCCCAGGTTCACCTCCACATTGTCCACCAGACATTCGCCCGCATCCAACAGACCGATCTGCGCGTGCAGAATGCCCGACTCGTAGTTCGCCCCGTTGTCCAGCACGCCGGTGAACTCTATGTTGGTCCAGGCGGATTTCGCCGTGTCATCGCTATCGGCCCAGTTGGCGGCGAGGCGATTGTTACTATTAGGGTCCCGCAGTTCCAGACTGCTGCCGCCGCCCGCCGACCATTGGCCCCAGCGGCCGCCCGCGCCATAAGTCAAATCATTCACCACGATGTTAATGATGTTGGTCACCAGGTTGCCGGTGTTATCCAAGGTCTTGTGCTCTGCCGGCATCGTAAGGGCCAGATACTCGCCACTGTGCGATAGCTTGCCGCTGAAATCGCCCACCGTGTTGCCACTATTTAGGTTGGGATACTTGGCAAACAAGTTGAGCTGGTTGCGGCCGATGACCAGATACCCGTTCGGCGCCAGGTTGACGCTGGGAAAAGTAAACGTCACTGCCGAGGTAAGCTGCCAGCCAGCCAGGTTGAGCGTATTGGTTCCCCGGTTGTAGAGTTCTATGTATTGGTCGTCATCGTTGCCGCTGATTGGGTCATACATCAGTTCGTTGATGACTACGTCGCCTGGTAGGATCGGCGCATTGGCGGCGCCCGGAGTCTTGGCGCTCAGCCGGTAAAAATCATTCGCGCCGTCCGGCCAACGGCCGGTGGCGACGCCGTTCTGCTGCGCGCCAAATTGCACCACATCCAGAATGCGGGTCTGGCCAGGGTTTTTGAAATAAAGCGTTTCGCCCGCCGCGTTGAGCGCGAAGTTCAGGTTGGTGACGGTAAAGGCCAGGAAGCCGCGCGCCGGAATGATCGTGCCTGGCGGCAGCACGCACTTATTGGTCGCCAGATCATCCGTCAAAATGCAGCCGGAGAGGTCCACGGCATTGGCACTGTGGTTGTAGAGTTCCAGATAGTCGTAATCCGGCGGATCGGTGTGTGCGAGAAACTCGTTGATCACCACGTTGCGCAGCGGACTCGGCGTGAACGCGTCCATTTGTCCGGGCGAACCGCCGAGGCTGTCGCTGATGGCCCACGCGCGCGGATCACCTTCGCCATAAGTCGGATTGGCCAGCACGAGGGAATGGCCGGTGCCCTCGGCCGCCACGGGCCAGGGATAGAGATTGGAGTAGGGAATGGTAAGGAGAACAGAACCTTGCTCATCCAGCAGTTGGAGCGTCTCTACTTTTTTTAGGCTGCCGGTATATGGCCCCATGACATTAGTGAGGCCGTAAATGCTTTGCAGATCCGCCGGCACCGCCGCCACCACGAGATATCCGCCGCCGGGAAGCTTCGTGCCCGCCGGGAACGTGTAGCTCATGTCCGCGCAGGTGATCTGATAACCGCCAATGTCTTGGAACCAAGGATTGGAATTATACAGTTCCACAAATTCGAGGTTCTTTCCGTCCGTCCGCGCCGCCGGCTTATACATGATCTCGGAAAAAACAATTGGCGTCTTCCGGCTCGACGGCCCGATCGCCTCGTGTGAGTTGATCACCGTCGCCACAACGGCGTTGGTCACATTGAAAATATCGCGGAACTGCGCCACGGTGACCGCGCTTGCGCTGCGGCTGCTCACGGCCAAACCAAAATAAATCTGTGCGGGCATGGCGATCGTGGCGCTGCCGAGCTGCGTCCACGTCTGGCCGTCATAACTGCCATAACCCGTGAACGTGCTGCCCACGCGTTGCAACCGCACCCACGTGTTGGGATAATTCGCCGGAAAAGTGGCAGCGCCATTGGCCACGGCGTTGCCCACGGGATCGCGCCACTCAAAGAACGACCCGTTCATCGCCGGCGTCGCGAGCGCCGCCGCAAACCGGCTGCTCGCCGTCAGATTTTCGCGCGCCATCAAACCCGCCTTGGCAAAAATGTCGGACAGTCCCAAGCCTGCCAGTCGCACGCTAATGTCGAAGTTGCCCGTATAGAGTTGATAGGAAAAACTGCCCTGATCGGAATTGCCGCCGAAGTCGCTGCCAGCGGCGCTCACATTGACACCGTTGCCCGCGAGGGTCATCGTCGAAGCCACCGTTGGATTGCCGAGATCTTGCGGCGCATACGGCAACGCTTGGAAAGTCAGCGTGGTGTTGGGGGCAATCACGTTGGGCGTCGTCGCCCGGTCGCGCACATTGTTGATGACGATGGTATAGTTGGAGCCAACGACGATTGGTCCGGTCGTCAGAATCACGGTCACATTGTCCGCGCCCAACACCGCTCCGCTCACTGCCAGCCCGTTCGTAAATCCATAGTTCCCCACATTCGTCGCGCTCAACCCCGCCACCAGCTTGGAATACACCACCGCTACGTTCGTCAACCCGAGGTTATACACTCGCACCACCACGGGAGCGTTCGTGTCGGGCGCCACCGTCAAGAGGGCCGGCGCGCTGGTGACGGAACCAGCCGCATTGGAAACGACGCAACTCAAGATGGTGCCGCTCAAGCCGAGCGTAAGGTTAGACAGGCTGACTACGGATGCATTTGCGCCGGGCAGGTTGGTGTTGTTCCAAAGCCAGCGGTAGCTGACGCTGGCTTGATTCGTCACTAGCAGCGCGAAAGTGACGCTGCCATTTTCAACGGCGGTCGCGTTGGTTGGCTGCCAAAAAATTCCGGGCAGATTCGTCAAGCCAGTATAGGGAATCAACAGCGTGCCCGCGGCGCTGGCAGTCGCCAGCGGCAGCTCAATGTTCCCGTTCGGCAACTGCCATTGCACCGTCAAATTATCGCCGCCCGTGCCCTGCTGCATGAGCGCTTCCATGTAATAACGCTGGCCGCCCTGCAAATAGATCGGCGTGGATTGCTGGTTGGCTTCCTTGGAGAATTCGCGCCAGGAGGTCCAGTTGATAACCGAGGCAACCGGGGCGGCTGCGGCCGGGGTTTCATTGGTGCTGAACAGCAAGAGCGAGGCATCGTCGCTGGCGATCCCAAATGTGTAATAACCATTTGTCGGCGGAACCACAAAGGCACGCAACCTCTGGCCGTAATTGATCAACCCGCTGTTCACTTCCGTGTCGCAGTTGGTGTAGATGTGCGTGTAGGCCGCCGTCGGATTATTGGGCCAGTAGGAATTATAGGCGGTATTCGTCAACGCGGCCAAGGTGTTGCCGAGGCTGGTGGTGAGATTGGTCCAGAACTGGCGATAGACCCCAAAGGCCTGCGGGGAGAGGCTGACATTGGTGAACGTGGCGGTATTGAGCGCGGAATTATTGTGGGCCGTGACCGCCAGTCCGGCTTGGACCGAGCCGTTTAGGTAAACTTGCTGCGTGCCGACTTGCACCCAGTTGTTCCCGTCCAGACTGTAATTGGCGGTGAAATTATCGCCCGACCGGACGAGTTGCAACCAGACCGGGGCCGCAATGCCGCCAACAATGCTCTGCGAAGTCTGAGCACCGCTGGTAGTGCGCCATTGAAAACTGATTCCCTGCGAGGCGGTGGCCAACAGACAGACATTGACCGCGTTCGTGGTGGTGTCGTTGCGAAACATAATGCCCGCCTTGGACCAGCCCGAACCCGGATCGCTGTTTTGCAGGCTGGTGACTTGGGCCGTGATGCTCCCATCACTGCCAAAACTAGTGCTGGCAAAGTTGAACTGGTCGGCGGCATTCCAAATATCCGAACCACCACCCGTCACCAGCCAGTTGCCGTTGGTGGCGGAAGCCGAGCCGGTCAAAGCGGGGGCTCCGATCTCGGCGTCACTCCAACCCAGTGGCAGGCTGGCCCAGACTGGATTGTTTCCACCCCAGAAAAGCATTGCTAAGATGGAAAACTTCAGTAACAGCGACGCTGATTTGAAATAACTCGGCGATAAAAAGCTCATAATTAGACTTGGCTCTGCGGGCGATGATTCAATGCGTGATGGACACAAGGGAAACGCTGGAGGCTACGCAAGCATGGCTTCTTTGTCCAGCCACTTAGGTCATCTTGGGATGAAAAAGACCGATGGATTTCTCCACCGGCCGGGGCATTTGGAACGCGCTTGGTTTAAGGTTCCTCGATTTCATTATCAACGCATTCCGATGCTCCTCAGCGGGCCAGTCATTCCGCAGGGAGAGTCTTCCGCGCGTGTTTTTTGCACGATCTCTTGCCGACGCGCTGCGAACTGGTCGGTGCCGGCTCACCACCGGGCCTTGCCGGTCGCAGCCTCACTCCGGTCATCGGCGGAAAAACCGCCAAAGTTCGCGACGCGCTCATGCTCGCCAACCCCGACCCCCAGCGTTTGGTGCGCGACGAGCAACCCCGACAACGGGCTTGAAAATGCCGCACGGACTTATTGGTGCAGGCGAACGCCCCTGCTCTGCCAGCGCCACCCTCTGCCACTGCTGCCAATCATTCTCCGTCTGGCGAGCGTCCACCAGCGATTTCCCGTCGGCATCCACCCACTATCAGCCGAGAGCATGCCGCCCACACGGTCACTCGCACCGCCGGCGGTTCCTGACTGTCGCCCGCCATCTGAATTTGACCATGCAACCTCGCCGAGGCGGGCTTTTTCAGGTTGGAGAACGCCATGACTGCATCCTCCGTCCCGCCGTTGGACTCATCCTCCGCCCCGACAGCCGGCTGCCTTCGGAGAGCGCCGCAAATAGCCGGGCGACGGCGGCAAGCTGCGGGGCCGACAAAAGTTTGTTTTTGCGGGTGGTCATGGCTGGTTTCCTTCAAGGCGATGAGCCAAGCAAAATCATCGGCTGGCGGCAAGTCGCACCTGCGCAGCTAAAGCTGGCCCACTCGCTGCTTTGTTTCTTTATGAACATACTTTCATACTATATTTGCTCAATTTTAATCCAGCCGTGCTAGGTTGGGGCAGAAATACAAACAACCACCGGCTTAGCCAATGAAAACCGCGATATATTTGACCGCCCTGGTGGCGCTAGCGCTGCCACTGCCGCTGCGAGCGGTGAACAACCAAATCCTCAGTTGGAACAATCTCGGCATGCATTGCATGGACAGCGATTACTCGGTGTTCAGCATCCTGCCACCTTACAACACCATCGAGGCCCAGCTCATTGTGGGTGGCAAACTCGTGACCAACGGGTCCGGCTACACGGTCACCTACCAGGCGATGGCAGATCCCAGCGGCTCGGTTAATTCCACCGCGATGGGCAAAGGAAATTATTATACTTACGCGCAATCCCTGTTCGGCGCCGTGCTCGCGCCGGAAGGTGGACTTGCCGGCTGGTCCATGCCGGGCAGCAGCAACACGCCTCAGGCGATGCTCTTTGAGCAAACCAACCAGCCGGCCGGCGGCGTCTTCACGCCCGTCAACTGGTTCCGCGCCGAGGGCATTCCCATTTCGCCGTTCGATGACGCGCATAATAAAAATCCCTATCCCATGATGCGGCTAATTGCCAAAAGCGGCGCGACCCCCATCGCCACGAACGATGTGGTGCTGCCGGTCTCGGATGAAATGGACTGCCGGCTGTGCCACGCTTCGGGCACGCAGGACGCCGCCAAGCCAGCGGCGGGCTGGGTCTGGAGCGGCATTCAGGAACGCGACTTCCGGCTAAACATTCTTCGGTTGCACGACGAGCATCAATTCGCGCAACACAGCGCGCTGTATCAGGCGGCGCTGGCCACGAATGGCTTTAATCCGCAAGGCTTGTATCGCGGCGTGGTGGCGGACAATCACCCGGTTTTGTGCGCGGCCTGCCATGCTTCGGAAGCGCTGGGCAAACCGAGCTTCGGCACCATTCCACCGCTCACGGCTTCGGTGCATTCCTTCCATGCCCATGTGCTGGATCCCATTTCCAGCCTGACGTTGGACAGCTCGGTCAACCGCGCGGCGTGCTATCGCTGCCATCCCGGCTCGGCCACGAAATGCCTGCGCGGCGCGATGGGTGGCGCGATTGCCAATGACGGCTCGATGTCCATGCAATGCCAGAGCTGCCACGGCAACCTCAGCACGGTCGGTTCGCCGAATCGCGTAGGCTGGTTCATGGAACCCAATTGCGCGAGCTGCCACACCGGCACCGCCACGAGCAACAACGGCCAGATTCGTTACACCTCTGTTTTCAGCGACACCAACGGCACCGTGCGCGTGCCGGTAAATCAAACCTTCTCGACTCAGCCCAACATTCCGGCCCCGGGCATTTCGCTCTATCGCTTTTCCAAGGGGCATGGCGGGCTGCAATGTTCCGCCTGCCACGGCTCAACCCATGCGGAATTTCCCAGCACCCACGTGAACGACAATGTTCGCAATGTCAAAATTCAAGGTCACGCGGGCGTGATGGTGGAATGCACGGCGTGCCACACGACCTCGCCAACCAACTACGTCGGCGGACCACACGGAATGCATCCCGTGGGATCGACATGGGTTTCGGCGCATCCTGATTTTGTCAACAACTCCGGTTCGGCACAGTGCCAGGCATGTCATGGAACCGATAATCGCGGCACGGTGCTTTCGCGGATGCAGGCCGACCGCACCTTGAGCGCCTTCGGCACCAAGACCTTTTTCCGCGGCGCGATCATCGGTTGCTACTCTTGTCACAAAGGACCGGGCAGCGATTCCAGCAACACCAACGCGGCCCCCACGGTGACCATTACTTCGGGCAGCACACCTAATAATACGCCGTTGAATTTGACTGTCACGATAGGGCCGGCCAGTGCGACGCTGCGAATTATTTCCCAGCCAGCCAACGGCTCGCTCGGCCTGAGCAGCAATGGGCTGACCTACTTCCCGGACGCCGGCTTTGTCGGGACCGCCACATTCACCTGCGCCACGTGGGACGGCTCGAAAAATTCTACGCTCGCCACAGGCACGGTCAGCGTGGTGCAAGGACCGTATTCACTGGGCCTCAGCTCCCATGCGGTAACCAACGCTCCGGCAGGCTGGCCCGTGGCATTTGCCGCCGTCGCCAGCCCGAGCAACACCACGGCAGCGGTGAACTTCAACTGGAATTTCGGCGATGGTTCCACGCCCAGCACGAATCCGTTCACCTCGCACGCCTTCGTGCATCCAGGCACCTACTCATGGCAGGTCGCGGCAACGGTGGGCTCCACCAGTGCGACGAACACTGGCAGTATCACCATCAATGCCCCGGCCGCACTGACAATGGCTCCAGTTCAGACCACCTCGTTGAGCTTGTCCTGGCCGCCAAATGTAACCGCCGTGGTCATTGAGCAATCCGAAACCTTGGGAGCAAACGCGCAATGGTCCGTCGTGACCAACCTGCCAACTGTTAGCCCGGACAGCTCCCTGATCAATCTGCCCGTGGCAAACGGCCAGCATTTCTACCGCCTGCGCCAGGCTTGGTGAAATGGTGGATGACGCGATCCGCTGCCAGAACCACCGGATGAAGCCGTTGGCACGGGTGTAACCGGCCAAGGATTCCCCGTCCAAAAAAGCGCAGCGTGTGCGTGGCGGGAACGGTTTGCGAATCGGCTCAGAGCCGGATGACCGTGAACGAGTGGGGAGGAAGCGTCACGGCTGTCTCACCATTTTCCAAACGGTGCTTGAGTTCAACCACCGCCGGCTGGATGGCCTCCGGGTTGTTCGCCGCGTTAACTGCCGCCAGCGGCCCCGCCAGCGTCAACACCTGCGCCGGGCGTTTGGTCGGCATGAAACCGGATATTCTCAGCGGCTGCGTGACGGCTTGATCGCCAACATTCACAATTTGCAACACCAGGGTTTTCCCGTCCTGGCTCTTCGTCGCGGTTACGTCAATATCGGGATTCGAGCTTTCGCCTTTTACCACGATTGGCTGATAGTTCCGCGCAATCATTTGCGTCACATAGCCCGGTGGTTGCAACCAGACTTGCGCCGGATTCAAGAACAGGAGGCCCTGATTCCAACCGTTGTCATTCTGGCCGTCGGGCTGGAGGCCATTGGCGGAACACGTGATCGGCAGGCGACCGTCACGCTGAATGGCATTGATCGCGAATGCATTGGCTAGGGCGCGGCTTTGGGAAGGGGTGTTCGCGTTCAATTCGAATACGAGAACCTTGTGCTTTGCGCCAGCGGCAATTTTATCCATCGCATCCATGTAGGAAAACATCGCGGGCAAACTACTGTCCGGCCGGGGTCCATCCGTCCAGACATGCAGGTCAAACCAGACTTCGCGATCGTGTTGCTTGGCCAGGTCCAGAATTTTCTTCTGGGCCGCGAGCGTGGTGATGCCGCTGTCCGCACCGGAAAAAGCGAACGGATCTGAGATGATGTTGTGATATGTAAAATCGCCGACGATCAAAATGATGGCCGGATCTTTCGCCCAAATCACTTCAGCCAGGGCCTGGAATTTTTCGAAGTAGTGATCATCCACTTTTTCCTCGTTGCCCAGCTCGAGGTATTTCAAGCGATACGGTGCCGCATGGCCGTCCACGGCGCGCTTCCGGCCCCACTCGGTGTCAGCGTCGGCGTTGAGGTAATTCATGAAATCAGCCATGTCCTGCGGCGACTCGTTGATATCGAGGTCGGGAATTCCCAGCACGCCGGCCGCGGCGCAGAAGTTTAGAAAATCAAAAACGCCCCAGCCGTCCGATGAATACGGATACCACTGGCCGGCATACGGCGGCCGGTGCGCGCGCGGTCCGATCATTTTCTTCCAGCGATATTCCGGATTGTTGACCATGCTGCCACCGTAACGAAGCGCGGTCACGCCTTGGTTGATCAGTCCGGCGGCAACGTCCTTGCGAACGGGTAGCTCCTGGAAGCGTCCCCAAGCGCCGGGCTGGAGGAACGCGTAACCCACAGTCACCGATCCGGCTCGCTTCAGTTTGATGGCAAAGCGTCCCGCTTTGTCCGCCGCTTGGGGGCTCAACTTGAAATCGAGTCGCTGCCAATCGCCCGCTGTAAGCTTCAAGTGTTTTTCGGCATACACAGTTGAACCCTCTTTGCTTTCCAACGCGACGCATAATTCTGTCGGGGCTTTGGCCCGCGCCCAGAGATAGCCCTCGTAGGCTTTGCCTTTGACCAGGTTCATGCCCCAACGATTCAGGCTTTGGTTCTCAATCCCGATAACGCCGGAGCCGCTGGCAAAGGTGATCTGCTGGCTTTGATTGCCGGAGAACGCACCTGGCGATTCGAGCGAAAAACTTCCTTTAACATCACCCTGCCGGATCGGACGCCACATGCCGCTCACGCGGTCGGCGGGACTATTTCCCGCGTCGTATTCAAACGCAATGTTCTGTTGAGACGCCGTTGTTTTGACGGAGAGATTGCGGAATAAAACCTGGTGCTGCCAGATCCGCAAGCCCACGGCACCGGGTGCAAGCGGATGCTCCAAGTCTTCGAATTGGGTCAGGCTCTGGCCATTCACCAGCACCTCGAACGACTTGGCTTTCAAGCGAACCGTCAGCGTCATCCACTCATCCACCGGCACAGCGCAAGGCACGCGGCGGATCGGTTCCCAATTCTGACGATGCCGCCCAAGCACGAGCAAGCCTGGTCGTTCGAGCGACACTTCGTAGCCCGTGAAGGCATCCGCGCCCGCCTGCGCATCGCGAACCTTGAGAATCAAGCCACCGTTGCCACCGGTGGACCCGGTCAATTTCACATCCACACTGATCTCGCCTTCGGCAATGGCCGGACCATTGAGGATTATTTTAGCACCCTCACTACCGACGCCTTGAAGGCAGCCGTCATCAGACACCGTCCAGCGGCCATCGTAAGCCTTGAATCCATTCAATGGCTGTTGCGCCGCGGGTTCGGCGAAGCTCTCGCCAAAAATCATCTGGCTGTCAATGCCCCCGTAGATTTCGTGGTTCACATCCTCGATGCACGCGCCGGTAAGATAGGGTGAGTTGGTATGCAGCACCTGATCGGCATGAATGGTGATGACTGGTTCAGCGGCACTCGCCAGTGTTGCGGCGGTGCAAAACACCGCGGCTGCAATAATAATTTTTGTCGTCATGGTAAAAACCTCAGTTCGGCTCGGCGGGGCGAAGCGGATCATTTAACCTGCCATTCGAGAATTCCGCCCGACCATTCGGGCTGGAGCTGCACCTCCAGCCGCAGCGCCTTCGCCGTCACCGGGGCAAACGAGACGCGATTGAATTGGTCCATTTCCGTTCCATACGCGGAGGCATCGGGCACCGGCCGCCAGTCCGCGTCGTCGCTGACGGGCTTCCAAGTCGCAGCTTCCTTGTAAAGCAGTCGCCAGGATTGTGGCACGCGGCAATTTTCTTGGAGCCGCCGCTCATCCCACCAATAAACGTCCGCGGAGGAAATCGTCTGTGGTTTTTCAAAGTCATATTGCACCCATTCCTTAGTGCCGCGATGATCCCACCAGGTGAAACGGGGAATTTGCTGGTCATCGGACGCCTTCGGAATGAGCTGATCGTTCAGTGCCGACGTCGTGTCGTTGGCGAAACAATGCGAGGCGGAGACGCTGGCCGGGCTGGCGATACTCGGCGGCGGCAACGGGCTGGCCTGTGCCAGCGACTCGGCCATCCACACCATCAGGTCGGTTGGCTGCCGGTTGGCATTCGCAAAATACGGGATGGCCATGAACTCGACATTGGTTGCGCCGGGCACGGTGGAGCCCGATTTGTAAAGCGAGTCCACCCAATCTGTTTGATGCAGGGCCAGCGCGTTCCCGCGAATGACCGTCACGCCAGCCAACAAATCAGCGCGTTTCGCCGCGGTGAACTTCGCGTCCGGCGGAATGACCAGATGGCGCAAATTCCCGCCGTTATCCATGCCTTCCAAGCAATAGACGAGCGGCCCGCGCTGCAACGCCACGCGTCCTTGATCCGCCACCACTTTCGGATTGGCGTAAACGCGTTGAACCGGCATCGGCATCGTCAATTCAATGGTGTCGCCGCGTTTCCACTCGCGCTCGATGCGCGCGTAACCGCGCAGCGTTTTGAATTCTTTCAACCACCGCCCGTTCACACGAATCTCCGGATGCTTGCACCACCCCGGCAGGCGCAGATTCATCGCGAACGCGGCGGCATGTTCAGGATTTACGGTCAGTTTCACGGCGCCTTCCCAGGGATATTGCGTGACGAGTTGCAGCGCGACCTTGGTGTTGCTGACAACCAGATTTGCTTGGCTGCCGATAAATAAATTGACGAAGAGGCCTTCAGGATTTTGCGCGTAGATGTAGCTGGGCAATTCGCCCACCACTTTAAGAAACATCGGCGGGCAACACGGGCACGGATGCCAGTCCCAACGTTTGTGTTGCGGACTGGCTTCCAGCGGATTTTCGTAAAAGTAGCAGTTGCCGCGCTCACCGACTCCGCTCAGCAACCCGTTGTAAAGCACGCGCTCCAATTCATCCGCATAGCCGGCGTCACCGAAGGCAAGGTTCATGTGCTCATGAAAAAATGCCGCCGCCACCGCCGCGCACGTTTCCGCATAGCCGGTGTTGGGCAGAACATAATCGTCGCCAAACTTCTCGTCGTTGGCGATCGCGCCAACGCCGCCCGTCAAATACATGCGACGCGTGACCATGTTCGTCCACAGCCGTTGGGCCGTGGTCAAATATTCCGGCCGCTTCGCCGCTGCGCCCGCCGCGAGCAGGCCGTTGCACAACAGCATCCCGCGCACGGCATGACCTTCGATGGTTTGCTGCTGCCCCACGGGAATTTCATCCTGATCGTAAGCGCCGTAATTATTTCGGCCCTCGTGATGACCGCGCGCATCAATCCAGAATTCTGCCAGTTCAAGATACCGCTGCTCGGCCACGGGCACCGACAGTCGCGCCTTGAGTTGGGGTTGTGCCTGAAATAACTGATACAGGTTCACCAGCGCTTCCTCGCCCAAGGCGTGTCCGGGAATCAGATTCTGCTTGGGCGGCGGGCCCATCACATCGGCCATGTGATTGGCCATCTTCACAGCGACCGCGAGCAACTTTGTTTTGCCCGTTGCGCGATAGTAATGAACGCCCGCCTCGACCAACGCGCCAGCGTTGTAAAGATCATGCTGCCAGCGGTCGTTGCCGCCGTTTGCACCCCAGCGATGCGTCGGCTCCTGCAATTGGGTGTAAGTATTGATGTAGCCGTCGGGATCTTTCGCTGCCGCCGCCGCGATGTGCTCGATGTAATTATCAATTCTTGCTTCGAGTTTCGGGTCCGGTTTGGCGATGAGAAAATCCGCCGCGGCGCGGATCATTTCGTGAAGCAACCCATCAAACCAAGGCGCTTGACGATGTTCGCCTTTGCCATCGCGCACTTTGTCAAAATTGTCCAGCGTGCCGTCCCGATCAAATTTGTCGAAGCAATCGGCGAGCGTCACCTCGCGCCAGAGCTTGAACTTGGGCGACCAGAACGCGTCATGGATTTGCACCTGTTGAAGCGGCACGGGGGTGAGCGTTTGGGGAATTTGCGCTGGCGCTTCGGAACCCAGGGTCAACCACAGGCAGGCGAGGCGGAGCATGAGAGCATAGCGTTTCTTAAACATGATGGCTGATATCTTGATTCTACTGGGCGGCACCGGCGTCAAAAGCATAACCGATGCAACCCCACCCGCACACGCAAGATTTCGGGGCCGGTCCGGATACCGTTTCGCCTCGCGCGCGGGCAGACGGACACGACCGCGTTCAACATGATCCGCGCCGGGATCGTGGAAACGTGGGCTGCCGGGGGCATCGCTGGCAAGGCCCGCTGGAGATCGCATGGGGCGATGATCTCCCCGCTCCGGCTTTTTTTCCATGAGTGTTTGCGGCTGGCTTTTTGAGATCTGTTACTGCCAAGCCGGCGCACAAACACTCCAGACGACCAGGGTTTTTCCTTGTAAACACTATGCCTTCACAGGTATTGAGCCGAATTGGATTAAACAGCAATAATATCCGCAAGTTGTTTTTAAAGATTGGTTCCACCTGGCGTGAGCCTATATTGGGCGAAAGCCGCCAGCGAATCATCATGAACAAACCCCCGCAAGTCGCGTTGATTATTGAGTCCTCGGTCAGCTATGGACGCAGGATTCTGCAGGGCATTGCCCGTTACATCTCTTCCCATCACCAGTGGTCCGTCTTTGTGGAACAGCACGGACTGGGGACGCCTCCGCCAGCCTGGCTGGCGGCCAGTCGCTGGGATGGAATTCTCTGCCGGCCCACCGACCCCGCGCTCGCTCGGCGCCTGAAACGCATGCAGGTGCCGGTGGTGGATCTGAACGATCTTCACGACCATTTGAACTTGCCGTGGGTTGGCTCAAATCACCAAGCCATCGGCCGGCTCGGTGCCCGGCATTTTCTGGAGCGCGGTTTCCGCAACTTCGCCTTTTGCGGATTTAGCCAGGAACTGTGGGCCACGCAACGACGCGAAGGGTTTCGCGAGGTCGCTGAAAAGGACCATCCGCCCATTGCGATTTACGAATCGCCTTGGCGCGGCTCCAAGGTCTCGCGATGGGATCTGGAAATTAAACAAATTGGGAAATGGCTGAGCGCCCTGCCCAAGCCGGTTGGCATCATGGCCGGCAACGATGCCCGCGCCTTGCACCTCCTGGATGCTTGTCACCAAACCGGCCTCCTCGTGCCCGAAGAAGTCGCCGTGATTGGCGTGGATAACGAGGAAATATTCTGTGAGCTCTGCCACCCAGCGTTGTCAAGCGTGGCACCGGATGCGGAACGCATCGGCTATCAAGCCGCAGAACTGTTGGACCAACTGATGGCCGGCCAATCACCGCCCAGCCGGCGAATTCTGATCGAACCACTCCGCGTCATCACCCGCCGCTCGTCGGATACGCTGGCGATCCAAGACCGAACGATGGTCACCGCCTTGAGATTCATCCACGAGCAGGCGCTCCACGGCTGCACGGTCACGGACGCCGCCAGTTTTGCGCGGGTTTCGCGCAGTTTTTTGGAGCGGAAATTTCGGCAGCATTTAAAACGCTCGCCGCAGGCGGAAATCCGGCGAGTTCAACTCAGCCGCATCAAACAATTGCTGACCGAAACGGATTTTACTTTGGAACGCATCTCCGAGCTTTCAGGTTTTGAACACCCCGAATACATGAGTGTCGTTTTCAAACGCTTGGCCGGGCAGACGCCGGGCCGGTTTCGAAAGCAGCTCCATCAGCGACGGAGCCAATAACAAAGCCCGCTTTGCACCTGGGTGGTGGCGCCTTTGGCAACTTCTGCATGGCCGGTCAACCGCGGTTTCCGTGTTAATAGTGTGGACTTGAGTGGCCGGCGAAAATAGGGTGGCGCCATGCAACCTCTGGATCTACAAACGATCGGTAACGAGTTGGCCATCAAATGGGCCGATGGTCAGGAAAGCTTCATCCCGTTGGAAGCGCTGCGCCGCCATTGTCCGTGCGCCGGCTGCAAGGGCGAGCTGGATATCCTGGGCAATCTCTACAAGCATCCGCCCCAATCGTTGACGCCGAAAGCGTTTGAACTGGTCCGGCTGGAGCGGGTGGGAGGCTATGCCATCCAGCCCGTGTGGGCGGATGGACATGGCACGGGCATCTACTCCTTCGAGTATCTGCTGCACCTGGCTGGACAAAAATAAAACGGCGCGTTCCGAAGAACGCGCCGGGTAGAGCGCTCGCCTGGCTTAAGGCAGGATCCGCACGCGGTAGAACTTCACTGGGCCGGCGGAGTTGTCGTTGAATTCCATGTCGGTGCCCGTGCCCGTGTTCGTGGTTAGAGAAGTCCAGACACCGGGGAAGAGACTGGGGGAGCGTTCGATGGCGTATTGCTTGCCGCTGACCGTCGGCCAGTGAATGGCCGTGGTGGCGCCGGCCGGAACCGGCATCTTAGACTTCAACTGCGGATAGGCTCCGGCCACGGTCGGGTCGGTGCCCGCGATGAATTTCTGATAGTTGTTGATGCCATCGCCGCACGCATCGGCATTGGAAATGGAGAGTGAGTTGTAAATGGTGCCGAACCAGCGGAGCCGCCACGAATCAGGAATGCCGTCATGGTAGTAGGAGTTGGTGCGGCTGGTGACCGTGATCAGCCCGCTGAGTTCCTGTTCCGGGAAACAGATGAGCCCATTTGGCGAGGCGGAGACATGGTCAAAGTGAACCGCATAGGCGGAACTATTCGTGGCATTGCCAGGCAAGGTCACGGTCAAGGTGCCAATCGCGGCATTGCTGGCCAGGCCCGAGATGGTGCTGCTCAACCACGCGGCGGAATAGTTGGCGGCGGATTTGGCGGCGGTGATCGTCGGCACGCCGAGGCTTGCGGCCGGGGTAAATTGCACGGCATTGGTGATGTCCGGCGAGCCGTCCAACGGGTGGACGGTTAGATTCAAACCCAGCACCCGCAGCGGATAGCCGCCAAAGATGTTGGCCGTGATGGGGATTTGCACCGTCTGGCCGCCCGCATTGATCGCATCGCCGGCGCTAAACGTAACGGATTCTGGCAAGTTGGCACCAGCGGCGGTCTTGTTCAAGGTTTTCAAAAACATATGCGGGGTGTTGCTGTTGTAAGCCAGGTTGGCGGTGGGCACCGCGACAAACTGACCGCCGGACGGACCGTTCGTCCAGTAGCGCTTGAACCAGGTCAGACTAGGATCCAAGGACCGTCGGAAGGTGACATAGAGGTCGCTGACGTCCAGTGAACCATCGCCGAAAGCATTGGTATTGATGGTAAGATCATTGCCGTCGAGCAGGGCTTGCGCACTCACTGCGGCGGAGGAATTCGTGAAATACTTATTAACACTATCCCATCCGCCCAAGCTGCCGGAGGAATCCATGGCGGCGAATAAGTCGGAATTGGTCGGCGGCATGTCCACCTGTTCGATGGCCGATTGAAACACCTGCATGACATCAGCGTTGTTCAAAATGCCTTCGCCGAAGTCACCGGCGTTGAGCCAGCGGAAGGGCGCTGCATCACCGACGACATAGGCTGGCGAGCCGACCGTCACCGCCTGGCTATTGGTGGGAACCTCGATATGCACATCCGCTCCCGGTGCCCCAACGCCATCCCGCGTGGCGGAGGCGCTGCCTAATTGAATGAAATACTGGTCGCCAATCTTAGCCTGGTCGGGCACGCGGAATGAGTAAGCCCCGGCCACCACAGTGCCGCTGACTTTGGAGAACAGAGTGTCATGGGCGATGGAGTAGGAGATCAGATCCTGCGCAGCCGTGTCAAAATCCAGATAAGGGTCGCCATTCGTGTCAAACAAAGCGTATCTGAAACCCGTCCGGAATAGCCAGCCAACTCCGAGCAGGTTGTTGTTGCTATTGGTAAATAATCCGGGAACTGCCGCAACGTTGGAACTGACCATGATCACTGGGGGAATCGTTAAGAACCATCGGCCATCAGCTGGCGGATAATAACGGCCTTCTGCGATTGGAACCTGAGTCATCAACATGGGGAAGAAACCGATGCCAGCACCATTGGTAATCTTATTCGTAGTGGAGACTCCGTTGGTGACGGAGACATTAAACTGCAAGCTATACATCACGTCCCCGCTCGGGCGCAACTGAAGGGTAACCGGCGCGTAAAATACTTGGCCGGGCCGGGCAACGAAGGAACTGCTGGGTTCCCCGTTCGTCAGTCCGAAGGTGAGATGATTGGGTCTGGAGTTTGTCACTGAAAAGAATTTGCTGACGACGTAACTATCCTGATAGTTCACCTTGGTGGCATAACATTTCAAGGTGAAGTCATTGGAGCCGATGGAAGGTGTTGCCGTGTTGACCACGATATCAGCCGAAGCAGTGAAGGCGATGGACTTAACGCTCGGGCCACGGGCCGCCGGGTCGGTTCCATCGGTGGTATACCAAAGCGTGGAACCTTGGGTTTCGTCGCTGACTGTAAAATCCAACGCATCATCCCCCTTGATGCTCGGATTGGCGGTGACGAATTGGAATTTTGCCTGAGCAATGGCACTGTTTGGACTGCCATCATTCTTCTCCCCAATCGCCTTGATGGAAACATAGGGTTGCGCTTGCGCCACGCCAAAACCTTTGACCAAGTTCTGGTCGCTAAGGCCATCTTGATAGCCGGTTGAAGCTTGCGGGGAATTAAAGCCCGGATCTGGAACATTGCCGAGATTGGAATCGTTTTTGTATTCGTAGAAAGTCTCGGAGCCAAGAGTTCCCAATATGATTAGCGGGCGATCATTATTAAAAATGAAGGACGAGACGGGATGAAACACGGACGTGTAAGGCGGGATGGCGGTGGCCGGAAAATCTACATAGCCAATTTGCGGTGTCGGCACTTGCGGCGGCGGCGGCGGCGGTTGCGGCAGACCGGTTCCGGTCACTTTGCGGATCAGGTGATAGTAGTCCTCGGTGGTATAGACCGTGCCATCGGAGGCAAAGGCCACGCCGACCGGGTTGCGGGCTTGCACATTGGGGGTAATAGTCTCTGGAACTTTGACCAGACCGTCATACCAGCCCGGATAGGTGCCGGCCCAGTAAGTCGAGGTAACGCCATAGAGGTTGGTAACAATCGTGGCATTGACAACTTTTACCTTGTGATTGCCTGTGTCCGTGACAATCAAACTGCCATCACCCACCTCCGCCAAGCCGGTTGGCTGGTTAAACATGGCGTTGGTTTTCAAAACTCCGTGGTTGGCGGTGCCGGTGCCGTCCCCGGCGCCATTAAAGCCTGCATTGGTAGTGACATTCCCCGTGTCCGGGTTAATGAGATAGATGCCATGGCGGCCGGAATCGCAGGCGGCAATCATGCCGTTGTGCTTCGCAACAATGCCTTGCAGCGAGGTGCCGACATTGGTGATGGTGGCAACGGTGGTGATATTGGTTGTGGGACTCATTGCAAAGGTGACATTCGTGACGGAGATGACAGTATTGGTGCCGATGCTGACAATGTTGGTGGCGTTGCCCACGATGTTGGTGGCGTAAACGATGTTGGTGGAGCCATCGACAACATTGGTGACATTGTAAAGTCGCGAGGAGATCTTGATCAAAGTATTGCTCCGCACGGCCACATAGATGTTGCCATAAGTATCCAGCGCGAGGCTGGAGGCATTGGTTAACTTGGAGGCATTGATGGTCAACAGGTCGCCATAGGTATCAAACATCAGCACGCTGCCGTTGGTGCTGAAGGCATTGGTGCTGCCGCGATTCAAAACAAAAACATTGCCGTTACCGTCCACGGCGACGCCGACCGGACGGCTCGTCAGATTGGTCGGGGCAAAGGTGTAAGTCTGGCCGAGCACTAGATCAACGGTGCGGATGGCGTTGTTGTCCCGGTCCGCCACATACAAGTAGCCATAGGCTTCGTCGAGCGCGAGGCCATAGGGGGTGCGGAACAAGGCATTGGTCAGTGTATTGCCGTCTTTATAACCCTGATACTTGGGAGTGACGTTGGGATTGCCGCCGCCCAGCGTGGTCACGGTCGCGCCAGTCACAAGACTGGGAACTAATCCTAGCAGGAGCACGGTCAGGAATCCGCCCAGTCGGACCGAGGCGCGCGCCAGCCGGGCAATTATCGAGGCATTGGTTTTCATAGGCGTTGCTTGCAAGCAGAGAACTAGGTTGCCGGGAGGGAGGTTATTTGGTGGCGGACTTGGCCGGACTGCTCCAGTCATGGGAGACGCTGCTGTCCCACATCGAATCTGGATCAATCAGTTTGGGCCGGCTGGCGTCCGGTCGCGATTGGAGAAACTCCGTGGAATGAGTTTGAAAATCGGTTTCTTTCACAATGGTCGGCGTGATGAAAATCAGGAGATTCTCCTTGTCCACCGATTTGCTTTCACTGCGGAAAGCATGGCCTAGGAAGGGAATGTCGCCCAGCAGGGGAACCTTGGTGCTGTCGGAGCGCGGGTTATCTTTGACCAGGCCGCCCATGACCAGGGTGTTGGCGTTGGGGATGAGCACCTGCGTGGTCAGCGTGCGGCGGTCAAACACCGGTGCCGTCAATACTTGCGAGGCACCGCCGGCACCGCCACCGGTGGTTTGCGAAAAATTGCCAAAGAAGCTGGAGACTTCCGGGATGACCTTGAGCCAGATGCTATCATTGGCGGAAATGCGCGGGGTGACTTCCAGCTTGGTGCCGACGTTGGAGTAAGTGACAGACGAACCGCCGGAGTTGTTGGCCGAACTGGAGGAGACATTAAACACGGGATAGCCGCGCGTGACTTCGATGCTGGCCATCTGATTGTCCAAGGTGACCACGCGGGGAGTAGAGACGACCTGGGCGTCTGAGGAGGAGTTGAGGAACGACAACACCGCGTGTAAACCATCGGCGTTAAGAAAACCAATCTCCGGCATCATCCCGCTGGCGGTATTGAGATTCAGGCCGCCATTGCCAAGGGAGGTGACGAGCGAACTCACCGTGCTGGAACCGGAACTGGACGAGGTGCTATAGCCGCCGCCCGGGGTCGTGCCCGTGCCCGCAGCCGTTGTTCCCGGCGTGGTGGTGGTCGAAGTCCCGGTCAGCACACCGTTGCCGAAGCTGACGTTCTGGGCCTTGAGAGTGCCCGTCCAATCCACGCCCTTGCTGGAGGTCGGGTTGCTGTCCACTTCCACCAGCCGGGTTTCAATCAAAACCTCGCGCGTGGGCTTGTCCAATTGGGCGATGAGCGTATCCACGGACAGTTGTTCCGGATCGGTGGCGACGACGATCAACTGGCTGGAGCGGGCGTCGGGTAGCACTTTGCTGCGCTTGAGATCAGTAAACACCGACTGCACGGCTTCGGTCATGTTTGACACACTGGCATATTTCAACTGGATCACGCGGGTGATGAGCGGCGGCGGGGCGAGCGGGTCTTTAAGAGTGATGCGGTCAATGCCGGTTTTTTTGTCGTGGATCAATTGGAGTCCGTAATTGTCGAGCAGGGCGAGGAGCGCATTTTCATAGCTGATGTTATCCCAGCGGATGGACAATTGCGGTTCCACTTTCGGCGCGCCCGTGGCGTCGGGCAGGCCGTAGCCGATTTTGGGATCCAGCATGTAGTTGATGCCCGCCAGCCGGCTGAGGTTTTCAATGGCCGCGGTGATGGGCACGTCCGAAAACTGGATGTGCGAAGCCGCCGAAGCCGCGCCATTGGTGCTGGTGGCGATTTCGGGCGCGGCATTGCTGACCGCCGTTTCGACTGCGGCGGCCGGGGTCACGATGGCCGGTGGGGCGGCGGCTGGCGGCACGACTGCGCCGGGGGCGGTGCCCACCACGGCGTTGGTCGTGATCAGGGCCGACGCGGCGGTGTTGGTCAAGTCCACCGCTGGCGTGGCGGAGTTCGGTTGCGCCAAGGCGGCGGGCAGGCAGGCCAGTCCGGCGAGCAGGATCAGGGGAAGGATTTGTTTCATGGCTCGAGTAGTTGAGGGTTTGGTTCCGCGCTTAAAATGGGATGAGTTCATGGCGTTGCTGGGGTGGTCGGGCGTCAAGGCATATTGACGCGGAGTTCATGCCGCCGGCCGTTGATTTCAACGGCGACAAGGTCCGGGCGAATTTCGGTGCATCGGATATGCACCCGGCCGGTCGGGGTCAGCACGTCGCCCTCGTCACCAACGGCGAACGTGTGATTGTTGAGGATGACCAGCCGATGTCCGGGTGAGCCGGAAAATCCCTTGATGGTGAGAGCGGAGATTTCCACCGTCTTGGTGGTGGCCACCGCCGCCTCAATGGTCCGCGTGGATTCGGGGAAAAACGGGTCGCGGCCCTCGCGGACACTGGTGGGAACGACAAAGACAGAGCGCGCCACCACCAATTTCGCCGGGGCATTGGTGGGCGACTCGCCGGCGGTCGCCGCCCCGGTCAGGACCACCGCGCCGACCGCGAAAATGATTTTGAAAAGTGTTTTCAAGATGTTTTAGCTGTTGGGGCGGACCAAGGCCACGACGTCCACGCGAAAATTCAGTTTCTCCGTCGCCCCGCCGGCGGTGCTGGCGGGTTCGATGGACAGGTTCACCAGCCGCATGTGCGGGAAATTGTTTTCAAAATCGGCGACGAATTTTCCCAGGTCATGGTAATACGCCGTGCCGACGAGGGTGACTTTGAGTTGCTTATAGGGAAAGCCGGGGATCAAATCCATGTCGCTCAGGATGGGCTGGGTGATGCTGGGGATTTCGACCGTGGACTTGAACCGGCGCAGCGTGTCGTAAGTCCAGACATAAACGTCCCCGGTGGCCACATCTTCCTCGGCGCGGATCAACTGGTCGGAAATTTCCCGCAGCGACGATTCCATCGCGTCGCGTTGCTTGATGCTGGCCTTGATCTTGTCCAGTTCCACCTGCTCGGTGCCCGTGTTCCGGGCGAGTCGGGCGTTCTCCTCGTTCTGCGGCAGGATGAGCAGAAAATAAACCGCGCTGATCAGCGCGGCGGTCACGAGGATCACCACGATCAACTGGTTGCGTTTGGCTGGGGGCAGGCGTCTCATCGGGTTTTGTCGGGAAAACGGCATTCCAGGGTTAACAATACAAAAGGCTTGCTGCCAAAGGAGGATTGCGGCGGCGAGAGATTGGATAATTTCACGCCGTTGGTCGGTTCCAAATTGGCTTTGAAAAAGTCCTGGCCCGCCAGGGCGCCCTTATAGCGGTTGACTTGGTCGCCAGGATTGGGACTGACATCCTTGGCGTCCAACAGCAGCATGAGGCGCTCCGTGGCGGTCCCGGGCCGGGCGGATATCAGTATCCCGTAGCTGTTGGTCTGCGCCGGGCTGCCTTCCTTCGCGGTGTAGGTTTGCTCCAGTCGCATCCGGATCAACTGCACGTTGGGCACATAAATTTGTTGCAGCGCGTTCAGCAGGTTGCCTTGGAGAAACCGGGTGGCGCTCAGTCGCTGCAGAGCTTCCAACCGTTTCTGGGCCTCCGCGATTTTTTTCTGATTGTTCAGCACCTGGCTGTAATCATTGGTCCGGGACTGCTTCTCCGTCTGAATCCGGCTCAGGCCCTGTTTCTCAATCATGCACTCCAGCCAGGTGGAACTGAACCACACCAGCGACAGGGCCACCAGCAAAGCGTCATATAAAATCGAGCGTTTCACCGGGTCGCGCCGGCGCAAGTCCTCTTCTGCCAGAGCCTCCGCCAATAAATTGATGCGAATGGGCATAGTTTAAAAAGCTGATAACGCCGCGCCAATGGCCACGGTCAATTGCGGTCCGATATGATCCACTTCCACGGCCTGCTGGCCGGGCAGGGCGAGCTGCAAAAAGCCGGTCGGGTTCCACGTCTTGCATTCCACCATCATTTCCGAATGCAGCATCTGCAAAATCATTTCCGAACGTGCCGAACCGCCGCTCACATACACCTGCGACACCGGCCGGTCAATCTGATGTTCGAAGAAGTCCAGCGAGGCGCGAATCTCCCGGCCCAGCGGAATCACTTGCATCTGCAACGCGGCTTCCACTTCCGGGGCCATGCCCACCTTGATGCCCTCGGCCTCGGCGTAACTGATGTTCATGGCCTCCGCCAAGCCCAGCGTCAACTTGTCGCCACCGATGTTCACCACCCGGCTCAACGCCAGTTCGCCGCGATCCAAAATGGTGACGGACGTGTGTTTGAAACCGATATCCACCAGCGCCACCGTTTCCTTGGCGAAGATTTCCGGCAACGCCTGTTCGAACGTGTTGATCGGGCCGACCAGTCCCGGCACCATGCACTCGGCCACCAGGCCGGCCACATGCGTGGCGGCCATGAAATCACTCACCAACTGCTGCTTGGCCGCCGCCGCCAAAACCTTCAGTTTGGGCGAACTGCCGCCGGGCTTTAAACCTTCGGCATTTTTTTCGGCCTGCGATTGCAGGCGGGGCGGGATGATGTAGCAGTCAAAAACGTGGTTCGGCAGTTCCTGTTGCAGGTAACCCTTGTGATTGACCTTGAGAATCTGCCGCATTTCATCCAGCGGAATCATCGGCAGCTCCACTTTCCGCACCATCGCATCGTCCAACCCCACGGACATGGTGATGAATTTGGTGGTGTTGCCCAAGGCCTCCGCCACGGACCGCAGATGATCCCCCAGCAGTTCCGGGGAAATTTTCTTTTCGAAGATGGGCGCGTCCAGCAACGCATACCGCGTGAGCGCCAGCACCTCGCCCCGCCGTTCGAGCAGCACGGCTTTGGTGGTGCGGCTCCCCAGATCCACTGAAATCATCTGGGTGCGCTTCTTCCGTGAGGCGATATTGATAAATGGCAGGGATAAGGCCATGTGCTTTTTTTATAGCGTGTTTAATAACTGATACAAGCCGCAATTTCTTCTCCGTGTTCAGCAGTTGCTGCGCCAATAGAATTTCTCCGAAACAATACTCTCAAATCACCGCTGCGTGTCTGGACTCTGGTCGTTCCTGTCCCGAAACGGCGCGGGTTTTGGTGATCTCCGCCGCCCGCTGTCTGGCCATGTCCAAAAATGTGCCCAACAGTGGCGTGGTTTTCCCCCGCCACAAGGCCCCGATTAAGACCGGCGGAAATTCTTTTAATGGCAGCATCTTGACATTCTCCGGCAAATTTTTCCCAGGCACCGCCACCGAAAGACCGATGCCAAGCCCGCCTGCTACATAGGTTTCAATCAAATCAGTCGAACTGGCTTCAATCGTCGGGAACCATTCGGTCTCCAGCTCGGCAAGTTTTGCCTGAAACATCCGCGTCAACATTTCGTGCGCCGGCAGACAAATCAAGGGTTCATTGATTTTGTCACGCTGCCAGAGTTCTTCCGCTGATTTTAGTTTGCTCGCCTTGGGCACTAACAAGATCATCGGCAGTTCCACCAAAACCTGTAGCTGAAATCCGGCGGGCGGCTTGCGGTCCACCAGCGTGATGACCAGGTCCACCTCGTCCTTGGCCAGCAATTCGCCCAGTCGCGCGGCGTAGCCCTCGCGCAACGACACTTTCACGCCGGGAAATTTCTTTTTCACGCCTGACAACAACTGCGGCAAGTGGTCGCGCAGCACAATTGTCGAGGCACCCAGCCGGAAATGCCGCTCCTGACCGCCCTGCAGTTCGCCCGCAACCTGGTCGAGATTGGAAAAAAACGGCGTGATGAACGCGAACAGCTTTTCGCCTGCCGCCGTGAGGGCGAAGGGCCGCCGCTGAAACAGCGTCACGCCGAGAAATTCCTCAAGCTGTCCCACCTGCGCGCTCACCGCCGGCTGCTGGATGCCATACGGAATATTCCGCACCGCCGGCATGATGCCGCCGTGCTTGGCGACGTAAAAAAAGAGTTCCAGATGATGGACGTTCATAATTGGGGGATTATTTACCCCACTTTTAACCAACCGCCGTCCGGACGCAAGCCGGGAGACGCCTATCTGCCCGCAGCGCCACCGAAGAAAATAGAAGCACCGGAATCTCCTCAGGCACGTGCGCGCGAAAGGATTCCTTATTTACTTACCGCTGCAAGGGAGATGCGGGCACGCTGGCAATCTCGTGGTGGCTGCGGAACAAGACGACCCGACGCTGAAAGGCGGCGTTCTACTGGCTGCGTTACGGCAATTACTTGATTGGGTTGAACACCACCGATAAGAATATTTACTCATTACCATTGGCGTTAGGATGTAATCAGTCAACCGACCTGGTTTCCGGCAAAACGCTGGACTCAGGCAAAGAAGTCAAAGTCGGATCGCCTACGACCGTGGTGTTGCATTTTGGGAAGTGAGGGAAATCGGCTGACTGATGAAATGCGAGAATAATGAAATCGGCCGGTTATATTTCCGCCCCGCCATCGCCACTGACCAAAATAAGTAGCGCGGTCGTTGACGGCCATCGGGAAATAATGCCTGCCTGCCAGCAACATCCTGGTTTAGCGCGGCCGACATTCTGATCGCCTCCGCGTGCTTTGCGAACTTTTCAAAGGGGAGCCAGTGCGCAGCCATCAGCGGAGTTAAACACCAGCCGGCTTAACGGCTGGAATTCGCCTTGAATTTAGTCTCGGCTGCGCCCGGTGCGCTCAACGCTGGAACGCCCGCATCGCGTAGCGTCTTCCGGGTTTGACTTGCACAGTTGCTTGCGGCGGGCAGAATCCAGTCGTGTCCACCCAGCCGCCAGCTTCAAAACCTTGGCCGGTGCATTTGTTTGCGCCGGGTGCGGCGTGGCGGCCGATCGGCCCCGTCATATTCACATGTTGGCTTTTTTGCCTTTGTCTGGCGGCCTTCGCGGACGAACCCAAGTTGCCGAATTATTTTACGCGTTCGTTGCAAACTGAAGACGGCCTGCCGGACAACGCGGTGACGGCGGTGATCCAAACGCGCGACGGGTATCTCTGGCTGGGCACTTACGGCGGGCTGGCGCGGTTTGACGGCGTTCGCTTCGTGGTGTTCAACAGCGCGGGTTCGCCCGGTTTGCAGAGTGACCGGGTGACCAGTTTGTTTGAAGATGCGCACGGCACTCTGTGGATCGGCCATGAGCGCGGCGACCTGACCCGGTATCGCGCTGGCAAATTCGAGTCGCTGGAGGTGCATGAGACGGGCGTGCGGCGGAAAATTCCCGCCATCAGTGCCGACCCGGACGGGGACATCTGGATGTTGAATGAGGAGGGAACTTTGGTGCGCGCCCGCGATGGGGCCAAGTGTGCGCTGCCGAACACCGACGGCGTGGCGCAGTTGGCGCAGGATCGCCAGGGCAAATTGTGGGTCACGAGCGGCGGCCAGTTGGCGGCGGTGGAAAACGGGCGGCTGACGATGCTGACCAGCACCAATGATGTCAACGGCGTCGGCTACTATGTGCAGGGCATCTGCCCCAGCCGCAATGGCGGGTTGTGGATTGTGAGCGATGGCCAGGTGGCCAAATGGGATGGCCGCGCGATGACGGAAAATCGCGGCACGAATCCTTGCACCGGCAAGGTGGTGGCCATGCTGGAAACCAAGGCGGGCGTGCTGGCGCTGGGCACTTCGAGCGACGGGTTGTATCTGCTGTTCTCCAACCGCACGGTGCTGCACTTCAACCAGGCCAATGGTTTTCCGAACGACTGGATTCGCTGCCTGCACGAAGATCGGGAAGGCACTTTGTGGGTGGGCGCGGGCAGCGAAGGCTTGGTGGCGTTGCGGCCCGGCAAAGTGGAATCGCTCGATGCGCCCGACCACTGGCAGGGGCGTGTGGTTTTGTCCACGACGCAGGCGCGGGATGGCGCGGTCTGGGTCGGCAGCGAAGGCGCGGGACTCTACCGTTTTCTCGACGGGGCCTGGACCCATTTCCGCGAAAGCGCCGGGCTTTCCAATTTATTTGTCTGGTGTGTTTCCGAAGATGCGCAAGGCCGGATGTGGGCGGGCACCTGGGGCGGCGGGATGTTCCGGCAGCAGGGCGACCACTTTGTCGTGCCGCCCGGGTTAGAAAACATCAACGCCCCGATGCCCGCGCTATTGCAGACGCCCGAAGGTGTGACGTGGATCGGCACGGCGAGCGGCTTGATCCGTTACGAAAACGGCGCGGTGAAATGGTTCGGCGAGGCGGGTGGTTTGAAAGCCCCGGATGTGCGGACCATCGTGCAGGATGGCGAAGGCACGATCTGGTTCGGGATGCTCGGCGGCGGATTGGGTCGTTTGAAGCATGGCAAGTTGGACCAATTTCTCAAACGCGACGGGCTGTCCAGCGATTACATCCAATGCCTGCAGCTCGGCACCGACGGGGCCTTGTGGATTGGCAGCTACGGCAGCGGCCTCGACCGCTTCAAGAACGGTCATCTGGCCAAGGTCACCACGGCGCAGGGATTGCCGAATAATTTCATCTGCGCCATCGCGATGGATGACCACGGGAATTTCTGGATCAGTTCGCATGGGGGCATTTTCCGCGTTTCCCAAAACGCGCTGGACGCTTGCGCCGATGGCCGGCTGGCGGCGGTCAATTGCCTCACCTACGGCAAGGGCGACGGCTTGCAATCACTCACCTGTTCGGGCGGATTGCAGCCCGCCGCCGGCAAGCTCGCGGACGGGCGGATTGCTTTTTCGACCAGCAAAGGACTGGTCATCGTGAATCCCGACGACACGAAGGTCAACCAGCTTGCCCCCCCTGTCATCATCGAAAATATCGTTGCCGGGGGGCGCACATTGCAGCCGGAGGCTGATGGCAAATCGCCGTTAAAAATCCCGCCGGGACTGCAGCGGTTTGAATTTCACTACACCGGCCTGAGTTTTGTCGCGCCGGAAAAAATGCAGTTCCAATACTGGCTGGAAGGGTGGGACAAGGACTGGATGGACGTGGCCAACAACAAACGGGTCGCCGAATACAGCTACATTCCGCCCGGCAATTTCACCTTTCACGTCCGGGCCGGCAACAGCGATGGCGTTTGGAACGAACTCGGCGCGTCTCAAGCGCTCATCGTGCTCCCGCATTTCTGGCAGACGTGGTGGTTTAACGACCTCGGCACATTCGCTGCCCTCGCGGCGGTCGCGGGCATTGTCTGGATCATCTCCCGCCGCCGGATGCGGACCAAACTGGAACGCATCGAACGCCAGCAGTCGCTCGAACGCGAGCGCACGCGGATTGCCCGGGACATCCACGACCACCTCGGCGCCAACCTCACGCGCATCTCGCTCCTGAGCCAGTCCGCGCATGGGGAACTGGAAAATCCCGCGCAAGCCGCCGCCCAGCTCGAACGCATTTATGGCACCTCGCGCGAATTGACCCGCTCCATGGATGAAATCGTCTGGGCCGTCAACCCGCAGCACGACACGCTGGACAGTCTCGCCAGCTACCTCGGAAATTTTGCGCAGGAATATCTCGTCTCGCTCAATCTCCGCTGCCGGCTTGATGTGCCGCTGCATCTGCCGCACTGGCCGATCACGGCGGAAATGCGGCACAATGTTTTCCTCGCGTTCAAGGAGGCATTGCACAATGTCGTCAAACATTCGGCGGCCACCGAAGTTTCCGTGACGCTCGCCACGGATGCCGCCGGCTTTCATCTCGCCGTGCGCGACAACGGCAAAGGCTTTGATCCGGCGGCCGTTTCCACCCGTCCCGGCCGCGGCAACGGCCTGAAAAACCTGCAGCAGCGGCTGGAAAAAATCGGCGGCCGCTGCGAGTTCCGCAGCACGGCCGGCACCGGCGCGGAAATAAAATTTTTGGTTTCGGTGCCGGCGGCGGCTCGTAAAAATGGTTAACGCGCCAAAGGTGTCATCAATTAACGTGACAAGACTTTGCCGGCGCACGAGCCTAACCTATGTCCAAGCAAAAAAATTGTGTGAGCATTGGAGTAGCCATCGTGGAAGACGACGTGCCGGCGCGAGAAATCATCGCGGGCTGGATCCGCAACACCGAGGGCTTCCACTGCGTCGGCGAATTTGACGACGCCGAAACCGCGCTCGCCAAACTGCCGCATGATAAACCTTCGGTCGTCCTCTTCGACATCAACCTGCCCGGCATGAACGGCATCGAGTGCGTCCGCAAGTTGAAACCGCGCCTGCCCGACACGCAATTTGTGATGGTCACGGTTTATGAAGATGCCAACCATATTTTCAATGCGCTGTCCGCCGGCGCTTCCGGCTATTTGTTGAAGCAAACGCGCCGCCAGGAACTGATGGAGGCCTTGAAAGACGTTCACGCCGGCGGCTCGCCCATGAGCAGCCAGATTGCGCGCAAAGTCGTGCAGAATTTTTACCGCAACGAAACGCAAAACGCCGGCGGCGAAACGGTGGAACTTTCCGGCCGCGAACGCGAAGTGCTCGAACTCCTCGCGCGCGGCTTTCTTTACAAGGAAATTGCCGAGCAACTCAAGATCAGCGTGCAAACGGTGAACACCTACATCCGCCGCATCTACGAAAAACTCCATGTCCGCTCCCGCGCCCAAGCCGTGGCCAAGTATGCGCATCTGCCGATGGGGGCCACACATTGAACGCCGGGACCCGCTGATGAAAATCGCCGCCGCAATTTTTGCGCTCGTCACGCTGTTGACCGGCTGCGCGTCGTTGCCAACGCCAAAACCCAACGCGCCGCTTCCGCTCAAAGTAGTCGGGACGAAAATTCTCAACAGCCAAGGCAAACTGGTGTTGCTGCGCGGCGTCAACACGGCCAGCCTCGAATGGACCAGCGACGGCCAGGGCCATATTCTCAACACCATCAGCAACGCCATTCAGGACTGGCATGTGAACATCATCCGCCTGCCGCTGTCGCAAGACCGCTGGTTCGGCAAGGCACCGGAACAGAAAGACGGCGGCGTGGCCTATCGCCAACTGGTGCGTCAAATCGTGGACACCTGCGCCACGAACAAATGCTACATCATTCTGGATTTGCACTGGTCGGATTGCAACGAGTGGGGCGGCAACATCGGCCAGCATTCGATGCCGGATCAGAATAGCGTGGCCTTCTGGAAAGATTTTGCGCCGGTCTATGCGAATCATCCCGCAGTCCTGTTCGATCTGTATAATGAACCGCATGATGTTTCCTGGGAGGTCTGGCTCCACGGCGGACGCATCACCGATAAGCCGAATGGCCGGCGGGCCGGAACGCCACGCACCTTCGAGGCGGTCGGCATGCAGGAACTGCTCGATACCGTGCGCGCCACCGGGGCAAAAAATGTGGTGATCGCGGGCGGACTGGATTGGGCTTACGATTTCTCCGGCATTCTGGCCGGGCACCAACTCGCCGATCCGCATGGCCACGGCGTCATCTACGCCAATCATTGTTACGACAACAAGCACGACAGCGTCGCCACCTGGATTGCCAGCATGGAGCGGGCGTCGGCAAAGCTGCCGGTGATTGTGTCTGAATTCGGCGGCAACTCCGGCCCCAGTCGCGTGGTTCCGGCGGACAACTGGCTGTTGAGCGTCCTGCAGGCGCTTCACGACCACCAATGGTCCTGGACGGCTTGGGATCTTCATCCCGCCGCCGGGCCGACGTTGATTTCGGACTGGAACTACACACCCACGGCACGCTTCGGTGTTTATGTGAAACAAGCGCTGACAGACACGCCGCCGGCAGTCCGATAGTCCTGCTTTCGTAAAGCAGTTCGTCCGTGAACCGTCGCGGGAACTGGTCTTGTCATCAAAATTCGCTACGGAGATACGCCTCGAAAAAAAACCAGCAAGGCCACACCCTGATTTCATTCCATGAAACTGCACGCTCTCGACCTGGCTATCATCGTCATTTACTTCGTGACGGTCATCCTCATCGGCCTTTGGGTTTCGCGGCGCGGCGCGAAGGACTTGAACTCTTACTTTCTCGGCGGCAAGGCGCTGCCGTGGTATCTGCTCGGCATCTCCGACGCGTCCGGCATGTTCGACATCAGCGGCACGATGTGGCTGGTTTATATCTTGTTCGTGTATGGCCTGAAGAGTGTCTGGCTGCCGTTTCTCTGGCCGGTGTTCAACCAGATTTTCCTGATGATGTTCCTGAGCGCATGGCTGCGGCGCTCGAACGTGCTGACCGGTGCGGAATGGATTCAAACCCGCTTCGGTCGCGACCGCGGCGCAAACCTGGCGCACTTGAGCGTGGTGTTTTTCGCGCTCGTCAACGTCGTCGCCTTTCTCGCCTACGCGTTCAAAGGCATCGGCAAATTTGCGTCGGTGATGTTGCCGTGGCATTTCACGAGCAACACTTCCGGCTTGTTCACGGACGCCAACACTTACGCGCTGATCATCATGGGGCTGACGTCGCTTTACGCCATCAAAGGCGGCATGGTCAGCGTGGTCATCACCGAGGTCATGCAGTTCACGATCCTCACGGTGACTTCGGTGGCGATCGGCCTCATCGCCGTTTGGAAAGTGTCGCCGGACATGATTCACAAAGCCATTCCCGCTGGCTGGCTGAATCCGTTCTTCGGCTGGAAACTTAACTTGGATTGGACCGGCATTTTGGACCAGGTGAACGCCGCCATCAAATCGGACGGCAATGAAATGTTCGGCATTATTTTCGGCCTGATGTTTTTCAAGGGCGTGCTCGCGAGTCTCGCCGGGCCGGCACCGAACTACGACATGCAGCGCATCCTCGCCACGCGCAATCCGCGCGAGGCCTGCCTGATGAACGGCATGGTCAACCTCGCGCTGTATTTTCCGCGCTACCTGATGATCACCGGCATCACCGTGCTGGCACTGGCGTTTTGCCTGACGGATTTGCGCTCGATGGCCAAGCCAGATTTCGAGCTGATTCTGCCAATCGTTTTGCGTGATTACATTCCGACCGGCGTGGTCGGCTTGCTGCTCGCCGGACTGCTCGCCGCGCTCATGTCCAACTTCGCCGCCACGCTGAACGCCGCGCCGGCTTACATCGTGAACGACATCTACAAACGTTTTTTCAATCCGAACATGGCCCCGAAATCGCAGGTCAAGTGGAGCCGGCTTGCGTCGCTCGGCGTGCTGGTGATCGGCATCCTGTTCGGGGCGTTCATGACCAGTATCACCGAAGTGATGATGTGGATCGTCGGCGGACTCTACGGCGGTTACGTCATGGCCAACGTGTTGAAATGGTATTGGTGGCGCTTCAACGGCTACGGCTATTTCTGGGGCATGATGGCCGGCTTGCTGAGTGCGATGTTTGTGCCATCGCTTGCCCCGCTGCTGGGCCTCCACGTCGCCAATACGCTTTATTTGTTTCCCATCATCCTCGCCTGTTCCGTGCTCGGCTGCCTGCTTGGCACGTTGCTTACCAAACCGGAAGACGACGCTGTGCTGAAAAAGTTTTACCAGACCGTGAATCCATGGGGTGCCTGGGGCCCGATCCGCGCGAAAGTCCAGCAGGAAAATCCTGCCTTCCGTCCCAACCCGGACTTCACCAAGGACGCCATAAATGTCGTGGTCGGCATCGTGTGGCAACTGTGCCTCACCGCCCTGCCCATCTACCTTGTGCTGCGCGAATGGTCGTGGGCCGGCGGCATCGCCGCCGTGCTCGCCATCACCTCCGGGTTCTTGAAGTTCAACTGGTATGACAAACTGGAGAAAGCTTGATATGCGAGTATTGGGACCCATGCAACTCGCCATAATAGCATCCGTCCTATGGGTCGCATTAGCCCCATGCTTGCGTGCCGCCGAGCCGCGACTGCAACATTTCATCACCGCGCGCGACGGCCAGTTGCTCGACGGCGAAAAACCATTTCGCTTCCTCTCGATGAACGTCCCCAACCTGCTGCTCGTCGAGGACAACGTGCGGTTCGCCGAGGAAAATCCGTGGCGATTGCCGGATTCGTTCGAGATCAATGACGCGCTTGCCACGGTGGCGGCCATGGGCGGAACCGTGACCCGCACTTACGTCATCAGCGTCCAGCGCACCAACGACGCACCTGGCACACCGCGCCACGTCCTCGCGCCGGGCCAGTTCAACGAAGCCGCCTTTCGCACGCTGGATGAAGTGCTCGCCACCGCCAATCGCACCGGCGTCCGGCTCATCATTCCGTTCGTGGACAACTGGCCGTGGATGGGTGGGCGCGCCGAATACGCCGGCTTTCGCGGCAAAGCCAAAGATGATTTCTGGATCGACCCGCAAGTCATCGCCGATTTCAAGCAGACAATAAAATTCATTCTGACGCGCACCAACACGGTCACCGGCGTTCGCTATACGGACGACAAAGCGGTGTTGTGTTGGGAGACCGGGAACGAGATCGAGTCGCCGGCCGCGTGGACGCGCGAGATGGCGCGCTACATCAAATCGCTGGACACGAATCATCTCGTGATGGATGGCTTCAACGCCGCCGTGCTGCGCGCGGAATCGCTGGCGCTGCCGGACGTGGACATCGTCACGACGCATCATTATCCCGGCCAGCAAAAATCCCTGGTCGAAGTCATCCGCGCCAATGCCCAACAGGCACGCGGCAAGAAACCTTATATTGTCGGCGAATTTGGCTTTTTCAACACCGCGCAAATGACCGACGCGATGGCCGCAGTGCGGGAAAGCGGCGCCGCGGGTGGCCTGCTCTGGAGCCTGCGCTTTCGCAATCGCGACGGCGGTTTCTATTGGCACAGCGAACCAAGCGGCGGCAATCTTTACAAGGCGTTTCACTGGCCCGGTTCAGTGCTGGGCGAACCTTATGAAGAAGCTAAATTGCTGAATCTTGTCCGCTCGAATGCGTTTGCCATTCGCGGAATACCGCTGCCACCGGCGGCGATTTCCACCCCGCCGCACTTGTTGCCGATTGCCGATGCCGCCGCCATTTCGTGGCAAGGCTCCGTCGGCGCTACGGGCTACCAAGTCGAACGCGCCGCCAAAATGAATGGCGACTGGCAAATTATTGCCCCGCATGTGGATGAAGCTTTCACGCAGTATCGTCCACAGTTCGGCGACGAAACGGTGCCGGCGGGCCAGTGGTTTTATCGCGTCCGCGCCAGAAATGACGCCGGCGTTTCCGAGCCATCCAACCTCGTTGGTCCGGTCAGGATGGAAACGGCAACGCTGGTGGATGAACTCGCGGACTTCTCCAAAACCCAGACCCGGACCGGGGCCTGGAAAATTGCCGATCGCGATTGCCGTTCCGCCCGGGAGGACGCGCATCGCGCCGCCGGCCATGCGGGTGACACGCTGGTTTACGCGCTGCCGAACGCCGTGCAACGTTTCCGCGTGTTCGCATTTTTCCCGAAAACCGCCAGCGACGTGCAGTTTTCCGTATCCGACGACGGCCAGAATTTTCACGCGGTCACCGCGTCAAAGAACGCATTCTTTCACGGTGCCGGCGAATACGGCTACTGGCAGCCGGTGGAGTTTTATGCGGAAAATATTCGCGGCGGAAAATATTTGAAGCTGGCACTCAACGGCGAAACCCAGATCAGCCGCGTGGAGATTTCCCATCCGGCGATGTCGCAATGATCAATGCCTTTTCATCAACCCCGGGCTTCAGCCTGGTGACCTTGGCGGCATCAACCACCAACCGTTTCAACGGATTTTCCCGCCTGGTCAAGCTGTTGAAATGGCTGGCATGTGGTTGCTGTCTTGACCACCCCGCTGAAGCGGGGTGTTACTGAGCAGAATTGGCGCAAATGAAAACCACTTTGGAAAAAACAATCACCGAAGTAAGTAACCACTTGTTCGAGCACTACCTGCCGTTCTGGTGTGGCCCGGCGCTCGATCGTGAAAACGGCGGCTGGATGGCGTGGTTGTCGAATGACCTGAAACCCGACCGCTCGCAGCCCAAAGGTCTCATCGTAAACAGTCGGATTTTATGGGCATTCTCCGCCGCCCACCGTGTTCGCCCACTGCCCGTCTATGCGGAGATGGCGGACCGAGCGTTTGATTTTGTGATGAACAAGTTCTGGGATGCAAACCACGGCGGCGCGTTCTGGCGACTTGATGATAAAGGCCAGGTCCTGGACGATTCAAAAAAGACCTACGGCCAGGCTTTTTATATCTATGCACTGACGGAATATTTTCGCGCCTTTGGCAGCGCAACGGCTTTGGAACGGGCGAAGGTGTTGTTTGAATTGATTGAGCGCCACGCGCATGACGCGAAATTTGGCGGCTACCTTGAGGTTTGCAAACGTGACTGGTCAGAGGCCGGCGCGGACGCACGCTTGAGCGAAAAGGACCTGACCGAAAAGAAGTCCATGAACAATCATCTCCATGTGCTGGAAGCCTACACGAATCTCTATCATGTCTGGGCCGAACCGCGCGTGGCGGAGCGGTTGCGCGAGTTGCTTGAGATTTTTCTGAAGCACATCCTCGACGCGCCCACCAAGCATCTGCACCACTTTTTCAACGAGCAATGGCAGGTGCGCTCGGACACCTACACGTTCGGACACGACATCGAAGCCAGTTGGTTGTTGTGCGAGGCGGCGGAAGCATTGGCGGATGCCGAACTGTTGAGCCGCGTCCGCCCCGTCGCGATGGCGATCGCAGAGGTGGCTCTCCGGGAAGGCATCGGCACCGATGGCGGACTGGCTTACGAAGGACGCGCCGGGCAGATCATTGATGCGGGTCGCGAGTGCTGGCCGCAGGCGGAGGCGCTGGTGGGATTTCTCAATGCTTATGAGCTTTCAGGCGACAAAAAATTTGCGACCGCCGCGCAGCAAGTCTGGAATTACATCGGGCAACATCTCGTGGACCGCGTGCACGGCGAGTGGTTCTGGCGCATCAACCCCGAGGGTCAACCCGCCGCGCAGTTGCCGAAGGTCAGCGAATGGAAAGGGCCTTATCACGCCACGCGCGCGTGTCTGGAAATTCTGCGCCGCCTCGAAAAACTTTTTCCGAAAAATTGAAACCCACCTCAATTCGAATTATGAACCAATCCGCTTTTACCAAGAAACTAAAACAGCTTCAGCAAACGCACGCCCGACTGATTCGCCGCCAAAACCGGCCGCAGAAAAATGGCAACGGCATTTTCGACCGCTACGAGCATCCGGTGCTCACTGCCGAACACACGCCGCTGACGTGGCGCTATGATTTCGACCACCCAAGCAATCCGCACCTGATGACCCGGCTCGGCGTGAACTGCGTGTTCAATGTCGGCGCGATGGAGTGGGGCAAAAACATCGTGCTGATGGCGCGCGTCGAAGGCTGGGACCGCAAGTCGTTTTTCGCCGTCGCGGAGAGCCAGAACGGCGTGGATCATTTTCAATTCTGGGATTACCCGGTGCGCATGCCGGAACTCGAAGACAAGGAAACCAACCTTTATGACATGCGGCTCGTGCGCCACGAGGACGGCTGGATTTACGGGCTGTTTTGCGCGGAGCGGCATGACGATTCCAAACCGAGCGATTTGTCGGCGGCGATCGCGCGCGGCGGCATCGCCCGCACGAAAGACTTGTTGAAATGGGAACGGCTACCGGATTTGAAAACGCCGGCGCTGCATCAGCGCAACTGTGTCTTGCATCCGGAATTTGTGAATGGCAAATACGCCTTCTACACGCGCCCGATGAATGATTTTGCGGCCACCGGTTCAGGCGATGGCATCGGCTGGGGACTCGTGGACGACATCACCAAAGCCGAAGTGAACAGCGAAAGCATTATTGACCCGCGCTTTTACCATTCAATCAAGGAAGGCAAGAACGGCCTCGGCCCGGCACCGATCAAAACCGAAAAAGGCTGGCTGCATCTCGCGCATGGCGTGCGCAACACGGCGGCGGGGATGCGCTATGTGCTTTATGTTTTTCTGTGCGACTTAAAAGATCCCTCGCAACAAATCTCCGCTCCCGGTGGACACTTTATGGGTCCGGAAAATGACGAGCGGGTTGGCGATGTCTCCAACGTCGTTTTCGCCAACGGCTGGGTGGCGCGCAAGAACGGCGACGTGTTCATCTACTACGGTTCCTCCGACACGCGCACGCACGTCGCGACGACGACGGTGGAGAAATTGTTGGATTATGTCGCCAACACACCTCCAGACGCGCGGCGTTCCAAGCTCTGCGTGGACCAGCGCTGCGAACTCATTGCCAAAAACCGGCGGCGGTAGTCGGTGCCTTGACCGGTTGTGCGTAATCGCACCCCGATGGCAGGCCAGAGTTTTTCACCGGTTGCCACCGGGTTCATGCGGGTAAAATAAAAACGGGCACCGGAAAATTCCAGTGCCCGTTTTGGAGAAGAGCCCTATTCGGTCACGGCGTGTTCGTATTGATCAAGCGGAAGAAGGCGGTGTTGCCAACCGGCAGGCTGACGGCCGGCACAGCCCCGAATCGGTTGGTGCCGGTGGCATCCGTGTAAATGTAGGTGATGCCAGCATCATCCCAACCGCCCGGCAGGCTGGCGGTAGATTGGGGCGTGAAGCCGATGTCGGGCAAACCCCACTTGAGCCAGTAGGCCGTGCCTTGCGGGATCGAGGTGATCGCCGACGCACTGGTGACGCGCCACGCATAATTATTGGTCAGCCCGGTGGCGAAGTCGTCGTCGAACAGGGTGCCGTTAACATTGGTCATCAAGACAGACGTCAGGATGAAACCTTTGTTGTCACTCTTGCCGGCATTCGGGCCGTCATTTTTGAAAGCTCCCACCTGGACGAACGAGGCGCTCGGGCCGGTGAAATAGCTCATCATATCGGCATCCAGCACGAAGTTGGTCACGACGGCCCCGTTCGGTCCGACAATGGAGCCGTGCGAGTCGTCGCTGAAGTTCAATGCCCAGGTTCCATTGGCGCTCGTCAGGCTGGGCAGTCTGCAGATAACCAGATGGTCGGGATTGGCATTGGGCAAATTCGTCTTCCATTCAAAAGAAGTGACCACCCCGCCGTTCGTGCCATTTTCCACGCGGATGACCGCGAGGTTGGCCGCATTCCAGTCGGGTGATCCCGCCGTTTCATCATAGCCACTATCACCGGTGGTGATGAAGATGTGGCCCTCAAATCCGGGTGCATCCGCCGGGGTGGGGAAGTTGGTGATGCTAAAAGAATAGGTGGCCGGCGTCTGGCCGCCCCATGAGTAATTGACCGAGGTCGCGGTGCCGGCCGGAACGCAGATGGATTCGCGATCCCACTGGCTGCCGGGGCCATTCAAGGTGATTTTTGTGCCTGCGGGACCGGCGGCCACCAACCCGCCAACTTTCGGCAGAGTGGTCGGGTTCGACAGCTTGATATTGTCCATATAGAGCCGGATGGGGCCCATGTAATTGCCATATTCTTCGATATCAAAACCGACAGAGGAGGTCAGACCCGTGGGCAAGGGTAGCTTGACGTGCTGCCAACTGGTGTAGGACGAGTCCATAGTTATGGAGTTGATATCATGATTACTCCAAGAGCCGTCTCGAACACTAATTTTCAGCGGGCCATACGAACCATCACTGAACGGTGTGGAATTGGCGGCATCCACCTTGACATCACATTCAAAAAAGGTGTAACGGCTGGGATCCATTGAGACTTGCTTCAGCACCCAGGACTGCCCCCAAGCGGCCCACTGGGCGGCCACGGGAAAGGCAACATCCATCTGCAACGCGCCGGCCGGAGTCAGACCGCCGCCGGCATCTTGAGAAGCATTCAACGAACTGGTTGAGGAAATTCCCGTCCAGCCCTCCTGGGAATAACTCGACGAGGTGTCGCTGGTAAAGGCGTCGAGCACCCAGGGATTCGGCAGCGGATTGATTTTGATGTTGTCAATATAGGCGATGATGGGAGTAGAGTTGCCCGAGGGTGAAAGTTGTATTTGCAGATGCGCCTGGGTTTTGTAAACGCCGCTGACACGTTGCAGGACGAACGTCACATGTTTGTAGGTGCCTACAAAAGAGCTGTCCACCCCGCCATACCACATGCTGTCCCAACTCCAACCCGAATCGCGCAACACCGCCTGGAGGTTGCCGTAATTCCCACTGCCGCTTGTGCCGGAAGTCGGATCAATCATCAAATCAAAGCTCACGCTTAGATACTGCGCCGTGTTGACGGCCACATCCACGGTCGGATCCGCCTCGGTGAAAGTGGTGCCATCAATCGTCAGTTGGAGACAGCCGCCGCCGCCGAGGCCGTTGGTGGAATTCCAATCCACTGGGGCGGCCCCATTCGGTCCGAAGCCTTGGACACCGCTGTCAAAGGTGTAGCTGATCAAGGATTGCGCCGGGCACAAGCTGGCGGTTCCGGCCAGCGCCACGGCGGTTATCAACGAAGGGAACCAACGCTGTATTTTTGTCATGTTTATCATACTTTATGGGGGGTTAAGTGGACTTGGTTTTGGTGGTCAGGGAAAAAGAGCATCGCCGTGGCCATCATCTGAATGGCTGATGGCAATCGGGGAAAGCAAGGCTTGATGGCACATTGGGCTAACGCTGGTTTCAAAAGAAAGGTAGCAGAAGTTCCGGCGCGTGCATGTAGTCAAAAGTGGGGACATGAGGTAAAGGCATCTAATTGGCAGGAAAAATGGGGCTAATCACCTTGGGCCACCGTCCACATTCCTTTGGGCGCGGTGAGGGTGCCGGCACCAATGGTTTGCTCCTGCCGGAGGGTTTCGACGTGGTTGTCGTTAAACACATAGTTGAACCGACTCTTGTGCGCTTTATACAGGAGCGCGCCTTGATCCATGCTGGAATTGGAAGCGGGGTCTTGCTTCGTGGCGGAAGTGTCGATTTGGTAGAGTTCGGAACCACTGGCTCTCGGCCCGTTGCAAATGCACGTCCAAGTGTTGCCGGCACATTGCTGACCGCTGGTCTGCTCCACCAACAGGATGGTTCCCGCCGGGTCGCGCACCACGGTGGACTTGTAACCGCGCGCCTCCCAGTTCGGCTGGGTCGCGGAACCGCTGTCGCGCCAATAAATACCAACGCTCATGCGCCCGGCCTTGTTCAGATCCGGCAACGACATGGCCCCGGGTGAACAAGGAACTTGATAATCGGCTTGCCAGTTCGGGCCAACGCCCGCCATGGCATAAGAGCGCATGGCCAGATAGGGATTGCTCCCGCCCATCCACTCGACCTTGGGGAAGGTGTCCGCCGGACAAACCAGCGTCTTCGGCGCGCCACCGATCAGGAAGGCCCCCACGCTTAAATCCTGCTCCGCTGCATTGCCGCCAATGTATTTGTTGATCCAACTATCCCAGGAAATTTGGATCTTATCATCCGCCGATTCCCAGCCCGCCGGCGGCAGCATGTCGCCATGATCCACCGCAAATAAATTCATGCCCAAGCCAAGCTGGCGCATGTCGGAAGCGCACTGCATGCGCAGCGCCCGGGCTTTGGCGCTGGCCAGCGCCGGCAGCAGCATCGCCGCCAAGATGGCGATGATGGCAATGACGACCAGCAGTTCAATCAAGGTGAAACCGCGACCGCGGCCGGCGGAAGCTCTATTCAAGGCGCTAAGATTCATGGGCGGCGGCGGGTTATTTTTTGACTAGTTGCACATGCATGTCTTTGCCGATGACATATTTTTTGCCCGCTGGTGCTGGCGGAATGACCACGCCTGCCGTCGCGGCAAAATCCTCGAAGTTCGCCGGTCGGCGCCGGTTGGCCAAAATCCAGCGCAGCAGGCTGCGGTTCAGTTCCACCAAATCGGGTTCGCCATTGGGCGCGGCGATCACGGCGGGCTTCGCGGGCGGCACCGCTGACGGAACCGGCATATGATCCGCTGCCGCCTGATTGACGCTCTCCGGCGACGGCGCGGCGGCCGGGGTAGTTTGTTTGCCTTTGCCACAGCCGGTAACCAGCACAATGCCGACCAGCACCACCAAGCCAGTCGGCCAGCAGAGGTGCAACGCCGGCGTTCGGATGTGAAAATTTTTAATACGGACTGGAGCTAACATGGTCATGTTTTTGGCAAATTCGCTGAATTGGATCTCAGCTAATCTAGTCCATGAGCCGGCCGCCGTAATGTCCCGTAAAGTAATGACAAGCCACCGCACTCGGTTTCAGGCAAGTTGCCCGCAACCAATCACTCCGACGATGCTCCACCTTATTTCCAAGCTCGGATTTGCCCCCATCCTGACGGCGTCGGCACTGCTGTCGGCGGGGACAGCCCTTCCCGTCCTGGCCCAAGCCATGTCAAATGCGGCACCCGAAAAAATTGTCTGGTCCGACATCCGCCAATTCGGCGTGGAAGGCCGGGGCTGGACCAACACGCAGAGTTTTTACGACCGCCTGCCCGCCAAGGCCGAAGGTGTCGTGCGCCAGCCGGTCTGGGATTTGGCGCGCAACTCCGCCGGCATGTGCGTGCGGTTCGTCACCGACGCGACCACGATCCGCGCCCGCTGGGCCTTGACCGAGTCGTGGTTGTATCTGCCGAACATGACCGCCATCGGCAAAAGCGGATTGGATTTGTATGTCAAAACCGAAACCGGCTGGCGCTGGCTCGCGGTCGGCCAGCCCAGCGCCCAGTCGAATGCGGTGAAGCTCGTGGAGAATCTCCGGCCCGGCAAACGTGAATATCTGTTGTATCTGCCGCTCTACAACGGAACGAAGTTTGTCGAACTGGGCATTGCCCCCACCAACGTCATCGAAAAGGCGCCCGCCTGGGGTGCCGGCGAACGCAAGCCGATGGTTTTTTACGGCACCTCCATTTTGCAGGGGGCGTCGGCCTCGCGCCCCGGCATGGTTCACAGCGCGATGCTTCAGCGCAAATTCAACTGGCCAGTCATCAACCTCGGCTTTTCCGGCAACGGCAAAATGGAACCCGAAATGGCCGCACTGCTCGCGGAACTGGATCCGTCCGTTTACGTCCTCGATTGCCTGCCGAACATGGTGGCCAGCGAAATCAAGGAGCGCGTCGAGCCGTTCGTGAAAACACTCCGGGCGGCGCATCCCGACGTGCCGATTGTCCTCGTCGAAGACCGCACCCTGCAGGATTCCTTCCTCATCGCCGGCCGCATGGAATGGTATCACCTGAAAGACCGCGCCGAATTAAAAGCCGCCTATGCCGGTCTGCAAAAAGACGGCGTGAAAAATCTTTTTTACATCCCTGGCGAGCATCTGCTCGGCGACGACGGCGAAGGCAGCACGGATGGCTCGCACCCGAACGACCTCGGCTTCATGCGGCAGACCGAAATTTTCGCCAAAGTTCTGGAACCGCTGCTGGTGCCCGCCGAAAAACAGAAATGAAACAACCGGCCGGGCCCGGCGAATCCTTACCAAAGTCGCGCGCGTTGGCAACGGCAGACTGGCGGGATTCGTGTGGCATAAATTGGCGACATGATTTTAGGTTGCAGGCTGGGGCCTGAAGATTTAACGTGGCCGTAACAACAAATTTTGTTTTATGTCCAATCCTGCAAAAGATTCATCATCGGCTGATCTGCTCAAAAACTCCTCGCTCTATCGCGAGTTTCAAGCCGAGCGCGAGGAAATCCTCAAGCACAAGTGGATCGAGTCGGAAAAGGCCGGACGCGACATTGGCTTCGAGCAGGCGCTGACGGACTGGATCATCAAATACCGCTCCACCTGGCGCAAAAACCGCCACGCCAACGCCGCGAACTAACCCAACCGCTCCTTTAACGCAGCCCCGCGAGGCGGCGAAGGAAAAATGAAAACCAAAAACACCACGCGAATCAGCTCCGGCCACCGGAGTCGGTTTGCGATTTTTTATGCCTGATACTTCGGTCATCCTCAACGCGGCCGCCATCCAGCGCGCGCTCACGCGCATCGCCCACGAAATCGCCGAGCGCAACGTGAACGGCACCGAGGTCGCGCTCGTCGGCATTCCGGCCGTGGGCGATCATTTGGCGTTCCGCCTCGGAAAAATTTTGACGGAGATCTGGAAGCACCCCGTCCATGTCGGCTCATTGGACGTTTCGATGCATCGTGACGACCTGGATCATCGCGCCGCGCCGACCGTGCATCCGACGGTCGTGCCTTTTGACGTGAACGGCAAAGTGGTCGTGCTCGTGGACGATGTGTTATTCACCGGCCGCACCACGCGCGCCGCGATGGATGCACTGAACGATTTTGGCCGGCCCAAATATATCCAGCTCGCCGTGCTGGTGGACCGCGGTCATCGCGAACTGCCGATCAAGGCGGATTTCGTGGGCAAGAATTTGCCGACGCGCGCCAACGAAAAAGTTTTTGTTCAACTAACCGAAGACAACCACGCAACGGATGAAGTCATCCTTGGAAAAAAATGAGCTGGAACCGCAAACATCTGCTCGACATCGAATCGCTCACGGCGGAGGAAATTCTTACCGTGCTCGACACCGCGCGCGGCTTCAAGGCCGTCGGCGAGCGCGCCATCAAAAAAGTTCCGGCGCTGCGCGGCAAGACCGTCATCAACTTGTTCGTCGAGCCGTCCACGCGGACGCGCATCAGCTTCGAGCTGGCGGAGCAGCGCCTGAGTGCGGACGTCATTAATTTTTCCACCGAGGCGTCCTCGTTCAAAAAAGGCGAGACGCTCAAGGACACTGCCAAAAACCTCGAGGCACTCAACGCGGATTTCATCGTCATCCGCCACAGCGCGTCCGGTGCGCCGCATTTCCTTTCGCGCGTGGTGAACGCCAGCATCATCAACGCCGGCGATGGCGCGCATGAGCATCCCTCGCAGGCGTTGCTCGACGCGTTTACGATCCGCGAGCGCAAAGGGAAAATCGCCGGGCTGAACGTCACCATTCTCGGCGACATTCTTTACAGCCGTGTCGCGCGCTCGAACATCTGGGCGCTCACGAAGCTCGGTGCCAAGGTGACGCTCTGCGGACCCTCCACGCTGGTGCCGAAGACGTTTGAGCAGATGGGCTGCCGCGTGACGCATGATGTGGACGAGGCGCTACGCGAGGCCGATATCATTCATCTGCTGCGCATCCAGCACGAACGCCAGCGCAAGACGATGTTTCCGAGCATCGGCGAATACACCAGTCTTTTCGGCCTCAACAAAGCGCGGCTTGCCAAAACCAAACCCGACGCGCTCATCATGCACCCCGGCCCGATCAATCGCGGTGTGGAGATTGACAGCGAGATTGCGGACTGCGAACGCTCGGTGATCTTGCAACAGGTCACGAACGGACTCGCCGTCCGTATGGCCGTGTTGTTTTTGGTGAACGGCGGGAAAAATTCGCCGGACATTGCCGTCTAATTTTTCTCAAACGCCTGCGGCAGCTTAAATCCTTCGCGTTCGGCCACGTCCCTCCAGCCGCCGGGAAAAATGGCGCGGAACGCTTCGGGGAACGGCTGCCAAGGACTAATGGTGGTCGTCATGCTGTTGCCCGCTTGTTCTAGTTCTAAATTGATTTGCGTCGCATCGCCGGATTGATTTCGTGAAAGCTTCATCGTCGTTGGCTTGGGTTCGAGCATGGAAGCTGGCATTTGGGCCAGCATTTCGGCGGGAATACCTGAAAGGTTCGGCGTGCTGAACAAGCCCATCGCCTGCATCCAATCCAGCGAATGATTTTGCAACCACGCAGCACGCTTCTCGCCCAACGCGCTGGCGATGCCGTTCGTGTAGGCCGCCAGTTGGGCGTTGGAAAATTCGGCGTCCACGGGCAGCGAGTATTTCGCGAGCATGTTGCCGCTGGGTTCGGTGCGCTGCACATGAGCTTTGGCCCATTCAGACTGGGCTTCCCCCAATTGTCTGGTCATGTCCTCAATCGCCGCTTGCTCAGCCGGCGTGATCGCCAACGTTTCCCGCGCGGCGGCGGTGAGCTGGATTCCTTTCATGGCGTCGTATTCAATGCCGTCCAGCGATCTTTTGCTGACGATGAGATAGTCGCCGGTGGCGTTCCAATTACAATCCAGCTCGGCCAGCAACTTTTCGCAGTCAGCGGCCGAAAGATTTTTGAGGCCATCGCGCGAAAGAACTTTTTCCATCAGTTGATCTCGCGACGACAGGATGGGCAACGCCGCAAGCTGTTTTTTGAATTCCGCCGTCCGCTCATGCAGTTGCACCTGCTCAAAATTCAGCCGCGTGAGTTCGTTCGTCTGCGCCTGCCACGCGACCTGTTGCGCAACGGCCCGCTGACGTATGTCCGCATTGGATTTGCGGAGCATACAAAAGCAAAACACCCCCGCCGCCAAAATAAAAATTGCCAGCAGCGCGCGTTTCATCGTCCGCCTTTCATTGGGAGCCGGGTTGCGGCTTGTTGTCGCAACCACGCCATTGCCGGCTCCGTGAGTGCGGCGGGCAGTTGCTCGAAGCCAAGATAGTGCTCGCGGGTCATGCCTTCCGGAAATTGCGCGTCCTCACTGAACCGGCTCAAGGCCAGGCCACCTGAACTGAAGGCCGAACCTTGGTCAGAACACCAGCCATAACCCACCAACAGTTGAGCGTTGCGTTCTTCAATCCACACGGTCAACTGTTGGCCGCGTTCGCCCGCGTCCAAATCAAGCGTCTGCCGCAATGACTCAGTTCCTGGTGACCTTAATGCCTCCTCGAAAAACGGCCAGCGTTCACTGCCGAGAGCAGTTTTTAGGGACGCCAATAATTCATCCGAATGCAGCTTCACTTCGTCTCCAAGCGGCGACAACCCCCAGACCTGGCTCGCCAACGCGCCAGCGGACGGTGGGGTGTGATCGAGACGGTTGGTTTCGTAAAGATGCTGCTCCATCAAGTTGTCCATCGCCGCGAAATGTTTTTGCAATGCCGCCTCCATCTGCTCGCGTCCTGCGGGACTCAAACCCAGCAACTCACATGCTTCCTGTTTGATCAGCCCCGGCTCGCGAATCGGATGGCGAACCCTCAACTGCGGCACAATCGCCTTGGGAATCCGCACGAACGGCAAGTCATCCGGCCACTGATAATCCGATGCCAGTAACCGGGCGCGCGTCCGCTGTTTCCAGGCCGCAAACTGGCGCTCCATCTCGGCGCGCTGATCCACCGTCATGCGGGCGTGAGTCAAAGAATCGTCCAAGCGCTGCGACAATATTTCCAAGCGCTGCCGCTCCGTTTGCACCATCTCAATTTCATTTTGAGTTTCCCTCAAACGCGTTTTCACCTGCGCCAGCGCCGCATTCGCATGGCGCTGATCGTTCCATTCCCACAACACCGGTGCCAGGACTGTGACCAAACACACTACGGCCGTCTGAGCTTTCGTCAGCGTCACGAACCGCGCCAGTAATGCACTCAAACCCGCCAGTGCCGGTGGCGCGGACTTGATGGCCGCATTCGCCACCAGCGAAAGCGTGGCAGCGGACGCCGTCGCCGCCGTGTGCTGCATGGCCGCCGTTGCCGCTGCCACCGTGGCCGTTTTGTAACCGCGCCGCTGGAAAAATTGCGAGAGCTTTTCCAACGCCGTCTGGACGCGTTTTTGCGCCGTGTCTTCGCTCACGCCCAACGACGCCCCGACCTCGCCCAACGGTTGCTTTTCATAAAATCGCAGCAGCAGGGCCGCGCGATCCTTCTCGCGCAGCGACAGCAAGGCTTCGTCCAGCAGCGGCACCAAGGCGTTAAAGGCGGTTTGTTCCTCGGGAGTTTTCATGGTCGTGCCCAGTTCAGCGGCGGCTTGCTCGCGCCGGCGGCGGCGCAGGGTCCCGCGCAGCCATTGCTTCGATTCCAGCAAGGAGGTTTTGTGGAGCCACGCGGGAAGGGAATCATCCGGCGCAAACTGCCAGGCTTTGCGGGCCAGCACGCTGAAGACATTTTGGGATATTTCCTCAGCCCCGCCGGCGTCGCCGACTTTGTGCAGCGCGGTGGCAAAGACCAGATCAATGTGCCGCCGAACCAGGTCGCGGAAGGCATTTTGGTTTCCGGCCCGGGCAAATTGCTGTAACCACTCGAAATCGGATTGCCGCTCATTCATGTTCATCCATAGGCTGCCGAAGGTGGCCGGAAACCGAAATAAATTTGGAAACAAATCTCCGGTCGTGGTTCAGCAGCACGGACCGCTGATAAGCCGATCAGGACCGCGAGGCCGCTCGCTGTGTGCCTGGTGATTTGGTTTCCAGCGAACGGCTTCGAAGGCGTGCCAACAGCGGTGGACTGAGTTTACTTCCCTTTCCAGAAAATCAGGAACAGTCCAAACAATCCCAGGCAAGTGCCACCCAAATAAAGTTGCATGGCTTTGTCCACGGGTGCGCCGACGAAAATCTGTTTGAACTGCGACGCGACGGAAGTCGCCACGTCGTGGCCCTTGACGATCAGCAGCACGCCGACAATCAGACAAATGACGCCAATGCCTCGTTGCATATTGCTTCGTTGCGTTTTTAACTTTGCACAATTGCGATGCCGTTCGCAATGCCCAGCCGAGTCGCGCCCGCCTCAAGCATCGCCCGCGCCGCCGACCAGTCGTTGATGCCGCCAGCCGCTTTGATTCCAAAGACCGGGCCGACGGTTTGGCGCAGCAACTTCACATCGGCGATTGTGGCGCTGCTGGCATCAAAACCCGTGGCGATTTGCAAAAACTGCGCGCCGCTCTCGACGATGAGGTGCGCCGCGCGGATTTTTTCCGCATCCGTCAGCAGGCTCGGTTCCAAAATGATTTTGACCGTGTGTTCATCGGCGGATTCGACCACGTCAATGATTTCGCGCAGAACAAATCTGTCATCGCCCATCTTAAGCCGCGCGTGATTCAGCACGACTTCGACTTCATGCGCGCCGTCATCCACCGCCGCCTCGACCTCGAAGCGTTTGGCATCGGAAGTCATCGCCCCGAGCGGAAAACCGGCCACGCCCACGACCTTCACCTCGGTGTCCTCCAACAGATGATATGCCGTCGCGACCCAGCAGCCATTGACGCAGACGCCGAAAAATCGGTGTTCGCGCGCCTCGGCGCAGAGCTTCTCAATGTCGGCAGCGGTGGCATCCGCCACGAGCAAAGTGTGATCAATGAAACGAGCCAGGTCAGCGGGAACAGTCGGGAGCAACATGAATCAATGAGTGGAAAATTAAATGCCGATGGGATGCCACGCGGTTTTGAATTCGACGGTGTCGAGAATCCAATACGGGTCTTCAACTTTGGCGGAGAACCAGTCGGTGGCGGCGTGATTCGCGTAGCGCTTGAGGTTGATGGCCACGCCGGCTTGCAGCTTGGCGCTCAACTCGGCATCCCCTGCCCCGTCCACAATGGCATTCACGTCCATGTGCGAGGCGATGTGCGGCACGAGTTCGGCGCGTTTGCCGGTGAGGATGTTCACCACGCCGCCGGGCAGATCGCTCGTCGCCAGAATTTCGGCGAAGGTCGCGGCGGGCAGCGGAAATTTTTCGGACGCGACCACGATCGCCGTGTTGCCGCTCAAGATCGCCGGCGCGACGAGCGACACGAGCGCGAGCAACGACGGTTCATCCGGCGCGAGCACGACCACCACGCCGGTCGGTTCGGGCGTGGTGAAATTGAAGTGCGACGACGCCACGGGATTCACGCTGCCGAACACCTGTGGGTATTTGTCCGTCCAGCCGGCGAAATACACCAGCCGGTCAATCGCCAGCGTCACTTCGCGTTTCGCCTTCGCCGCGTTAACAGCGGTCGAACGAGCGATCTCATTGACCAATTCGCCCGCGCGGTTTTGCAGCATCTCGGCGGCGCGATAAAGAATCTGTCCCCGATTGTAAGCCGTGGCCTTGCCCCAGCCGCCGGTCGCGGCGCGCGCGGCAACGACGGCGTCGCGGAAATCCTTGCGCGAGGCGTGGGCGAAATTATCGAGGTGCTCGCCTTTGGAAGAGTGTGCCGGCAGGTAGCGACCGCTCTCGCTGCGCGGAAACTTCCCGCCGATATAGAGCTTGTAGGTTTTCTTGATGTCGAGGCGTGTGCTCATGCGCCATGAAAATGCGCCAGTCATCTCCAAAAAGCAATTGTCCTATTTGCCGCGCACGTCCCGGAGCGCAGGCCGCCGACCCTGCCCATCTGCTTTTCCAACCAACGCGCGATATCGGAGATTGGCGCTCGGTCCAGAACGCCGCCATGTCGGGGGGAGAATTCAAGCTGCTCGCCAGCGGTTGGCACCCATCAAAAATGACTTCCTTCGCCGGCAAAGTCGGCTATACCGGGAGCATGAAGCAAATCTGCGCCTGTTTGTGCGCGATCACCCTGGCCTGGCCCGCCTTCGCCGCACCACCACAAACCTCGTTGCCTGCTGCGGTCGTGCCGGACGGGCTGGGCGTCAACATCCACTTCACCGACGCGCGACCGGGCGAATTGGAAATGCTCGCAGCCGCCGGTTTCCATTGGGTGCGCATGGATTTCTCCTGGGGTGGAACGGAGAAACGGCCAGGGGAATATGATTTCTCAGCCTACGACCGGTTGCTCGCCTCGCTCGAAACTAAAAAATTGCGCGCGCTGTTCATCCTCGACTACGGCAACTCCCTTTACGAAGCGGATAGCGCTGTTGCCACGGAAGCGGGTCGGCGCGCATTCTCGCGCTGGGCGGCGGCGGCGGCGGTGCATTTCAATGGCCATGGCATCCTCTGGGAAATTTGGAACGAACCAAACATCGGCTTCTGGAAGCCGAAGCCGAACGTGGCTGATTACGCCGCACTCGCGCTTGCCGCCGCGAAGGCAATTCATGCTGCTGCGCCAGGCGAAGCCGTCATCGGCCCGGCTACCTCGGGCGTGGACCTGCAATTCCTCGAAAGCTGCTTCAAGGCCGGCCTGCTGGATTGGTGGGACGCCGTGTCCGTCCATCCCTATCGGCAGTCGGCTCCGGAAAGTGCCGAGGCCGACTACCAAAAGCTGCGTGGGTTGATCGCGCGCTATGCACCGAAGGGCAAGTCCATACCGATCATTTCCGGCGAATGGGGTTACTCCAGCGCGTGGCAAAATTTTGATGCTGCCGCCCAAGGCCAGATGCTCGCGCGCCAGTGGCTCGTGAATCTCGCCAACCAAATTCCGCTCTCAATCTGGTATGACTGGCACGAGGACGGCACCGATCCGCAGGAGCCGGAGCATCATTTCGGCACGGTGGCCAACGCATATCACGCCGGCGGCTCGCCCGTTTACCAACCGAAACCCGCCTACCTCGCGGCGAAAACATTGACCTCCGTTCTGCAAGGTTTTCAATTCACCAAACGCCTCGCGCTCGGCAACCCGGACGATTACGCGCTGTTGTTCCACAAGGGTGACCGGTTGCGGCTGGCGGTCTGGACGACTTCGCCCACACCGCAGCCGGTGCGAATCCGTTCGAGCCCGGGCGAGTTTGAAATCATCAACCACACGGGCGAGCGTGGCAAAACCATCCTCGCAAACGAAAATGGGCTCGCGTTCACACCTACTCTCGCACCCCAGTATCTCATCGTGCGGAAATCCAATCCGTTGCTTCGGTCCGCACCGGCGGCGTGGCCCTTACACGCAAGGCTCGGTCTCGCGAGCGATAAAACTCTCGCGGTCCAAATCGAAAACCAAAGCGATGCGTCTTTCAACGGCACACTCCATCTGACGCAAACGGCCAGTCTCAACAACTCAGCAAAACTCAGTATCAAACTGAAACCTGGCGAAACCTCGCAACTCCTGCATGTCGTGTCCGCCCCCTCGACCACCTCCGAAATCGTGGCCGGCCTGCGCCTCGAAAGTGAAGGTGCCGTGATGCTGGAACTGACGCCGCGCCGATTCCGTCTTCTGCCTGACGCGATGTTGTCCGCCAGCCGGATCGTTTCGGACGGCGACGCCAAAGTTGTTTCGCAACAATCCATCGCCGTTTCGCCCGCGCCGGAACCGTTTTCCGGACTCAGTTCGCAGGCAGTGAAAGTGAACTACCAATGCGATGAAGGCTGGAAGTTTTTCCGCATCGTTCCGCCGGAGGGCAAAGCTCGCGAGATCGCCGGCAAACCAGTTGGGTTTGGAATTTGGGTTTACGGCGATGGCCGGAATGCCAGCCCGCGCTTGCGCATCGTGGATGCGACCGGGCAGACGTTCCAGCCCACGGCTGCCGCGATTGCCTGGGCCGGCTGGCGCTACGTCGAGTTTGATTTCAACGCGCCCGCCGGCCACTGGGGCGGAGCCAACGATGACGTGATGCACTTCCCGATTCGCTGGGACACGCTTTTTCTGATTGATAACGTCGCCCGACAGAAAAGCGAAGGCACACTCTACCTTGCATCACCCGCACTGATCTACCAATGACGTCGGCGAAGGTTCACCCCATCAACGTGAATCAGTGCAGCAATCCGCCCCAGGAAGGAACCGAGGTGACGAGTCTCTTACTGAATTGCTGTCAAAAGACCATTAAACGGTCGCGGTCAGGCGCTCAGTTCGTGAATGAAATCCGCGACCGGAAGGCGTTTGCTTGGTCGCCGATAAACCGGCTCGCCTTTGGCGGCAACTTAAAAGGATCGTAAAAGGGTCCTTGGCATTGCCTACTGCTTGTGGCGTTCGCATGGCCCGCGAACTGCGAGCGGGCGGAGCGCGGATTTCCAATCTGCCGGTCGTGAACGAAACCCAAATTCCCGGCGGTTCAAAGCGCAGCCGACTGGAAGTCGGCGATACAGCAGGTTGAGAAACCTGCGCTACCCGAAGCGGGTCCAGATGCACTCGACTCGGCGAGGTGGATGCAAACGAGTAGAAAGCACGGTGGGGCAAGCCCTCGACCTCCAGCGAGGCGGGTGTGCTTTCGAGCTTGAATTCCGCCCCGAGCTGCGGACGCATTTGGAATGCGCGCTTCAATGGACAATATTTACAATGTCTTGCGCATTTTCTGGTGAGTCAGGCGATTCGTCCTCGAGCCAAACTGCTAATAGATTGTGCCAACAGCCAGTATGCGGTGCGGGTTACTACCAGCCTGATTGATTGGACGGCGCGCAAAACCAACTACTCGCCATATGCCAACAAAAGCAATTAACACTCTTTTTGTATTATTTCTCACGGCCACCATCGCGGTTGGCGCCGATTGGCCACAATGGCGCGGGCCGCTGCGCGACGATATTTCCACAGAGACGGGATTGCTCAAGCAATGGCCCGCCGATGGTCCGCCGCTCGCGTGGAAGGCGACGGGATTGGGCGAGGGCTACTCCGGCGTGTCCGTGGTGGGTGGACGCATTTACACGATGGGCGACCTCGGCGAGGCGAGCTTCCTGCTCGCGCTCGACGCGGCGAATGGCAAGGTGATTTGGTCAACCAAAGTGGGCAAGGCCGGCGGCAATTATGCGGGGCCGCGCTGCACTCCCACCGTCGCCGGTGACCATGTAGTCGCGCTTGGCCAGTTCGGCGATCTGCTTTGCGTGGCGGCTGCGGATGGCAAGGAACTTTGGCGGCACAACCTGAAAAGTGATTTCGGTGGCAAGATGATGTCCATGTGGGGCTACGCCGAATCACCGCTGGTGGATGATGGCAAAGTCATCTGCACCCCCGGCGGTGCGCAAGGCACGATGATCGCCCTCTCCGAAAAAACGGGCGAAGTCGTCTGGCACTCCAAGGATTGGACCGAGAACGCCGCTTATACTTCGATGATTATCGCGATGGTCAACGGCGTGCGGCAGTATATCCAATTGACCGACGCGAGTGTCGCTGGCGTTTCGCCCAAGGATGGCAGCGTGCTTTGGCGCGCGCCGCGGCCCGGCAAGACCGCCGTCATTCCGACGCCGATCTTTGCGGACGATTCGGTTTATGTGGATTCTGGTTATAACGTGGGATGCAATCTTTTCAAAATTTCTGCCGGAACCACGGCTGGCAGCTTCAACGCGCAACAGGTTTACGCCAACAAGGTGATCAAAAACCAGCACGGCGGCATTGTGAAAGTGGGTGAGTATCTCTACGGCCACTCTGATGGCGACGGTTGGACTTGCCAAAACTTCAAGACGGGCGAAGCAGTGTGGCAGGAGAAAGCCAAGTTGCCCAAAGGCTCGCTCTCCTGCGCCGATGGCATGCTTTATCTCCGCGCCGAAAGCGGACCGGGCACCGTGGTGTTGCTCGAACCGACGCCCACCGGTTGGACGGAAAAGGGCCGCTTCGATCAACCGAATCGCAGCAACGTAAATAGTTGGCCGCATCCAGTCATTTCCGGCGGCAAGCTTTACCTGAGAGACAAAGACATTCTCCTCTGCTACGACGTGAAGCAAAAGTAGAAATATGAAACCATGGGAAGCTCATAACGCTGCCTATCCGTCCGGCTCGCATCGCCTGACTTATGCAATCGCGCTGGCCTTGCTGGCAGCGGGACTGCTGACGGCCCAGGCGGATTGGCCACAGTTCCGCGGGCCGTGGGGCGATGGTCAGGTGTCGGCGCCCGGAGATACGCGGCTGCTTGGACTGCCGCTCGCGTGGAGCGAGACGAATAACATCAAATGGAAGACGGAAATCCCCGAGCGCGGCTGGTCCACCCCGGTGGTGCTGGGGGAGCAGATTTGGCTGACCACGGCCACGCAGGAAGGGCACGATTTTTTTGTCCTCTGCGTGGATGCCAAGACCGGCAAAATCCTTCTGAATGAAAAGCTCTTTCACTGCGATACGCCGGAGCCGCTGGGCAACCCCGTCAATTGCTACGCCACGCCCTCGCCCGTCATTGAACCGGGCCGTGTCTATGTTCACTTTGGCAGCTACGGGACGGCTTGTCTGGACACCGGAACCCGTCAGGTGCTTTGGAAACGCACTGACTTGCCTTGCCGGCATTATCGCGGCCCCTCTTCTTCGCCAGTCTTGTTTTCCAACCTCTTGATCCTGACGCTGGATGGCGTGGATTTGCAATATGTGGTCGCGCTCGACAAAATGACGGGCAAAACCGTTTGGAAAACGGATCGCTCATTTACGTGGGATGATCGCAATGACCCGTCCGAAATGGTCAGTCTGGGAGACCGCCACAAAGCACACAGCACTCCGCTGCTCATCACCTTCAATTCACAAACGCAATTGCTCAGCGCGGCCGCCAGGTCTGCCTACGCCTATGATCCGGCCACCGGCAAGGAATTGTGGCGCATCCATCACGATTCGTGGTCGGCTGCACCCGTGCCGGTGTTCCGTCAGGGTCTGGCCTTCCTGATCACTGGTTCGGGCAAAACCCAACTGCTCGCCGTCCGCGTGGATGGCCAAGGCGATGTCACCGCAACGCATGTGGTCTGGATGGTGGATACGCTGGTGGCCAAGACGGCTTCGCCCGTGCTGGTGGACGACTTGTTCTACATGGTTGCCGATGACGGCATGGTAACTTGCTTGGAGTCTGGCAATGGCAAGGAAGTCTGGCGGCAGCGAATTAACGGCAAGTATGCTGCCTCGCCCATTTATGCGGATGGACGAATTTACTTTTTCAATCAGTCGGGTGAAACCACGGTGCTGAAGCCCGGCCGCACTTTTCAGCTACTGGCCACCAATATCTTGTCTGACGGTTTCATGGCCTCGCCAGCCGTGGCCGGAAAAGCCCTCATCCTGCGGACCAAGGCAAGTTTGTATCGGATTGAAACTCCTGGTGCTGGCAACCATTGACTTTGTATCTGGCGATGTGTTTTTGTCCAAGAGCCGATGAGCCAGCCCGGAACTCATGACAGAACCTTCTCCAAGCCTGAAATTGCCCGACCGCAGCGGTCGGAGGGGTTTGATGGTCACCGCCACCCTCGCGTTGAGCGTCGTGGCGGTATTGTTGTTGGTCATTGTGTTTCGCGTCAGCAACCATCCGCTGCAACCGCTCGTGGAGCGCCAGCCGGGCATGGATCGCACCGGTCGCGATCTCCAAGCGGAGCAGGAATCACCCATTGCGTTGGGCAAACTTGTGATGGGTTCCGGCAGTGCGTCTGATTTGCCCGGCGACTGGCGCGGGTTTCGCGGGCCGAAGGGCGATGGGATTTTCTCCGGACCGACAACCATTGCGCGCAAATGGGGCAGCGGCATCCCGGCGACATTGTGGGATGTGAGTCTCGGCGAAGGTTATGCTGGGCCCGCCGTGCTGAACGGTCGTGTTTACGTGCTCGATTACGATGAAACCAAACAAGCCGATGCGCTGCGTTGTCTGTCCTTCGCAGATGGCAAGGAGATCTGGCGCTACTCCTATCCGGTGAAGATCAAACGCAATCACGGCATGAGCCGGACCACTCCGGCGGTGACCGAGAAGTTTGTGGTTTCGCTCGGGCCTAAGTGCCACGTGGTTTGCCTGGAGCCAGTCAGTGGCAAATTTTTGTGGGGGCTGGATCTGGTTCGCGATTACGAGGCGGAAGTGCCGCTATGGTATGCCGGGCAATGTCCGTTGATTCAGGACGGCTGCGCCATTCTCGCCGTCGGCGGAAAATCGCTCATGCTGAAAGTGGATTGCGCCACGGGAAAAACTCTGTGGTCCACGCCAAATGTTCACGGCTGGAAAATGACGCATTGCTCCGTGCTGCCCATGGAGTTCGCCGGGCGAAAGATGTTCGTCTATTGCGGCAGTGGCGGCGTGGTGGGTGTCTCGGCAGACGATGGCTCGGTGTTGTGGGAGACGGATCAATGGAAGATTTCCATCGCCACGATTGCGACGCCGATTCCAGTTGGGAACGGGAAAATTTTTCTAGCCGGCGGTTACAATGCTGGCAGCCTGATGTTGCAGCTCAAGGAGGTTGAGGGACGCCTCGTGGCCAAGCCGCTGTTTCGGCTGAAGCCCACGGAGTTTGGAGCCACTCAGCAAACGCCGATTTTCTATCAGGACCACATTTACGGCGTCCGGCCGGATGGACAACTGGCCTGCTTGGACGTGGATGGCAAAGTGCTTTGGAATAGCGGCGCTGGCGCAAAATTCGGGCTGGGACCATTCATGATCGCCAACGGTCTGATCTTCGTGCTGAACGATGACGGGCTGCTGACGCTGGCAGAGGCAAGCCCGGTAGGTTATCATCCGATCACTCAGGCGCGCGTGTTGCAGGGTCACGATGCGTGGGCGCCCTTGGCGCTGGCCGGCGGACGATTGCTGGCGCGCGACCTAACTCGAATGGTGTGTCTGGACATAACCGGAGAAGAAAAATGAACAACGATTCAAAGCTCAACCGGCGAAAATTTGTCAGCAACAGTGCGATCGGCCTCGGCTTGCTTTCTGCCGGCGGACTGGCCGGCTGGCTCTCCACGCGGCGCAAAAACAATCCGGTCGCGGAAAAGCCGCATCGTCCCGCGCTGGATCCGCGCTTCACCTACGATGTCAGCCGCTTTGAGCGCACCGATCCTGCATTGCTCCGCTATTTAGAAAGCACTTCGATTCCCACCGGCTTTTCCGATCCGAGCTGTCTGGCGATTGGTTGGGACGACGTGACCTTCATCGGTGGCGACAACGCTGTGAAGGCTTTGAGTCGAGATGGCGAACTGCGTTTCACCGTGTCGCTGACGCAACGCCCGCAAGCCATCTTGCCCACTGCCGATGGCCGACTGCTGATTGCCCTGCCGGACCATCTTGAAATTTTCGATCAGTCGGGTCGGCAGATCATGAAGAGCGAACCGCTTGGCGCTCGTGTGTTCCTGACTTCAGTCGCAGCGGGCGGCAATCACATTTTCGTGGCCGACGCCGGCAATCGTGAGGTGATTCGTTGCGATGCGAACGGCCGGGTGCTCGGTCGCTTCGGCCGGGTTGGGGCGAAGGACGGCACGCCCGGTTTCGTGGTTCCCAGTCCTTACTTTGATCTTTGTTACGGCTCCGACGGACTGCTCTGGGTTGCCAATCCCGGACGCCATCGGCTCGAGGCCTATACTCCCGAAGGTCAGTTCGAACTCAGTTGGGGCAACACCTCCATGGCAGTGGAAGGTTTCTGCGGTTGCTGCAATCCCGTCCATTTCACGCGATTGGCCGACGGCCGTTTCGTCACGAGTGAGAAAGGACTGAACCGCATCAAGCTTCACGATGTGAAGGGGAATTTCACCGGCGTCGTCGCCGGCACGGAAACACTGGTCAAAGATCTGGAACTGGCCCGGAAGGCTTGCGCCAACTGCTCGATTGGGTTTGGCTTTGACGTGGCTTGCGATTCAAAGGACCACGTGCTCGCGCTGGATCCCGCGACCAAAACCATTCGCGTCTTCACACCGAAAACTGCCGGCGCATGAAACCAAACCAACCCCATCTGCCGCAGACCACGCGCCGTGAATTTGCCCGCACGGCCATCCGCACGGTGTTGCTGGGCGGGATCGTCGTGGTGGGCACAGTGCTGGCGCGGCGGGCGTGCAATGCCCGCGGCACTTGCCAGAATTGCACGCTACTCGCGAACTGCGCGTTGCCTTGGCGAAAGGAAAATTCATGAACCGCCGCAATTTTTTATCCGGCAGCCTGCGCGGATCGCTGATGCTTGCCTTGGGCGGCGTGCTGGGCGCAATCACCGGCCGGGCCAAGGCGCGGAACACGGTCTGGCAGATTGATCCGTTCCAATGCACGCAGTGCGGTCGGTGCGCCACGGAGTGTGTGCTGGAGCTGTCCGCAGTGAAGTGCGTTCACTCCTTCGACATGTGCGGCTATTGCCAGCTCTGCACGGGCTATTTCGAACCGGATCCCAACAAGCTCAATACCGCTGCTGAAAATCAACTCTGCCCCACGGGCGCGCTGGTGCGGTCGTTCATCGAGGATCCCTATTACGAATACACGATCAACGAACCGCTCTGTGTCGGCTGCGCTAAGTGTGTCAAGGGCTGCACCATGTTCGGCAACGGATCGCTCCACTTGCAGATCCGCCACGACCGCTGTGTGAACTGCAACGAGTGTTCCATCGCCCGGGCTTGTCCCGCCGATGCCATTCACCGCGTCCCCGCTGATCGCCCGTATCAGTTCAAAAGCCGCGAAAGGAAGAGCTGATGCCCCAGGTTGTCGCGCAACGTTTTCCCCCACCGCAGTTCACGGAAACCAGCCATCTGCTGCCGGTGCCGACCGAGCCAGCCGTGCGCGCGCTGTGGCTGGACTATCTCGACATCGGGGTGTTGATCGCGGCGCTGGTATTGGTTTCTTGGCTGGTGCTGCGGCGGCGTTCGCGGAGTGGCGTGGTCGGCGTTGGAATTTTTTCCGTGCTCTACTTCGGCTTCTGGCGGAAAGGCTGCATCTGCTCGATTGGCAGCATCCAGAATCTTTCCCAGGCGCTGTTCGATTCTTCTTTTGGCGTGCCATTGACGGTTCTGGCGTTCGGCCTTGTTCCGTTGCTGTTCGCGCTGTTTTTTGGCCGCACATTTTGCGCGGCGGTTTGTCCGCACGGCGCGCTGCAGGATTTGGTGCTGCTCAAGCCCGTCAAAGTTCCGAACTGGCTGGACCACTCGCTGCGCATGTTGGCGTGGATTTATCTCGGTCTGGCGGTCGTTTTCGCCGCAACCGGCGGCGGCTACATCATCTGCCAATACGATCCGTTCGTGCCGATCTTTCGCCTCAGCGGCAGTCTGACGATGGTGCTGTTCGGGGTGAGTTTGCTGGTGGTGGGAATTTTTGTCGGGCGACCCTATTGCCGCTTCCTTTGTCCCTACGGAGTTTTGCTGGGCGTCGCCGCGTCCGTTTCCAAATGGCGCGTGCGCATCACGCCCGACACCTGCACGCAATGCCGCCTGTGCGAAGAATCCTGCGCTTTTGGTGCCATCAACAAGTCTGCCGTGGACGCGCCATCCCAACCGCGCGCCACGGACAAGCGGCGTTTGATTTTGTTGCTGGTGTTGCTTCCCGTGTTGATTGCGGGCGGCATCGGATTGGGTGGACTCGCGGGCGGCACGCTGGCCGGCAAACATCGCATCGTGAATCTGGCCGAGCGACTCCAGCTTGAGGAAAGCGGCGCGGTTCAAGATACGACCGATGCGTCGGCTGCGTTTCGCGCGGGCAACAACTCCATCGAGACGCTCTATGCCGACGCCCGCGCCTTGCACCATCGTTATGTCGTGGCCGCGCGCTGGTGCGGTGCGTGGATCGGCCTCGTCATCGGACTGAAACTGCTTTCGCTGGCAATCGTCCGCAGGCGGACCGACTACGAAGCCGATCAAGCGCACTGCCTGAGCTGCGCACGCTGCTATCGGTCTTGTCCGCAGGAACTCCAACGGCTCGGCCTGCCCGTGCCCGAAACTCCCAAGCCCGCCAACGGATGAAGCCACTGAGCCAAACAATTTGGAAGCAAGGCTCGCTGGCGGTGGCCATCGCCTCGGGAGTCTTTCTGGTTTTGATGGGCGGACTGCTGCTGTTCAATCAAGCGCAAGGCAAGGTGGCTGGATTGGTGCAATCCACCGAACTCGTCCGATTGCACAATGAACTGCGCCAGCGTCCGCAAGACGAAGAACTCAAGCAGCGCATCCGCAAACTCGATCTACAGCTCCGGCAGAACTCGTTCACCGAACTCCGCATTTCCCACAACGGCGCCAGCGCCATGATCGTGGTCGCGGGGTTATTCCTGGCCAGCGCCCATTTGGTTAGGAAGCAACGGCAGAAACTTCCTGATCCGCTGGCTTGGGGACCGCGTCGGCCCGTCGAAGAGAATCGCACTCGTTTGAAAACGCAGTATGCCGTGGCTGCGATGTTCGGCGTTGCCGCGGTGGCCGCGGTCGGCACTTCGCTGCAAGCCGTCAGACTTCCGTCTCCGCCGGCCCCGGTGCAAGCCGCCGCAGTTCGCTTTCCAACCTCGGCGGAAATGCGGGAGAACTGGCCGGCGTTCCGGGGATTCGACGGTAGTGGCTATCGCGAAGTGGCCGCCATTCCGGCCGCTTGGAATGTAGCAAGTGGCCAGGGCATTCGATGGAAAACTGAAGTGCCGTTGCCGGGCATGAGTTCGCCGATCCGGTGGACCAACGCGTTGTTTCTGACCGGGGCCAACGCGCAGAGCAATGTGGTTTATCGGTTCGATGCGGACAAGGGACAACTCGTCTGGTCAACGACCTTGCGCAACCCCGGAAACAAAATGCCGGAACCAAAAGTGATGGAAGACACCGGTCTGGCCGCGCCTACGCCAGTCACGGATGGCCAGCGGATCTACGCGATTTTCGCCAATGCCGAAGTGGCGGCCCTGGACTTCTCCGGTAAACAAATTTGGTGCCGCATCCTTGGCCCGCTGGACAATCCCTACGGTCACGCCGCTTCGCTGGCGATTTATCAGGATCGCTTGCTGGTGCAACTGGACCAAGGCGAAGCCACTTCGAAGCTGGTCGCCTTGAACACGAGCACTGGTCAGGAATTGTGGCGCGTGGCACGTCCGATCGTCGGTTCGTGGGCCTCGCCCATTGTGGTTGAAGTCGAAGCCAAACCGCAGTTGATCACCTGCGGCGAACCGTGGGTGATCAGCTACAATCCGCTGGACGGCTCGGAATTATGGCGGGTGAACGGACTGGGCGGCGAACTCGCGCCATCCCCGGCTTACACCGGCGGCAAAGTCATCGTCTGCAATCCGGGCAGCGATGTCCGGGCCATTCCGGCAAACGGATCAGGCGACCTGTCCACCAATCTGGCGGCGTGGAAAACCGATGCCGGCGTGCCCGCCGTCTCCAGCCCGGCGTGCGATGGCCAGCGGCTCTATCTGTTGACGGGCGACGGCCAGTTGAGTTGTCTGGATCCCGGCAGCGGTCAGGTGAAATGGTCGCATGAGTTCAAGGATGATTTTTATTCTTCGCCTGCCATTGGCGGCAACCGCGTGATCATTGTGTCGCGTAAAGGCGTTGCCCATGTCTTCGAAAACGCGGATCAATTTCACGATCTAGGCCAGAGCGAACTCGGCGAAAATTGTAACGCCACGCCCGTGCCGGACCGGCAGTGTCTATATCTGCGTGCAGGCAAACATCTCTTCTGTCTTGAGGAAAGTGCGCCGGTGGCAGTCAAGAGCCCGGAGAAATAAAATGGCGCACGACGAATCCAAGCAGGCCATGACGCCGGAATCCCTCAACCGGTTTCTGGAGCAATTGCTCGCGCGGACCGGTCGCGGTCGCGAGGCCACCATTCCGATTCTGCAGGGCATTCAACGCGAGTATCGTCATCTCCCGGAAGCCACCTTGCAGCGCGTGAGCGAATTGACCGGCATCCGCCTAGCCGACCTGATTGGCGTAGCGACGTTCTATCATCAGTTCCGACTGCGCGAGGCGGGGCGGCACAGTCTGCGCGTCTGTCACGGCACCGCGTGCCACGTGAAAGGTGCGGAAAATATTCACGACGCTGTTAATCGTCAGTTGCAGTTACCAGAAAACGGCGACACCACGCCCGACAAAATGCTTACCGTGGAGCGCGTCGCGTGTCTGGGCTGCTGCACGCTGGCACCGGCGGTGCAGATTGATGAAAGCACTTATGGTCATCTGACTCCCGCCAACATCGGCGCGATGGTTGAAGATTTTCTTGGCGCGCGAAATCTCGCGGTGGCGGATGTGGACTCGATCCAACATCACCAAGACAACCGCCGCCAGGGCGAGATTCGCGTCGGCCTCGGCTCCTGTTGCATGGCCAAGGGCAGCGATGCCTTGTTTCATTCGCTGCGCCAGACGGTGAAAGATTTTGCCATTGATGTCGCCGTCAAACGCGTCGGCTGCGTGGGTATGTGCCATCAAACTCCGATTGTGGAAGTCCGTCTCGCCGACGGTGCGAATGCCTTTTACTCCAAAGTCGGTCCCGAAGAAGCGCTGCGAATTGTGCGCCGCCATTTCCGTCCGCTGAGCATCCGGCGACAACTGACTGGCTGGCTCGATCACACGCTGGATGGCTGGGTGAATCCAAACGGCGAGAGCAAACAAAACGGCCGAGCTGCGCTGGATTTTGCCGGCAAACCAGTGGTGTCTTTCTTGTCGCGGCAGGTTCGCATCGCCACCGAAGGATTCGGAGAAATGGATCCGCTGGATCTGGATGAATATATTTCGCAGAAAGGATTTGTCGCGCTCGGCCAAGTTCTCGGCGGCAAGCCTGAAGCCACCATCGCCGCCATCACCGCCAGCGGATTGCGCGGGCGCGGTGGCGCTGGATTTCCCACCGGCGTGAAATGGTCGCGGATGCGCGCCGCCGTGTCGCCGGACGGAATCAAGTATGTGATCGTCAACGGCGACGAGGGCGATCCCGGTGCGTTCATGGATCGGATGCTGATGGAATCATTCCCCTTCCGCGTGATTGAGGGGATGTTGATTGCGGCTGCCAGCGTGGGTGCGAACGAGGGCTACATCTACGTCCGCGCTGAATATCCGCGCGCGGTCAGTCGTTTGCGCGAGGCCATCCGGCTGTTGGAAGCGCGCGGTTTTCTTGGTGAAAAAGTAATGGGCAGTTCATTCCGATTTCGCGTGCGCGTGTTTGAAGGCGCGGGTGCCTTCGTCTGCGGCGAGGAAACGGCGTTGATCAAATCCATCGAAGGTCACCGTGGCATTCCGCAGTTGCGCCCGCCGTATCCGGTGGAAAGCGGATTGTGGGGCCGCCCGACGCTGATCAACAACGTCGAAACGCTTTCGATGGTGCCGTGGATAATTCGCCACGGCGCGGCGGCCTTTGCCGCGCTCGGCACGGAAAAGAGCAAGGGCACGAAAGTCTTTGCCCTCGCCGGCAAAGTGGATCGCACCGGCTTGATCGAGGTGCCGATGGGAATCACCTTGCGCGAAATCATCGAGGACATCGGCGGCGGCGTGCCCGGCGGCAAACGGCTCAAGGCCGTGCAGGTTGGCGGACCGTCCGGCGGCTGCATCCCGGCGGCGCTCTGCGATATCCCGGTGGATTTCGAAGCGCTCGCGGCGGCGGGCTCCATCATGGGCTCGGGCGGATTGATCGTGCTCGATGAAGACGATTGCATGGTGGACGTGGCGCGCTACTTCATGTCGTTTCTGCAAAAGGAATCGTGCGGCGAATGCACGTTCTGCCGCATCGGCACCATGCGCATGTTGGAAATTCTCGACCGGCTTTGCGCAGGCAAAGGCTTGCGAGCTGATCTCGACGATCTGCGGCAACTCGCGGCGCTCACCACTCAGGGCAGCATCTGCGGCCTCGGTCGCACCGCGCCAAATCCGGTGCTCTCAACCTTGAGACACTTTCTTGACGAATACGAAGCGCACATTGCCGGTCGCTGTCCGGCGGGAAAGTGCAAGGCGCTGGTTCAATACGTCGTGCAAGACCATTGCACCGGTTGCACTATTTGCGCGCAACATTGTCCCGTGGGCGCCATTCCCGCCGCGCCTTACCGCCGGCATGAGATAGACACCGCACTTTGCACGCGCTGCGATGTCTGCCGCGTGGACTGTCCGGAAAATGCCATCGCCATTGTGAGCGGCGGCAGTCCATGCACCGGTCATTCCCGGAAAGAATCTCGCCCTCAACCGCTGGCCCACCATGAGTAAGCTGATTTCACTGACCATTGACGGGCGAGCGGTCGAAGTGCCCGAGGGCAGCACCGTGTTGACGGCGGCGCAAAAACTCGGCATCACCATTCCCACCTTGTGCTTCCTCGCCGGCGTGAAGGAAAACAAACCGTCGTGCATGGCGTGCGTCGTGAGGATCAATGGCGATGCGCGCCTGGTGCCATCCTGCTCCACGAAAGTCACGCAAGGCATGACCGTGGCCAGTGAAACGGCGGAGGTGAAAGCCGCGCGTAAGGCGGCGATGGAACTGCTCTTCAGCGATCATCTCGGCGATTGCATTTCCGTCTGCCAACGCGTCTGTCCGGCGCGCTTGCAGATTCCCGCCGTGATCCGGCTCGTGGCGGCGGGGCAGATGCGCGAGGCGATTGCAGTCGTCAAAGAAAACGTCGTGTTCCCGGGAGTGATGGGACGGATTTGCCGCGCGCCCTGCCAAAACGGCTGCCGGCGGAGCAAATACGACGGCGCTGTTGCGATTCAATTGATCGAACGGGAAGTCGCCAATCAGGATGCAGCGGCGAAAGAACGCTTTGTTCCCACCTGCAATGCTCCAACCGGCAAACGCATCGCCATTGTCGGAGCCGGCGCTACGGGGTTGTCTGCTGCTTTCTTTTTGCTGAAGTCCGGACACGCCTGCGTGGTGTTTGATGATCATGCAGAACCCGGCGGGCAAATGCGCCACGGCTTTTCGGAAGCGGACTTGCCCCGCGCCGTGCTGGATGGAGAAATCGCCATCATCCAGCGGATGGGCTTGGAGTTCCGCCTCAACACCCGGCTCGGTCGCGATGTGAGCCTCGCGGAACTGCGCCGCGATTTTGACGCCGTGGTGTTGGCCGTCGGCAGTTTGCAGAAAACCGATCCCGCCGCGCTCGGCGTCGAAGCCACCGAGCGAACGATCCGCATTGATGCCGCCAATTTTCAGACGAGTGTCCCCGGAGTTTTCGCCGGTGGCACAGCGGTTCGCTCTGGCTACGATCCGTCGCGCTCGGTGGGTGATGGCCGGATTCTGGCCGAGTGTGTGGACCACTATTTCGCCGGCAAACCGATGCAGATCGTGCGCCAACCGTTCACCTCCACGATCCCGAAACTGTCGGCAGAGGAGTATATGCAACTGGCCAAAGGCTCGAATGCCGCGCTGAGCGTCCGCGAACTGATCACGACTGCCGAACAGGCGGCGGGCCGCTGCTGTCATTGCGATTGCCGTTCCGCCAACAACTGCAAACTGCATCACTTCGGCGAGCTTTACGGAGCCGACCCCCGCGCGTTCGCGGGCGAACATCGGCGGCGTTTTGAATTCATCCGCCAACCCGGCGGCGTCCTGTTTGAGCCGGGCAAGTGTATCTCGTGCGGCATTTGTGTGGAGTTGGCGAGCCAAGCGCAGGAAACGCTGGGTTTGACTTTCGTCGGGCGTGGCTTCGATGTCCGGATTGCCGTGCCGCTCAATCGCTCATTGGAAGAGGGTTTGGAACGGGTCGGAGAACTTTGCGTCAAGCACTGTCCGACCAGCGCGCTCACGTTTGAGGAAGATCGGCGAAATATGACAAAAGGATGAAGCCAAGCCCTCACCACCGCCGCGCAATTTTCGGACTGGCAATTTTGCGCGTTCCGCCGGAAGAAACGTTTTACTTCAAAGCGGCTTCGCGTTTTACTTTCCGACCGCGCGACTGAGAAAGCGTCGCTGAAGATCGCGGAATCCCATAATTTATGTCCTTCAAAAATCATTCTAAGTTCAAGCGCAGCGCCTGGCTGTGCTGTCTGTTGACGCCGCTGGCTCTGGCCCTTAAAGCCGGCAACGTGGCGATTCCCAACGGCTCCTTTGAATCGCCGCTGGTTCCGATGGAAAACCCTTACGCCATTCCGGACATGGAGGAATGGCAGAAAACTCCCCAGCCTTTCTGGTATGATCCCAGCCAGAATTTCAACACGCCGTGGGATTTTCTCATGGGCACCTTCTTCAATGTGCCCAATCCCGGCACTTTTATTGACAACGCTGACGGGCAGCAGGCGGCGTTTTTATTCGCGCTACCCGGGGCTGGTTTGTTTCAGGATTACAATTCGCTTTCGGGGACCAACACCACACCCAGCCATGCATTCAACGCCACCTTCGAAGTGGGCAGCGCGTATGATTTGACGGTGGGCGTGATCGGCGGCGGCGGCAACATGCAACCGGGGGTGACGCTACAGTTAGGTCTCTATTATCGCGATGCCGCGAGCAACCTCGTGATGGTGGCTACTACCAGCGTTACCAACAGCCCCACGACTTTTCCCAACAATACGCATCTGGTGGATTTTCAAGTTCACCTGCCAACCGTGGGAGCAAGTGATCCTTGGGCCGGCCAGCACATCGGGATTCAGCTTCTTTCCACCACGGCTTTTGAATTGGCAGGCGGCTATTGGGATTTGGATAATGTCCGGCTGGTCAAAACGCTCGCGCCCACTTTGCTCAATTCAGCAGTGACGACTAACGGCTTTACCTTCACCGTGCAAAGCGAGCCCGGGCGGCCATTCACGATCTTCACGACCACAAACCTCATGACGATTGCCAGTAATTGGACCAGCCTGGGCACGTTTACCAACGTCACCGGTTCCACAATCTTCAGCGACAGCATCACCACTTTAGGCCAACGTTATTATCGGGCGCAGGCTCGGTGATGGTTGCTGATTTTGGCAATGCAACTGCCGCTTCCAACCAACTTTCGCCGGGCTTTCACGCTCGTTGAGTTGTTGGTGGTCATTGCCATCCTTGCCATCCTCGCCGCGCTGTTATTGCCAGCAATGGCCGCCGCCAAGGCGAAGGCCAATCGCGCCGTGTGTCTTTCAAATTTGCGACAGGGAGGCGTGGCGATTCGCATCTACGCCAACGACAGCAACGGCGAGATTCCATTTGGCCCCAAGGCGGGCGCATTCACCAGCCCAATGGATTTGTATCCCTCCACTGGTGCGCCGACCAGCTTGATTTCTTTGGGCACTGGCGCGCCCGTGGGATTGGGCCTGCTGCTGAGCCAGCAACTGGCCGCCCAGCCCAAAGTGCTTTTTTGTCCGGGCAGCGACCAACTGCTTGATGCCGACACGCAGCTTACCAATGTGGGCGTGCGCCAGGCGCTGTGCAGTTACTACTACCGGCACGCAGGCAATACCCAGATGTTCGGAAGTCCGACTCTGACTCCGCCCAAGCTGGATGACTTGGGCAACAACCGCAATGGGATGCCTCTTCGCGCGCTGGTCATAGACACGCAATTCCTTTGTCCACCGGGCATGGCCACTTACGGCATTTTGCCCAGCACCCACCACCAGCAACGCGCGGTGAATATTCTCTATTCGGACGGTCACACGCAGTCACAGCTCAACCGCGACGGGCGCTTCACGGTCAACCTTGGCGGCAGCGTGAGCCTCTACACCGCCTTTGACCTGATCCTCAAAGTTCTGGAAGCGGGCGATCTGGAGCCGTAGGCGCGGCGGGCGGAACGCTTCTGGCCATCCCTGATCTTGGATTTCTTCCATCCCAAAATATGGCGCCAGCCAGCCTGAACCGGTGACCATCCTGAGCCAGAAGGGCCAAAACGCGGGGGCGAAGCTGCCAAGCGATGTTTGCCGCGTGACGTGGCAGCTTATTTTCTGCTAGGCTAGCGCACAATTTTTCATCAGGACTTATGCAAGCGAAAACAAGATCACGGGGAGTTTTCTGGCGCGTTGCCGGCATCACGATCGCGGTTCTAGCCGTGGTCGGTGCCGTCGTCGCGTATCGGATCCGCCAGCGCCTGCCGCCGGAATTGATGCAGGATATCCGCGCGGGCATCGCCGCGCGCAATGCTCCCGATGCCGACGCGCGTTTCCAAAAATATCTCGAAGGCCGTTATGGCAGCCAGGCAGATCCCGCCAACCAGCAAAAGGCGTTTCTGGATTTTTTTAATGTGGACCATATCCGCGCCCTACAGTTGATGGTCAAGCATTCCCCCGAAAGCCAGCGGCAGGCCAACATCAACGCCTCCGCCAAATGGGTGGAGCAATACCGCCAGTCCCTCTCGCCGCAAGCCCGCGCCGACTTGAGCGTGCGTCTGCAATCGCCGGCCGGCCGGGCCATGTTGCAAAAGGCCACCGCCCAATATAACTCCCAGGATGTCCAGTATCGCGGGCAAACCGCGCCCGTGATTTCGCAATTGCTGAAAACCATTGGCAGCCTGCAGTAACCCAACCATTCGCGCGCATGCATCTCCACGATAAATCCACCGGGTCACACCGCCCCCTCCGGGCCTTCACGCTGATTGAACTGCTGGTGGTCATCGCCATCATTGCCATTCTGGCGGCCTTGTTACTCCCGGCGCTGGCCAAGGGAAAAAACACCGCCAAATCCATTGCTTGCGTCAGCAACCTGCATCAGATCGGCCTGGCGCTGAACGTTTACATTCAGGACAATCGCGACCGCCTGCCGGTCTGCGCGGGCTATCTGCCCAGCCAGATGACCAAGCTGCCGCCCATCACCACCACCCTGTTCGCCAATCAAAAGACGAACAAAGTATTCGCCTGTCCGGCCGATCAAAATCTTTTTGACCAGGAACTCACCAGCTACGAATGGAATTTCTGGTTGAACGACGCCCCGTATTCCGCGCCGCAATGGGCCACGATCTACACCAACGAAGCCAGCGTCATTGTGAACACACTCTTTGGCGGCCGCGACGAAACCCCGATCATGGGCGACGCCGACCCTTTCCATGGCGCCCACAGCCGGCTCGCGGGAAAAAACGCGCTCTACTTTGACGGGCGAGTGGAAAAAGTCCGCACCCCTTGAAATCGCCATTGAGCCGCCCCGCTGCCTGACAAGTGATGTTGCCCTGAAACCCGTGAACCAACTCCTCGGGTTCCAGGTTAAACCGTCTCCGGCGGGCGGCCAACCCACCTCGCCCGGCTTCCAATCCGCCGCCCTGGCCCAGGAATGCCAGGCAGCCGGCCACCCATCCCCGCCACCCGCCAATGAACTGCCGCCCGCCAGAAAGGAGTCTGCGCCGCCGGAATAGGAGTTCTGGCCGCCCGGATAGGAGTCCGCGCCACCAGGATAGGAGTCCGCGCCGCCAGGATAGGAGTCCGCGCCACCAGGATAGGAGTCCGCGCCGTCAGGATAGGAGTCCGCGCCGTCAGGATAGGAGTCCGCGCCGTCAGGATAGGAGTCCGCGCCGTCAGGATAGGAGTCCGCGCCACCAGGATAGGAGTCCGCGCCGCCAGGATAGGAGTCCGGGCGGTGGTGGAAGGAAGGTTGCCGGCCAAAACTCCTCCAAAAGCGCCGAAAATCGCAATAAAATCCTGAAAACTCCCAAATCCGGCATTTTTTCCTGGTTTCAGCCATCCTGCGGACTCCGCAGCCGCAACTTCGGATTGGGAATTGGCTGGGCGCGCGGGCGTGCGGTTTTTCCCGGTTCAATACTCATGGCTGGAAAAGATACAAACCCTTGTTGACAACGGGGGAAGCCTGAAATACAACCCCTCCATGCCTGACTTGATATACCGCAATTTGCGCCCGAATCCTAGTTAGGCCACTTGGCACGCACAGTTTATGAGCGAGAGCGAATCAGTTAATGAAACAATGAGCGAGGCCGCTAACTCTTGCGTGGAGTATGCTCGTCAGTCGTTTGGCATAACATTAGACTACTCCGATGCGAGCATCGAGAAGGTCGAGAGTATGTTGTCCAGGATTTATCTCACGATTCCAAGAGGATTTTGGAGCAAGATCACCAAGAAAGCTCCGCCGCCGCCGGAAAAGCTGGAGCAGATTAGCCTCATGTTCGGCGGTTATATTGCCGAGGTCATCAAACGTCAATTCGGCGGGACTTGGAAGATGGAGAGTGCGTTGTATCCCGGACAGACGCTTTTGACTTTTCAGGCTGGTGCTGGTGGCGATATGTGGCCACACCTAAAAGTTGGAATGCGATTGGAGAACGGGCCAGTGGATAGTGTATGGTCCTATTACAGATTTTTGAGAGGCAAGTTCGAGAATAAAACATGACGTGGCCTAACAAGATAGAATGAGAAGGCAGAGGCCCGGTGTCAGCAACTGGGTTACTCTACTCTGCCAATGAAAACTAAAACTACCAAAGCCCGTCCGTCGGTCGTTCTTACTCCCGCCGCCACGGTGGCGCTGGTAGCAGGAACGCATAGTCCGTGGCTCAGCCGTCACCGCACCGGCCTGGGCGGCGCGTTGGGCGTGCCCATCCGCGACGGCGGAAATCAATGCGTTGCAGGAAATCAGCCACCAACTTGCCGGATGTTTGATAGGATGACGTTATGACATTTCGCGAATTGCCCGCCGGACAAAAACCCAAAGTCAGTTTGTCGCCCATTGCCGAACCGAAAGGGTTGGCGGGGCCGGAAGTATCGGCCATCGCGCGCCAGCTCATCGGCAACGTGGAGAAAGTGGTGGTGGGCAAGCACGAGCAGATCGTGCTGGCCATCGCGGTCTTTCTGGCGGAAGGCCATCTGCTCATTGAAGACGTGCCCGGCGTGGCGAAGACGATGCTGGCGCGGGCGATCGCGCAGAGCGCCGGCTGCACCTTCAAGCGCATCCAATGCACGCCGGATTTGCAGCCAACCGATGTGCTGGGCGAGGCGCGTTTGGAACCGACGACCGGTCGCTCGGAATTTCGTTTCGGCCCGATCTTTTCGCAGTTCGTGCTGGTGGACGAAATCAACCGCGCCAGCCCGCGCACGCAATCGGCGTTGCTTGAAGCGATGGGCGAATCCATGGTCACGGCGGGCAGCGTCACCTACCGATTGCAGAAGCCGTTCATGGTGGTCGCCACGCAAAATCCCATCGAGCAGGAGGGCACGTTTCTGCTGCCGGAAGCGCAGAAGGATCGTTTCCTGATGCGGATGGAGCTGGGCTATCCCAGCTATGCGGACGAAAAGGAAATGGTGGAACGCTTCCAACTGCGCCATCCCATCGAGCTGCTGCAACCGGTGACGACGCCGGACACGATCACGAAATGCCAGGAATATGTGCGCAGCATCAACGTCGCGCCGGACGCGTGCGCGGCCATTTTGCGGATCGTGCGGGCAACCCGCGAACATCCGGCGCTGCGGCTGGGGGCGAGTCCGCGCGGTTCGCTGGGCCTGTTCCGCGCCGCGCAGGCGATGGCGGCGATTGAAGGCCGGGATTCCGTTTCCGTGGAGCAAGCGAAAGCGATTGCGCAAAAAGTTTTGGCGCACCGGCTCATCGTGCGCAAGGACGCGCAGCGTCCCGACGTCAAAGTGGCTGAGGTCGTGGCAGAAATTCTGGGGCAAGTTTCGGCGGCGGCGTGAAGCTCGCCGGCGAAATGAACTTTAGGCGGATGTTTTTAGAAAATGCGCGACGCCCTTACTTTTGTAATTCTTTGTTGTAGCCTGGCGTTGGTTTCGTGCGCCCGCCACGATCTGCCGCCCGTCAAAAATGCGGAAGCGCTTCGTGCAGACTCAAGGGTTTTATTTGGACAATTTCCCGTCAGCGAACTGCCAACAAATGTTCCTGACTACGGATATCAATGCGATCTTGGCATCCGGATAATTCCTCGAGCCAAATGGCCCCCCTCAATTCTGGCCCTGCATCCACACTTGGTTTGCAGCTACCAAGGCGGGATTGAAATATGGATTTCGGAATTGGAATTCAAGGATCGGGGAAAGTGGTGGGAAGGCTATTACGTGGTTGCCAACCGGGCGCAGCCGCCACCGCCGCAGGCTGCAAGCAATCACTTTGTTTTCAAGCCCACCGACCTGGACAGCATTCTGCTGCTGAAACAAACGAGTTTCTAAAATTGAATTGTCCCCTGTGCTGTTTCGCGGCAAGCTGTGCGTTCTATGCAGCAAGTGAATCTCGGCATGATTGGCGGCGGAACCGTCGGCAGCGGCGTCTTCCACGCGTGGGAGAAAAACGGCGGGCTCATGGCCGCGCGCCTCGGCGTGCAGCTCGTTTTCCGCAAGATCGCGGTCAAGTCGTTTGACGAGCCGCGCCCGTATCCCATTGCCCGCAATCTGATGACGACGGACTGGCAGGAAGTCGTCAACGATCCGGAAATCCACATTGTCATCGAGCTCGTGGGCGGCACCGGCATCGCCAAAACGATGGTGCTGGCAGCCCTCGCGCAAGGCAAAACCGTGGTGACCGCGAACAAGGCTTTGCTCTCCACGCATGGCCCGGAACTCTTTGCAGCAGCAGCAAAAAGTGGCGCGAATCTTTATTACGAAGCGAGCGTCTGCGGCGGCATTCCCATTATCAAGTCGCTACGCGAAGGATTTGTCGCGAATCAGTTTCCCGCGATCTACGGCATCGTCAATGGCACCTGCAATTACATCTTGTCGCGCATGAAAGCGGAAGGCGCGGAATTCGCCGACGTGCTGGCTGACGCGCAAAAGCTCGGCTATGCCGAGACCCCGCCCGACCTGGACATTGACGGCTACGACGCGCAGCACAAGATCGGCATTCTGGCGTCGCTCGCCCACGGTTTCTGGGCGGATCACCACGCCATCCACACCGAAGGCATCCGCGAGATTTCCAAAGTTGACATGCAGTTCGCCGAGAAACTCGGCTACACGATCAAGTTGCTCGGCATCGCCAAGCAGATTTCCGGCAAGAAGCCCGGCGTGCAAGTCTCGGTTTATCCAACGCTCATTCCGAACGCGCACGTTCTGGCCAGCGTCAACGGCGTGTTCAACGCCTGCTTCGTGCGCGGCGACATCGTGGGCGACACGCTGTTTTACGGACGCGGGGCAGGCAAAGACGCGACCGCCAGCGCCGTGTTGAGTGACGTGGCCGACGCCGCGCTCGATTTGAAGAACGGCGGGAAAGTTCGCGTTGCGCCATTTGTGGCCTGCGTCAAAGGCGGTCGCATCGCGCCGATGGATGAAATCGTTTCGCGCTACTATGTCCGCTTGTGCGTCCTGGACAAGCCGGGCGTGATCGCCAAGATTGCGGCCATTTTTGCGTCGGCCAAAATCGGCATCTCTTCCGTGTTCCAGCCGGAAAGCCAGACCGGGGCCAGCGTAGCACTGATCCTGATGATTCACGATGCGCCGAATGCGGCCATGCGCAAAGCCCTGGCGAAGATTGCGAAATTGCCCGTCGTGAAAAACAAGCCGGTGATGATTCGCGTGGAAAATTTCGAGTAAACTTCAACCACGGATGGACACGGATGAACACGGATAAAAACAAACACGGAGGCGCAGAGAACGCGGAATGGCGCAGCGGAAAAAAAATCCTCTGCGTTTCTTTGCGGCCTCCGCGTCTCGGCGTTTTGCCCCATCCGTGTTTGTCCGCGTCCATCCGTGGTTAAAAATAATATGGCCCTTCTTTTTCACAGCACCAACGGCCAGTCGCCCGCCGTCAATCTGCGCGAGGCGCTGCTGCTCGGCCTCGCACCGGATCGCGGCCTTTATTTACCCGAACGATTTCCCAAACTGTCGTTCGAGGAAATGGCGGCGTTTGCCAAGTTGCCGTATCACGAAATCGCCTTTCGCGTGCTCTCAAAGTTCACCGAGGACATCATCCCGGACGCGGACCTGTCCGCCATGTGCCGCTCGGCCTATAACTTTCCCGTGCCGCTGGAGATCGTGAATGTCCGCGTTTTTCTGATGCGGCTGGACCAGGGACCGACGGCCTCCTTCAAGGATTTTGCCGCGCAGATGATGGCGCGGATGTTCGGACGGTTTCTCAAGGAAGACGGCCGGCAGGTGACGATCCTCACCGCGACGAGCGGCGACACGGGCGCGGCGGTGGCGCACGCGTTCCACAAAATTCCCGGCGTGCGCGTCATCGTGCTCTTCCCGGCAGCCGAGGTCAGCGAGAGCCAGCGCAAGCTGATGACGGTGCTCAAGGACAACGTCCGCACGGTGGCGGTTGACGGCAAGTTCGATGACTGCCAGGCCATGGTGAAGCAGGCTTTCGCCGATCCGGCGTTGAAACACATTCCGCTTTCCTCCGCGAACTCCATCAACATCGGACGGCTGCTGCCGCAGAGCGTTTATTATTTTTACGCCGCGTCGCGCGTCGCGCAGGCGGGCGAGCCGGTGGTCTTTTCCATTCCCAGCGGCAACTTTGGCGACATGATGGGCGCGGTCGTCGCGCGCGAAATGGGTTTGCCGGTGCGAAAAATCATCGCGTCCGTCAACGACAACGATGCGTTCCCGAAATTTCTCGCCAGCGGCAGCTACGAAAAAATCTCACCCTCGCGCAACTCGCTCTCGAATGCCATGAACGTCGGGCATCCGAGCAACCTGGCGCGGTTGGTGGCGGTTTACGGTGGCCAGATGGATGAGACGGGCCAGCTCATCAAGCTGCCCTACCTGAATGCGATGCGACGCGATGTTTTCTCCACCTCAATTTCCGACGCCCGCACCGTGTCCGGCGTGCGTGAGTTCTGGAACAATTTCCAACTGCTGTTGGAACCGCACGGCGCGGTCGCGTGGCAGGGTTTCCAAGACTGGACCGCCGTGGAACCGCTTGGCAACTCGCCGGCCGTGCTGGTCGAGACGGCCAATCCGGCGAAATTTCCTGAAGAAGTTGAAAAGGTCGTGGGCTGGGCTCCGGACGTGCCTACGAACATGCTGGCCTCGCTGCGGTTGCCGGAAGATTTCGACCGCATGGATGCAGAGTATTCGACCTTCCGCGACTATTTGATCGAGCGCCACAAGGGCTGATCCAATCAACTCGCGGCTGAACCAAGTTCGATTTTATTGACCATGAAAATTCTCTTCATCGGTGGCACCGGCACCATCAGCGCAGCCTGCTCGCGCCTCGCGCTGGCGCGCGGCTTTGAGCTCACACTCCTCAATCGCGGTCGGCAACCGGCTTGGCCGGGCGCGCGGCAAATCATTGCCGACATTAGCGACGCTGCCGCCACGGCCGAAGCGCTTGGCAACGAATGCTGGGATGTGGTGGTAGATTACATCGCCTACCTGCCGACGGAAATCGAGCAACGTATCGCGCTATTTCGCGGGCGCACGGCGCAGTTTATTTTCATCAGCTCGGCGAGCGCCTATCAAAAACCGCCCGGCCATTTTCCCATCACCGAATCCACGCCGCTGGTGAATCCGTTCTGGGATTATTCGCGCAACAAAATCGCCTGCGAAGAGCGGCTGCTGCGCGCGTTGCAGGAGGAAAATTTCCCCGTGACCATCATCCGCCCGTCGTGGACTTACGACGAACGGCGCATCACCGTCCCCGTGAACAGCAAGAAAAGTTTCACCGCGCTGGACCGCTTGCGGCGCGGCCAGCCGGTGATTGTTCCAGGCGATGGCACGTCGCTCTGGACGATGACGCACAATTCGGATTTCGCCAAAGGTCTGGTGGGGTTGCTGGGTCATCAAGGCGCGATCGGCCAGGCGTTTCACATCACCTCGGACGAAGTGCTGAGTTGGAATCAAATTTACGAAGCCGTGGCAGCGGCAGCCGGTGCGCCCAAACCGAAGCTGGTGCATATCGCGTCGGATTTCATCACCGCCTGCCTGCCGGAATTTGCTGGCGGCTTGCATGGCGACAAGGCGCAGTCTGCTGTGTTCGACAACACCAAGATCAAACGCTTCGTGCCGGACTTCGTCGCCACCACGCGCTTCCGCGACGGCATCGCCCGCAGCATCCAATGGTTTGATGCCGACCCGGCGCGGCAGGAAATTGACGCGGAAGCGAACCGTGCGTGGGACAAACTCATTGCCGCCTACGAACGTGGGCTGACGGCGGCGCGGTCGGAATTCGGACGCTGACCGCGCGCCAACCAAGGCCGCCCAAATCGACGCTTTTCAAACGACGCGCCTCTGATTATGCTTCGGCTCCCGTTTGTGGAAATGGCAGACACGATGCACTGCGTCGTCCGGTGATCGCAACACGATCCCTCTGCCTGGAAATTTTCTATGGCATTGATTGTTCAAAAATTTGGCGGCACTTCGGTGGGCAACACCGACCGCATCAAGAATGTCGCGGCACGCGTGGCGAAATATCACGCGCAGGGCGACAAGGTGGTCGTCGTGGTTTCCGCCATGAGCGGGGTGACGGACGGCTTGATTAAACTGGCCAAGGACATCGCGCCGCTGCCGAGCGAACGCGAGATGGACATGTTGCTGGCGACCGGCGAGCAGCAAACCATTGCGCTCACCGCCATCGCGTTGCAGACGTTGAACGTCCCCGCCGTTTCGCTGACCGGCGCGCAGGCGGGCATTTTGACCGATGGCGTCCACACCAAGGCGAAGATCCACAACATCACGCCGCGGCAGGTGCATGAGCACTTGGACGCGGGCAAGGTGGTGATCGTCGCCGGGTTTCAGGGCGAAACCAAGGACGGTCAGATCACCACGCTGGGCCGCGGTGGTTCGGACCTGACGGCCATTGCGCTGGCGGCGGCGTTGAAGGCCGATCTCTGCCAGATTTACACCGACGTGGACGGCGTCTATACGACCGATCCGCGGATTGTGCCCAACGCGAAAAAGATCCCGGAAATTTCCTACGACGAAATGCTTGAACTCGCCAGCCTCGGGGCCAAGGTGATGCAAAGCCGTTCGGTTGAATTTGCCAAAAAATTTGGCGTCGTGTTTGAAGTCCGCAGCAGCTTAAACGAAAACCCCGGAACGATTGTGAAAGAAGAAACCAAAAGCATGGAAGGCATCGTCGTGCGCGGCGTTGCCCTCGATAAAAACCAGGCCAAAATCACGGTCGTCGCCGTGCCCGACAAACCCGGCGTGGCCGCGACGATCTTCAAGTCGCTCGGCGACGCGACCGTGAACGTGGACATGATCATCCAGAACATCAGCCACGGCACGGGCACACCCTCGACGGACATTTCCTTCACCGCCGACAAGGCGGATTTGCTCAAGGCGCAGAAGGTGATCGCAGGCCTGAAGAAGGAAATCGGCTACCGCGAAGTCATCACCGCCGACAAAATCGGCAAGCTGTCCATCGTGGGCGTCGGCATGAAGTCGCACACCGGCGTGGCGGGCATGTTGTTCGAGACGCTGGCCAAGGAAGGGATCAACATTGACATGATCTCGACCAGCGAAATCAAGATTTCCATCATCATTGATCTGGCCAAAGGCGAGCAGGCGGTGAAGGCGGTGCACGCGGCGTTCATTGGGTAACGTGGCCAACCGCGAACCCCGCGAAACGCGCGAACTGAACGGCCAATCAATTCGCGTCGCCAGCGGGTTTCGCGATCGAGGATTTTGGGCGGATGAAATTTGGGAAACGCTCATCCCGGGCAGCGCCAAACTCCTCGTCTGAATTCCTCAGCCTAGGGCCTACCGCATGCTTTTGAATCCGTCCTCGATGCCGGCGGAAATGCGCGCAAAGACTTCGTCGAACGTGCCCTGGCCGTCAATCTTCACCACGCCGTGGAGCTGGTTGTATTTCGCAATCACGGGCACGGTCTTGGTTTCGTGCTCATGGAGGCGCTTCACAATTTTCGAGGTGCTGCTGTCGTAAGGCATGCAACCGGCAGTCTGACTGCGTTCGTCCAGCCGCCGGATGAGTTCGAGCGTCGGGACTTCGATCTCAATAATTTGGGTGATGGATGAGCCGTGCTTTTGCAGCAGGCCGTCGAGAATGTAGGACTGCACCAGCGTGCGCGGAAAGCCCTTGAAAATAAAGCCTTTCACGCCCTTGGAATCGGCCAGTCGTTTCTCGATGAGTTGCACCACAATTTCGTCGGGCACCAACTGGCCATTTTCGTAGAGCGCGGTAATCCGTTTTCCCGTCTCAGTGCCGGCCTTGATTTCCGCTTCCAGCATCGAACCGGTGGCGACGTATTCGAGACCGAATTTCCGCGCCAGCGCCTTGCCTTGCGAGCCGCGACCCGAACCGGGGTAGCCAAAGAGCACCACGTTGAAGAGACTTTTGCTGAGTTCGTTCCGGACGATTTCGGTGATCCGTTGATGCACCTGGTCAATCTCCGCCGTGCCGTCCACTTCCACATAGATGCCTTTGTCGCGGTAAAATTGCAGCACGGGCAATGTCTTCTGATTGTATTCACGCAGCCGGTTGCGGATGACGGATTCGTTGTCATCGCTGCGACCCGAAGTGATGCCCCGGTTCATCAAGCGGCGGACGGATTCTTCCTCTGGCACGCTGAGGCTGATGAGACAGTTCAACGACGTATGCAGCTTGAGCATCAGCCCTTCCAGAATGTAAGCCTGAATGTAGGTGCGCGGAAAACCGTCGAACAAAAAGCCGTTGCTACCGGGATTGTCGGTGATGGTTTTCTCGATGATCTGCACAATGATCTCGTCGGAAACCAAACCGCCGGTGGCAATGATGCTCTGGGCTTCGAGGCCCAGCTTGGTTTTGCCGGCCATTTCCTTGCGCAACCGGTCGCCGGTGGAGATGTAGAACAGGTTGTATTTTTTGACGAGGAATTCGGACTGGGTTCCTTTGCCGGCGCCGGGCGGACCAAAGAGGGCGAGGTTAAGCATAACATGGAATGGGTTTGGGAATTTTCGAGTGAACGGAAATGGAGGTGGCCTGGCGGAAACCGCCAACGGTGCCGAGGCTGGTTCCGGTCATTGGCGGGAAAGCGGTGGCACCGGAGCTGGTCGCGGATAATTGTTTCTGCGGCGGGATCATTTAAGGAGAAATAATGCTGCCGCAATAGGGAGACAAGCTTTTTCCAACGGCGCTTCACGGCCACTGACTCGGGACCGGCGCAACGGGCGGTTCGAAAAGCAAAAATGGCCGGTCTGGGCTTTTCAATTCTCGGTCACTTGCGGTATGCTCGCGGCATGGACATTGACTTCACTGATTTTTCAGATTTGCAGCGCCGGGCGCTTTTCGAGCTGTTGATTCTGGCGATGTATGCGGACGGCCAGCTGACGACGATCGAGAACGAGTTATTGGAAAAACTGCTCACGGCCATGGGCCATACGCAAGCAGGCGATCGCCAAAAGGAATTGGATGCCGCCGTCACCCGGATCCGGCCCTGCCTCCAGTCCATCCAGAAAGCCAAAACGCAGGCGTTGCTGCTGGCCGAAGCCTTCACCACGCGCCCCGAGCACAAGCTGGTGTATGCCACCGTTCAGAAATTCATGACCACCGACCCGCATGTCAGCACCTGGGAAAGCACCTTGCTGTCGGAACTGCGCCTGAAATTCCGGGTCTAGCCGGCCGCCGTGAAATTCTTCGCGTGCAAAAGCTCGGCAAAAATCACGGCGGTTATCACGGCGAGACCGTTGACATCCGCGCCGTGCTGCGCGCGGTCGAACTCGCCGCACCGCAGCACGGCTGGACGCGTGAAGTTTTCCACGCGCACGCGGACTTCAAATGGCTGGCGCTCCATCGCCCCGCCCGCCGCCCGCCGCATGCCGCCCGCATTTACATCAGCGCCGGCACCCATGGCGACGAACCCGCCGGACCACTCGCCGCATTGCGTTTGCTCTCGGAAAATCGCTGGCCGGACGACGCGGAGATTTATTTACTGCCGTGCTTGAATCCGATTGGCTTCACGCTGAATCAGCGCGAGAACGCCGACGGGGTTGACCTGAATCGCGATTATCGCCATCCCAAATCTGCCGAAACGCGGACGCACATCGCCTGGCTGGAGCGGCAGGCGAAGTTCGATCGCTATCTCTGCCTGCATGAAGACTGGGAGTCACACGGCTTTTATCTTTACGAACAAAACCCGGACCAACGGCCTTCGCTCGCGGAAAAAATCATCACGGCCGTCCAGCCGGTTTGTCCGGTGGATCTTTCCGAAAATATCGAAGGTCGTCCCGCCCGCGACGGCATCATCCGGCCGATCCTGAACCCGCTGGAGCGACCCGACTGGCCGGAGGCGCTGTATCTCATCAGCCACAAATCGCGTCAGGGCTATACGCTCGAAGCGCCGTCGGATTTTCCGCTCGCGACCCGCGTGGATGCGCTCGTCGCGGCCGTGAACGCGGCCGTGAGTTTTTAATCACAGATGGACAGGATCAACACGGATTGGAAAAACGCGACGTGGTTTGAACTTGGATTTCTCGCGAAGCGTCTGAATTGCGGAAGCTCCCCGCATAGCGCTTCGGCAGCTATTTTATCCGTGTCCATCCGGGTTTATCCGTGGTTTAATTTCTGTGCATGAGCAAACCGGCCAAATCGCAGTGGAACTTTGGTGAATTATTTTCACCGGCAGAAATGCGGAAGGTTTTGACCGTCTCGGAATTGACCGGCACAGTCCGGGCGCTGCTGGAAAAATCACTTGGCTCGGTCTGGGTCAGCGGCGAGATCACCAACTTGCGCGCGCAAAGTTCCGGGCACATGTATTTCACGCTCAAGGATGCCGGCGCGCAATTGAGCTGTGTGCTCTTTAGCCGTGAAAAAGTCTCCCAGCGCGAGCTGCTGGCGGATGGCCAGAAAGTCCTGCTGCAGGGCGACGTGACGGTTTATGAGGCGCGCGGGCAATATCAACTCATCGTCCGCGCCGTCGAATTGCAAGGCGTCGGCGCGCTGCAAGTAGCGTTTGAAAAATTGAAACAGAAGCTCGCGGCGGAAGGCTTGTTCGCGGCGGAGCGCAAGCGTCCCCTGCCCCGCTATCCGCAGCGCATCGGTCTCGTCACTTCGCCCACGGGCGCAGCCATCCGCGACGTGCTGCATGTGGTGCAACGGCGCAATCCAGGATTGGAAATCATTCTGGTGCCGGCGCGCGTGCAAGGCGACGGTGCGGCCAGGGAAATCGCCGAGGCGATAAGGTTGCTAAATGAATTCAGCGTCGGTAGCAGCCGAAGTGACGAGGCTCAAACTTCAAAATCGGCCATCGGCCATCGGCAGCCGGCTATTAGTCACAGCCTCCGCACGTCGGCTCCTACGGAAAAATTGGATCTCATTCTCCTCACGCGCGGCGGCGGGTCGCTCGAAGATTTGTGGGCCTTCAACGAGGAACCGGTGGCCCGGGCGATCTTTGAATCAGCGGTGCCGATCGTGTCCGCCGTCGGGCACGAGATTGATTTCACCATTGCGGACTTCGTCGCGGATTTTCGCGCAGCCACGCCCAGTGCGGCGGCGGAAATCATCACGGAAGACGTCTTTGCCAGCCGGGAATTTGTCGCGAGCGCGCCGGAGCTGTTGCGCCGGGCGGCCTGGCGCGGCTTTGAGGACGCGGCTGAGAACTACACTCAGCTTGGCGGACGGCTGGCCCGTCTGCATCCGCGTCGGCGCTTGGATGAATCCTTGCAGCGGCTGGACGATTTGTCGTCGGGCCTCCTGCGCGGCTTGAAAACGGGCACGCGTTCGCGCGGACTGGTTTTGCAAAATCTGGCGGGCCGATTTTTGCGGGCGAAGCCGTCGCTGGCGTTGAAAGCGCGGCGCGAGACGTTGCGGCAACTGGAAAAACGCCTGAACTCGCTCGGCCCGGAGCAGGTGCTGGCGCGCGGCTATTCCATCACCACCGATGCGGCCACGGGGAAAGTGTTGCACGACGCGGCCACGGTCACAGCCGGCCAGAAAATCAGAACGCGGCTGAAGCAGGGCGAGCTCCTGAGCCGGACTGAAAACTGAAATTTTGGCCGGTGAGTAAATAATTTCAAATAAGTATTGCCACGCCGTTAGTTATGAACAACAGTCTCGCTTATTCATTGCCATGGGCGGGATCACTTCAATCTGGCTGGCCGCAATATTCGACGCGACCATTTCGCGTTCCCGGCCATTATTTTCTCCGCCGCCTGCCCGCACCGGGGCATTGGTAAAACTTCCACCACCGCCGCCGGAGAGCCTCAGTCCACGATCTGCTCGTGAGGCCGAAGGCCCGGACAGCAGCCTTCCACCGCAAAGGAGTGAGTTTTCGGAGCAACGGAGTCAGCATCTACGGCAACGGCGGCCTAATCTGAGACCACGGCGCAAATCTTCGGAGCCAGAGTGCGGATCTCCACTGAAACGGCATCGGCCTTCGTGGCTAGGGAGTGGTAAGCTGAAGCTACGGAGTGGCAATCTGCGGCCAGGGAGTGGGCAGGCATTTCAATGGAGTGGGGGTGCGAAACAACGGAGTAAGCCGCCAACCCAACGGATTTGCCGAAAAATCGCCAAACCTCATCAAAATCCCGCTTTTTTCGGCGCTCGCGCCGGCCCATTGCGCCCCGCGGATGGGGGTGGGACGAGCAGCGGATATCCCGGCGGGCAACCCTTTGAGCCTTTGCAATAAAACACTGAAACAAACAAACCTATGAGCGAAACTCCCACCCCAACGCCCGCCCCGGAAGGCGGCAAAACCCCCAAACACCACGGCCTGCTGGACAAGCATCAACTGGCGGAAATCAGCAGAACCAGCACCATCACCGGCGTGGTCAACAGCGATCCGGCCATCTTTGCTAAAATCCAGGACGACCTGATCATCACCCCCGCCTTCATGACCGCGCTGTCAAAGGACCTGCAATTCATCGGCCAATACACCGGTGCCGCCAACGAGGCCATCGTGGAAGGCAAACTCAAGACCGTCACTGAAAGCACCGCCAAAAGCACGTTGCTGGGCAAAATCCATTACATCCAAAGCAAGGCCAAGCTCAAATACGCAGGCAACCACGGGGTTTTGCCCGAATATGGCATTGGCACGAACATTGACGTGAGCCGTCCCGAGCTGGAAACCGCCGCCGGCAACATCGTGGCCAAGCTCAAAACGGACACCCTGCCCAAAATCACCCCCCAGCATGGCACCGACCTGCAAGCCGCGCTGGATGCCTACAAGCAAACCAAAGTGGATCAAACCGGCAAAAAGGGCGACGCCACGACGCTGCGCAAGCAACTGGCCAAGATGGTGGAAACCCTGGCCGTGCGCCGCCGCCAACTCCAGCACGCCGCCGATGGCGAATACCCCCACACGGACCCGGCCAGCGCGGGCACGCGGAGCAAGCTCGACCTGCCCCCGGACCGCCCGCTGAATGCGTGAACCATATCCCCACAAACCAACCTACCGGCGCAATAAAAATGGAAGAGCCGACGCAAGGAGGCTCTAATTAAGATTCCAATACAAATGATTTGAGTCTCCTCGTCTCCTACAAAAACAAAACCTATGAAAAATAAAATTCAAAACCTGCTCATCGCGCTGGCAATGCTTGCCGGAATCAATCACGTCGCCGCCCAAGGCACGGCCTTCACCTACAATGGCCGGCTCAATGACGGCGCGAATCCCGCCACGGGCATTTACGATTTGCGCTTTACCATTTACGATGCCACGACCAATGGCACGGCGCGTGGCGCGCTGACCAATGCCGCCACTGGCATCACCAACGGCCTGTTCACCGTCGCGCTGGACTTTGGCGCAGTGTTCAACGGTTCCAATTACTGGCTGGAGTTGGCCGCACGCACCAATGGCGGCGGCGCGTTCAGTCCCTTGAGTCCCCGCCAGTCCATCCTGCCCACGCCTTACGCCATTTATGCCGCCACTGCCGGCAATGCGGGTTCGGTGGCGGCGGCAAACATCATGGGCACCGTGCCGCTGGCGCAATTGCCTGCCGCCGTGGTGACGAATAATGCCACCGGCGCAAACCTGACCGGCACGTTCACCGGCAATGGCGGCGGCCTGACGAATCTGCCGGCAGCCAGCCTGACCGGCACGGTGGCCGACAGTCTGTTGAGCAGCAACATCGCGCGGCTGAACATTCCCAACACCACCGTCCAGGCCACGGCGGGTGTGGTCATTGTTTCCGGGTTCATTGTGGACACCATCATCACCAATGGCGGGGCGGGATACACGACGGCTCCGTTGGTGACGGTCACGGATGCCAGCGGTTCCAACGCGGTCATCACCTGCACGGTTGTCAACGGCGCAGTGACGAGTCTCACGGTGCAAAATGCGGGCACCCATTATTCCGCCGCCGCCACGCTGACGATTGCATTGCCGCCGAGCAATGCCTATCAGACCTTCAATTGCGGCAATGTTTTCAACGGGGCCAGCACATTCAACAATCTGAGCAATTCATTCGTAGGTTTATTTAATGGCAACGGCGCAGGCTTGACCAACGTGAACTTGACCGGACCTTCAGCAAGCTCCGCGCTGGGAAACGCGGCCAATGGCTATCTGGCGCTTGCCGCCAACACTACCGGCAGTGACAACACCGCCAACGGTGTTGATGCGCTGCAACACAATACGACTGGAGGTTATAACACTGCCGTTGGCCAAGCTGCCTTGCAATCCAATACAACCGGCTATAATAACACCGCCGTCGGCCAAGCCGCTTTGGTTAATAATACTACCGGTATCCAGAACACATCTGTGGGAACGGATTCTCTTTTATTCAACACCACGGGAGGCTGGCTGACCGCCGTTGGCGATCACGCGCTTTTTAGCAATACCAGTGGTGGCGTGAACACAGCCTGCGGTTCGTATGCCCTTGCTGCCAACACCACCGCCAGCCAGAACACAGCTTGTGGTTACGGAGCACTCCAAAACAATACGACTGCGGGCGGCAATACCGCCGTTGGCTACGAGGCACTCAACACCAACACGAATGGATGGGCCAACGAGGCTTTCGGACAATTGGCGCTTTTTTACAACACCAGCGGATATCAAAACATGGCCGTCGGCGACTGGGCGCTTTACGCGAATACGTCCGGCTACCAAAACACGGCCAGTGGAAGTGGTGCATTGCAAAACAATACGAGCGGCTCTCTGAATACCGCTGCCGGTTACCATGCGCTTTTCAACAACACGACCGCCAACGATAATACCGCCGTTGGCTTCCAAACGCTTCTGAACAACACGACCGGCTTCGACAACACGGCGAGCGGCTTGAGCGCGTTGTCCGCCAACACGACCGGATTTCAGAACACCGCCAGCGGTGTAAATGCGCTCCGGTCGAACACGATCGGAATTGAGAACACCGCCTATGGGGTTTCGGCCATGCAGAATAACACGATTGGTTCTTTGAATACCGCCGCAGGATTCTTCGCGCTGGCCAGCAACACAAGCGGGAGCAACAACACCGCAAATGGCGAGGCGGCACTGGTGAGCAACACGAGCGGAAAAAATAATACGGCAGACGGATTTCAGGCGCTTACCAGTAATACGACCGGCAGCAATAATATCGCCTTGGGTTTTCAGGCAGGTTACAACCCAACCACGGGCAGCAGCAACATTGACATTGGCAACATGGGCTTGTCCACAGACAACAACATCATCCGCATCGGCTCCGGCCAGACGCAGGCGTTCATTGCCGGCATCATCACCGGCAACGGCGCGGGTTTGACCAATCTCAATGGCGCGGGTTTCGCAGGGAATATAACGGTGAGTAGCAACTTGTATCTGCCCGCCACGACGGCGACGGCGGGAATCCTCTACTCGGGCGGGAGCCCCTTGCTCCAGGCGTTCGGAACGAAGAACATTTTTGTCGGTGCCGGGGCCGGCAACCTGACCATGAGTGGCCTGGGCAACACCGCCCTTGGCTGGCAGGCGCTGCACCTCAACTCTAGCGGCACCGGCAACACGGCGGCGGGTATTCAAGCGATGCAGCAAAATACCATCGGCAGTGGGAACACGGCTTATGGCAATGGCACGTTGTATAGCAATGCCACGGGGAGCGACAATACAGCAGCCGGTGAAGGGGCGCTTGGCGGCAATACCAGCGGCTATTACAATACCGGCAATGGCTTTCAGGCATTGGCGAATAATAGCAGCGGCTATAACAACACGGCGGAAGGTTGGAATGCGCTCTATAATAACTCCACCGGCAGTAACAACATCGCGCTGGGCAGCATGGCGGGTTACTACAATACAACGGGCAGTTCCAACATTATTATTGGAAGCGCGGGGCTGGCCACGGACAACAATATTATCCGCATTGGCGACGTTCAGACGCTGGCGTTGATTGCTGGCGTCATCACTGGCAATGGCGCGGGTTTGACGAACGTGAATTTGACCGGCCCCTCGGCGTATTCAGCTTTGAACAATGCAGCCGTCGGCTATCAGGCGCTGGCGAGCAACACAACTGGCAACGGCAACCTCGCCAATGGTGGCAGCGCGCTTTGGAACAACACCACCGGTAACAACAATACCGCAAGCGGCTATTGGTCGCTTAACCAAAACACCAGCGGCAACAACAATGCCGCCAACGGAGGCAGCGCGCTTTGGAACAACAGCACCGGCAATAACAACACTGCCGACGGTTATCAGTCGCTTAACCAAAACACCACTGGCAGCTACAACATTGGCTTGGGTTATCAGGCTGGCTGGAACATCACCACGGGCAGTTCCAACATTGACATTGGAAACATGGGCTCGGCCACGGACACCAACATAATCCGCATCGGCTCCGGCCAGACGCAGGCGTTCATTGCCGGCGTGGTCACCGGCAACGGCGCGGGCTTGACCAATCTTTCCGCCAACGCCATCACCGGCGGAGTCAACACCAACCTCCTGATTGGCGGCCATACGCTCTACATCACCAACGGCATCATCATGGCCATCCAATGAGATATTGATCATTCGTGGCAGCCGAGGTGATGAGGCTCAAAAACCAGTCAGCGCCTCCGCACGTCGGCTGCCACCGGTTGGCATGAACGTTCCATAAATTAAAAAGAAAATAAGGCAATTATGAAAATGAGTCCATTGACTATTGAAACAGGCGCATGGAGGGCGCGAAGCGTCTTGGAGTGCGGCAGTCCTCTGCCGCTCTTGAACCGTGGCGCAAATTCCGCCTGGCAAAGCGCCAGAGGGCTGGCGCAGTCCAAAACCTGGCGGATGTTCGGCACGTTGCTGGCCTTTCTCGCCGTCACCGTCTCCGTTAGCGCCCAAAGCTACTCGGTGGACTGGTATAAAATCGCCGACGGTGGCGGCACCAGCACGGGTGGCACTTATCAAGTTAGCGGCACCATTGGCCAGCCGGATGCCAGCGGGGCGATGACTGGCGGCAATTATTCTTTGACCGGCGGCTTCTGGTCGCTCTATGCCGTGCAAACGCCCGGCGCACCGTTGCTCACCATCACCTATGGCGGCAATCAAGCCATCGTGTCGTGGCCGCCATCGGTCACCGGCTGGATGCTGCAAACCAACGCCAACCTCGCCACGCCGACGTGGGGCAATTACCTCGGTGCCATCGTCAACAACAGCGTGACCAATGCGCCGCCCAAGGGGAATCTGTTCTTCCGGTTGAAAAACTGACCGACCACCAACTAATTGACGAACGCAAACCAAGCCGCCCCGGAAAGCCGGAGCGGCTTTTTCCATTTCCAAAAAGACGTGCGCGCCACGGCGCCAACACCGATGCAGCCAACGTCAGGCAGCGATGCTTAACTTCCCATTTCCGATCTGCAATTTGGGCCGCAGCGACGTGGCGTTGCGTTAACTTGCTGCGACAGCAACTCCGGAATGTTCGGCCAATTTCTGGTTGACCTGCCGGGGGCGGTTTGGCAAAGAATCGGCATGAAGAAAATTCTTTCCACCATTGTTGTCGGTGCTTCACTGGCCACCAGCCGCGTTTTCGCCGATGACCTCCCCACCTGTTTCGTCGCGCCGTTCAGCGGCGATAGCACGGTCATCGCCAACTGGCAGCCCGCGTTGGGCGAAGGCTTGGGTGAAATGCTCACGACCGAACTCGGCAAGATCAATAAATTTCAAATGCTCGAAGTCAACCAGCTCGGCGACCTGAAAAATGAAATCGCGATGGGACAGGACGGCTGGGTGGATCAGACGCAGAAAGTGGACAAGGGCGGGTTCGCGGCGGCGGACTTCATGTTCACCGCCAAGGTGACGCGCTTCGGCAACAAGGAAACACATATCGGTCTCGGCGGTTTTGTGCCGGGCAATTTTGGCAATCTCGGTGTCCATCAAACCACGGCGGATGTGCGGATTGACTGGCGGCTGGTGGATGCGGCCAATCGCAAGATCGTCAAGACCGGTTCCTCCTCGGCGTCGCAAAAGGGCGGCGGCTTCGACACCGGCGTGAATGTGGGCGGCCGCGGCGGCAACATTGGTTTTGGCAATTCTGAATTCATGGATAGCGCCCTGGGCAAGGCCACGGAAAAGACTTTGCAGCAAATCATCGCCGAGGTGCAGGGCGCGACGCTGCCGCAATCCGGCCGCGTGAAGCAAAAATCCGCGCAAGCCGCCACGGCTGCGGCCGCGACGGATGCGATCAAACACGCGCCGGGCAAAGTGCTCGCGGTGGCCAGCAAAGACACGATCATTGTTTCGGTGGGCAGCAACCAGGGATTCAAGGACGGCGACAAGGTTAACATCTACCAGACGAACGATGTGAAGGATGACAAAGGCAACGTGGTTTTCACCGATGAAAAGTTGATCGGCGAAGTCACCTTGTCCGGCGTGAAGGAAGATCGCAGCCGCGCATCCTACACGGGCGATGTCGCCATCCAGCAAGGCTGGACGGTCAAGGCGAAATAACTTCAACGGAGTGCGGACAGCCTTGTCCGCGCGAACCGCACTTGCAGCCACTCGCGGACAAGGCTGTCCGCGCTCCAAGCATTATTGCGAAACCGCGCGGTAGAATTTCTGCCTGCCAGTCTGGTTCGTATCGCTGAAGCTGAACGGCGCAACATTCGTGTAGATCGGAATCCAACTGGCTGCTCCGAGGTTGGTGGCAGTCTGCACGACGTAGTTTACTCCCGCACTGCCGGAAATGGTGAAGCCAACTTGGCCGCCGGCAATTACTGGCGCGCCCAAAACCGCTGGCATGCCAGCCAGAATGGCGGTGCCGGAAAAGGAAACCATGTCGTAGCGCATCGTTCCGCTGGTGCCGTAGGTGGTGCCGGCGGCGACGTAATTGCCGTTGGTCGTGCCGATAGCGGTGCTTTCAAATTCGGCGACAAACCGAATGGCAAAACTTGGGTTGTCGCTGACGCCTGGAATCCCGGCGAGGCTGTTCGTCTTCACGGTGAAGGCGGTGCCATTGGTGAAGGCGGCTGGAAAATCAACAAAGTCAGTGCCATTGGTGGTGTATTGCAGCCGGCCGTATTTGCTACCCGTGTTGCTGGCCTGCGAACTCCAACTGACGGAGATGTTTTGTTTACCCGCCGTGCTGACGGCAAACTGCGCGCCGCGCGACTTGTTGGCGGTGCCTTGCGTTGGATAGGTCGTCGTATTCCAGCCGGAATTGTCCGTGCTGCCGGCCGGATCAAACGTGGCGTCGCCGGTGGCAAAAGTCGCGGTGGCCCCACCGATCAGCGCGGCCGTGCCGCTGCCAATGGCGGGCGTGGTCGTGCCGGTGGTCGTGCTGCCGTCCGGCGGAACGCTGTTAAAATTCCATTGGGCAAATACCACCGGGTTGGTGAACAGCAGGGCCAGCGTCGCCACGGAACTGGTCACGCTGCCGGCGACGTTCGTGATGACGACGGAATAATTGCCGGCGTTCGTAGCTTGCACATTGGTGAGCACAAACGGATTCGTGGTCGCGCCGAAAATGTTTGTGCCGCCCAGCAGCCATTGAAAATTCAGCGGCAGGGTCCCGCTGGCCGTCACGCCGAAGACGGCGGTTTGGCCGGCGAGAATGTTCTGGCTTTGCGGCGGAATGGAAATGGCCGGCGGCGCATTGGTCACGGTGAGCAGCGCATTGGAACTGGTGACGCTGCCAATGATATTGGTGATGGTGACGGAATAATTTCCAGAGCTCGTGAGCTGAACATTGGCCAGCACCAGCGGATTCGCCGTCGCGCCGGAAATGTTCGTGCCATTGAACAGCCATTGATAATTCAGCGTGCCGCTGCCGCTGGCGGCTACGGAGAAAGAAATGGTCGCGCCCACGGCGTTCGTCTGGCCCTGCGGCTGTGTGAGGATGGCCGGCGGATTGGTGGCCGGGCCGGCGGGGATGGAAAAATCCTTCATCACCGCCATGTGCTGGGCCAGGCCGGAATCGGCGGATTGCGCCGGCGCAAAATCGTTGAGATTGCTGTAAACGCGTGAATCAAAAACCAACCCATTGGAATAAATGTGCGTTGGAAAAACCGTGGCCGTTTCCAAATTCGTCAGATTAAAGCTCGGCATAACATAATCATGGGGGTGGTTGCGATTGATGCTCGTGTCCGAATTGCCGAGATCGTCAACCGGAATCGGATTGTCGCTCAAATAACTGTCGCAGGTCGTCATCGTGGTGGATTCCGTGCGCGTGTCTGTGTTGAAATCGCCGGCAAGAACCACCCACGCATTCGTCGGGAAGTTTGATTGAATCAGGTTTTTCAGCGCCGTGGCCTCGGTGGACCGCGTGGGCGCATCTTTTGTGAGCAGATGCACGCTGACGATATAAAGCGTGTTGGTGCCGGGCAACTGGATTTGCGCCCACGCGTAGCCGCGATCCGGCGCACTCCCGGTCCAAGACCCCGAATTCAAAATCGGATAACGGCTGATGATACCATTGGGAATGTTGTAACTGCCGCTTTCACGGAAGTAAACAAAGCTGGTGCCGAACGCCGTATCCAGCATTTCGCGGAACGCGGCGGGGGTGTTGACGCCCAGACCGTTCGTGCTGGTGTAATTAAATTCCTGAATGGCCACCACGTCCGGCTTGAGGCCTTGCAGGATGCGGAGGGCGAACGGCTGGTAGCTCTGCGTGTTGCCGTTCAGGTTCGCCGCCATGACGCGCACGTTGACGTTATTCTGCCCGTGCGCGACGGACAACAAAAAGCAGACGCCGGCAAGCCAGAGCGTCTTGAGGGTGGAGGCGACCGAGGATGACATCCGCATGATGATAATTTATTTGGGCGGGCGCAGAGGATGCAAGCAGGGAATGGAAATAATAATGTGAACTGGACGAACGTCGTTGGTTTACCTAGAATTTCAGCCGTGCCGAACCACACAAAAGCCGCAGGACCGACGAGTCCCGCCAAGCATCCGCCGTTCGAGGAAGCGTTGAAAAACCTGGAAGCCATTGTCGAAGCAATGGAAGCGGATGATTTGCCGCTGGAAACGCTCCTCGCGAAATACGCGGAAGGCGCACGCATGGTCAAAGTCTGCCAGGAAAAACTGGCGGAGGCGGAATTGAAGATCCAGCAACTGGAAAAGACGGCGGCCGGCGAACTGAAGCTCAAGCCGCTCGACCTAGCCGAAGAATAATTTTGGAAACCACGGATGGACACCGATGCACACGGATTCTGACAAACGCAGCTCGCCGATGAATTTTCATCCGTGTCTATCTGGGTCCATCCGTGGTTAATATGTTTTAAGAATTTATGAGTCGTTACTTGGACATGGTGGATGGACCGGCGCACGTCAAAAAACTGACGGTGCCGCAATTGCAGGAACTCGCCGGCGAAATTCGCACCGAGCTGATCGAAGGCCTCGCCAAAGGCGGCGGGCACCTCGGCCCCAACCTCGGCGTCGTGGAGCTTTCCATCGCGCTGCACAAGGTTTTTACCACGCCCAAGGACAAGTTTGTCTGGGATGTGAGCCATCAGGTTTATGTCCACAAAATTTTGACCGGTCGCAAAGACCGTTTCCGCACCATCCGCCAGACGGACGGGCTGAACGGTTTCGCGCTGCGCACCGAGAGCGAGCATGACTGCTTCGGCGCGGGCCACGCGGGCACCGCGCTCTCCGCCGCGCTCGGCATGGCGGCAGCGCGTGACAAACGCGGCACGGACGAACAAGTCGTTTGCATCTTCGGTGATGCGGCCTTGACCAACGGCATTTCCTTCGAGGCGATGAACAACGTCAGTCACACGACGAAAAAATTCATCGGCATCCTCAACGACAACGAATGGAGCATCGCCAAAAACGTCGGCGCGATTTCCGGCTACCTCAACAAGCTCATCACCAATCCGTCTTACAACAAGCTCGCGAAAGAGTTTGAAAGCTTCGTCCGCCGGTTGCCGAAGGGCGGCCTCGCCATCCAACTGGCGCATCGCGCCGAAGGCGGCGTCAAAGGCGCCATCAATAGCGTCGGCCTGCAACAAACCACGCAGGCACTGGACACCGACGGTCGCGGCGGGCACGGCAGCCCGGTGTTCTTCGAGGAAATGGGCATGCGCTATCTCGGCCCGATTGACGGCCATAATCTGCCGCTGCTCATCAGCACGCTGGAATTCGCCAAGCAGTGCGACCATCCGATTGTCATCCACATTCTCACGCAAAAAGGCAAAGGCTACGAAGCGGCGCTGAAGTCGCCGGAGAAATTCCACGGCCTCGGGCCTTACAACGCCGCCACCGGCGAAACGCCCGCCAACAAACCCGGCACGCCGCCCGCGTATCAGGATGTGATGGGCCAGACGTTGGTGAAGCTCTGCCAGAACAACAAAAATATTGTCGGCCTCACCGCCGCGATGCCCACGGGCACGGGCATGAAGCATCTGGAAAAAGCCATGCCCGATCGTTATTTCGATGTCGGCATCGCGGAAGAACATGGCGTCATCTTTGCCGCCGGCATGGCGACGATGGGGTATCGGCCGGTCGTGGCGATTTATTCCACGTTCCTCCAGCGCGCCTACGACTGCATTCATCACGACGTTTGTTTGCAGGATCTACCGGTGATTTTCGTCATGGATCGCGCGGGCCTCTCCGCCAACGACGGCCCGACGCATCACGGCTTGTTCGATATTTCCTATCTGCGCTGTTTCCCGAACGTCATCGCCATGGCTCCGGCCAACGAGGATGAACTTGCGGACATGATGCTCACCGCCACCAAGATTGATCATCCGACGTTCATCCGCTATCCGCGCGGCACGGCGGAAGGCGTGCCGATGAAGCCAGAACCGCAACTCATCGAAGTCGGCAAGGCGAAGGTCGTCAGCAATTTTTCAAACAACGGCAAACGCAAAGTCGCGCTGTTCGGCCTCGGGCCGATGAATGCCATTGCGCAGAAATCCGCGCAGCAGCTCAACGCCGACGGCTACGACGTGGCCGTCATCAATCCGCGCTTCACCAAGCCGATTGACGCGGCGCTGCATGAGCAATTCGGTCGCGCGGCGGAATTGATTGTGACGCTCGAAGACCACGTCCTCATCGGCGGCTACGGATCCGCCGTGCTGGAATTGTTCAGCGAGAAAGCCGTGACCACGCCCGTGGTGCGCATCGGCTGGCCGGATCAATTCATCGAACACGCCACCACGCAGGACGAACTCCGCGCCAAGTATGGTCTCTCCGTTGAGAACACCGTGGCCAAGGTGAAAGCGCAGTTTGGCGAAGCCACTACCGCGACGAAGCTCGTCGGCGGGGGGCAACTTGCGTGAATTTCCTCCCGAGGTCGGGTTTGATAACCGCTCTATTTGCGGCCACCGTGTTGCCGCTTGGGGCGGCTGAGACCAATGGCCTCTACGATGTTGCTTCCGGTGCAGCGGTGGAAACAAAAAACCTCCAGGCGCATGTTTATTCGGAGAACAACGCCAATACCGATTTCTCCTTCAGATTGGACGGCGTCACCAATTTGGTGAGGCTTCGAATCAGCGGGCATGAATATTCCTGTTCTGGCTGGGGCGGGGCACCAAAAGACACCATCAATGTCGTATGGTTTAAGACTCACGTTCAGGACGAAGCCGAAGCCATCGCCAAATGGTTTTCCGTGAACTGTGACTTGCGGTCACCACCCGGTTACAAACTCACTGCGCAATTCGTTCCGTTGAAACCGGAATACACGACCAATGAGCCAGTGGTGGTTAAGTTCCAGCTTAAAAATTTGGACGAACGGACAGTCGTCTTCCAGCGCGGCGGACTGCAACGGGGTCGGCGAGACAACCAATTTAGTTTTAGCGGGCAACTTTCAAACAAAAACGGCGTGCGCCAGGCCTTGACCGCAAGCCACGCCGCCTGCTTCGGCGGGTTAAGCACGCTTGTTCCCCTGGATTCAGGCAAATTGTTTGAAGACCAAATTGACCTGAAAAAATGGTTCGCGTTCGACCAACCCGGAACTTATCTCATTCACGGTTCATACCTTTTGGATTTCTACCGGGCACCGCTTGGCAAGGAAACTGACACGCCCTGGAATGAAATCTGGAGCGACTATGCATCCGCAGATTTTACAATTATTGCGAAATGATTTTTCAGGCACTACTGCGTGCCAAGCAATGCCTCCGTGTTTTTTGCCACGGGCACGTTGAATCGCCGACGCTGAATTTTCCTTTCACGCACATCAGCGCCGCCGCCCGGTGCCGCTGGAACCGCGAGTTTCGGCGGGCCCACGCAGGGCGGGCACGCCTTGGCCACCAATGTGAAAACACGAATTATGCTGAATTGCATTGCCCAAAGCCGCCGCCTTGACTACATAACCCCTCAACATTTGTCAACCTGGGCACGTCGTGAATATGTTTTTACTCAAGAGCCGGTCGCGGTTACTCCTGCTGAATGGGGCGATCCTCGCAGTGCTGACCAGTGTCGCCGGTGCTCAACCGGCCGCCAGTCACGCGAACGAAGTTCAAATGGTGGAGCTCCAGGGCGCGGTGGAAACCGCCCCTGCCGGGGCCACGACTTGGACGATGGCGCACACCAACCAGATTTTTCACGCGTTTGACCGGTTGCGCACCGGGGCCAACAGCCGCATGGCGCTGCGGTGGTCCGGGCAAAGCGTCATTGCCTTCGGGGCTTCAACCGAACTCGAAGTGTTGCCGCCGCCCACGCCCCAAGATCAGAGCGGCTTGCATTTGGTTCAGGGCATCCTCTCCTTTTTTCATCGCGACCAGCCGGGGCGCATCAAGATCATCACGCGCGGCGCGGTCGCCGGGGTGCGGGGCACGGAATTTGTGCTGGCCGTGGATGCTACGGAGCGCACGATCCTGTCGGTCGTGGACGGTCAGGTTGCATTTGGCAACGACCAAGCGACCCTCACGCTGACCAATGGCCAGCAGGCGATGGTGGATTTGGGCCAGACGCCGGTGCGCACGGCCGGCTTCATTGCCAACAATCTTTTGCAATGGTGTTTTTATTATCCCGCCGTGCTGAACCCGGATGAATTGGCACTCACGCCGGAGGAGAAGATCAGGCTCAACGCCTCGCTCGCGGCCTATCGCACGGGCGATTTGCCGGCGGCGCTGGCGAATTATCCGCGCGCGACGGCACCCGTTTCCGAGGCCGGAAAAATATATTATGCCGGACTGCTGTTGTCGGTCGGCCAGGCGGATGCCTGCGAAAGGCAACTCGGCACGATGCCATCGCCGCTCGCCGACGCGTTGCGCGAAGTCATCAGCGCCGTGAAATTTCAGCCGCGTTCGGGCGCCAGCAACGCCGCAACTTCCACGACGTGGCTGGCCGATTCCTACTACGAACAATCCCGCGCCCGCCGCGACACTTCCCTAGCCACCGCCTTGACGCTGGCGCGGCAGGCGGCGAAAACGACGCCGGAGTTCGGCTTCGCGTGGGCGCGCGTGGCGGAATTGGAATTTAGTTTTGGCCGCACCGGCCCGGCGATCGAGGCTTTGGATAAGAGCCTCGCGCTGGCCCCGCGCAATGCCCAGGCCCTCGCGTTAAAAGGCTTTATTGCCGCCGCCAGAAATCAGCCGCACGCAGCCATCACCTGGTTTGACCAGGCCATCGCCGTGGATTCCGCGCTGGGCAATGCCTGGCTCGGTCGCGGCCTGGCGCGCATCCGGCCTGGCGCGCATCCGGCGGGGCGACGCGGCGGGCGGACGCGAGGATTTGCTCGTGGCGGCCGCGCTCGAACCGCAGCGCTCCGAGTTGCGCAGCTATCTCGGCAAGGCCGACATCGCCAAGGGCGACCACGCGCAAGCCGCCAAGGAACTCGCGCTCGCGCAGAAGCTGGATCCGCAGGACCCGACGCCGTGGCTGTATTCGGCGTTGTTCAAGCAGCAAGGCAACGAAATCAACGACGCGATTCGCGACCTGGAAAAATCCCAGGCGTTGAATGACAACCGCAGCGTCTATCGCTCGCAACTGTTGCTGGATCAGGACCGCGCGGTGCGCAGCGCCAATCTGGCGGGCGTGTATCGCGACGCCGGGATGCTGGACGTGAGCTTGCGCGAAGCCGGCCGCGCCGTGAGCGCCGATTACGCGAATTATTCCGCGCACCTGTTTCTGGCCAACAGCTACGACCAGTTGCGCGATCCGAACTGGAGCAATCTCCGTTACGAGACGCCGGCCAGCGACGAATTTTGGATCGCCAATTTGCTCGCGCCCACCGGGGCCGGCTGGCTGACCCCGCTGACTTCCGAGCAGCCGCGCACGAAATTTTTTGAGCAGAGCCGGCTGGGTTTCGCGTCCGACACGACATATCTCAGCCGCGGCAGCTTGACGGAAAAGGCCGAGCAGTTTTACACCTCCGGCAATTTCAGTTACAACGTCGGCGTGGCCCACCAATACGATCCCGGCCAACGGCTCAACGGCGATTTCCAGAACCAGGAACTTAATGTCACGCTCAAGGGGCAATTGACTTCCCAAGACAGCCTCTTCGGCGGCGTGCAACTGGCCCAGATTAACTACGGCGATAACAGCCAATACTACGATCAGGCTTACGCCAATCCCACCATCCGCTTTGCGGAAAGGCAGGAGCCAAATGTGTATCTGGGTTATCACCACGAATGGAGTCCGGGCGTCCACACGCTGTTCTTCGGCACGCGGCAGGCGGCGGATGAAATCGCCAACGTGATCAACGGAGCCCAAGTAATTGGGTTTATTTATAATGGGGCTTTGAATGCCCAACGGTATATGGGTGCGGATGAGTTGGTGCAAATTTCGCAGTTGCTGTATTCGGCCGAACTCCAGCAAATCTGGGAAACTCCGAACCATTCCACCATGGTCGGCGCGCGCTACCAATGGGGCGAGGTTCGCGATCAACACCGGGGGAACGCGAATTTCAATTTAGGCAGTCAATTCCCAGCAGAGTTGTTCGAAGACGGCTACACGCTTACGCCCCAAGATTTTTCCTTGAACTTCCACCAATTCACGGTCTATGGCTATCACAACTGGCAGTTGACTGATACTTTCGCCATCAACGCAGGCTTGAGCTATGACCAATTGTATCAGCCGATGGATTTGGCAACGACGCCATTTGCCGCGCAGGAAAAGACCACGAGTCTGCTTTCGCCCAAAATTGGATTCATCTGGACGCCGCGGACGAACACAACCCTGCGTGCCGCCTACACGCGCTCCCTGTCCGGTTTCGCGCAAGGCCAGAGCCTGCGGCTGGAACCGACGGAGGTGGCGGGTTTCAATCAGGCTTTCCGCAGTCTGGCTCCAGAATCCGTGGCCGGCGACTCCAGCGGTTCCCAATTCGACACCTATGCTTTGTCGCTGGAACAAAAATTTGATACCGGAACGTATCTGGCCGTGGTGGGAGAATTTCTTTGTTCGCAGAAAGACGGCGCGCAAGGAGCCTACATCTACAACGTGGATCAATCGGACACCAATCTTTATCCGACCTACACCACCGGCTTGAGGCAATCCATGAAGTTCCAAGAGGCGTCGCTCACCTGCTCGGCCGATCAACTGCTCGGCCAGCAGTGGACCGCCGGCGCCCGTTACCGGTTGTCGCAGGCCAAACTGGATTTGCACTATGCGGATTTCCCTGACGGACTGCCGGCCATTAATTTTGACGCGCCGTTTCAAGTCCGCCAAAGCATGGAAAGCCTGCTGCATACAGTGAATCTCCACGCGAACTGGAATCATCCCTGCGGCCTCTTCTCCGTGCTGGAGGCCAACTGGTATCACCAGCAGAACTCAGGATTTTCCACGCCCGAACCGGGCGATGATTTCTGGCAGTTCAACGCCTTTGCCGGCTACCGCTTCTGGCATCGCCGCGCAGAACTGACGGCGGGATTTTTGAATGTCTTCGACCAGAATTATTCCTTGGAGCCGCTGAACCTGCACAACGAAATGGTGCGCAGCCGGACTTTCCTCGCCCGGCTCAAGATCAGCTTCTAAATCTAATACGCGTTCCAGTTGGGCCTATGATTAGCACCGGGCTTCAGCCCGGTGGAACGAATCAAAACCAAAGTCAGCCGTTTCAACGGCTTGGTCCCACTAAAAAAGGCATTGAAACGGCTGTCGCCCCCGGACATTCCTGCCACCGGGCTGAAGCCCAGTGCTAATGTAATGCCGGATGAATATCCTCTTGAACGCGAGCTGGAATTAGCAACTCACTGCCAATTGGCCTGTAATTTGATCGGCTGGCTGTTGGTCGGCGGCGGCGGCGTGCTCTTGACGTAGATCGTCATGGAATACTGCTGGTTGCTCGCCACCGGGAAGGTCACGCTGTTGGTGCCGCACCAAGTCAACTGGTCACTTTTGCGAATCACCGTCGCCACGGAAACATAGGGCGCGGCAAACCCGGACGCATCCGTGAAGGTGCAACCGGTCGCGTTGGCCGGCGGCGTGATGTTGTAGGTTCCCGCGCTGTTCGTCATCTTGGCATAACCATTGTTCGCCCCGGGACAGCCGGAACCGTTCATGACGCGGGCGGTGAACGGAATGACCTGGAGGTCCGCCCAGGCAACGTCCGCCGCGAAGCCTGCCAGCACCAGCAGGGCCAACACGCATCCCAAGGTGGGTTTGATTTTTTTGGTCATATTGATTGGTGTGTTGTTTCCGAGGCCGTCACCGCCGTCCGAATCGGAATCTCACACCCGCGCCGGTCTGTAAAGAAAAAAACAAAGTGAAAATTGTTCTTTGCCCCACGCCTGCTTACAGTGTGGCCGCACGTTGTGAGCAGCCCGCCCCCCAACCACAATTCACGGCTCATTTCCGCGCTGGGCGCGGCGGTGGTGGTGCTATGCGGCTGGCTCCTGTGGATGCTGCCGCTGGGGGATGCCTGGGTAAATGCCAGCTACGATTATTTGTTCCGCTTCGGCGGGCCTGTCGTCACCAACCGGGTCACTTTGATCCTGATGGATAATGCGGCATTCGCGCAATTTCATCAGCCGCGCGGCCAGCCGTGGGACCGGGCGTTGCATGCCGAATTATTGAACAAGCTGGCGGCTGACGGTTGCGCCCTGGTGACATTTGATTCGTTTTTTGAAAAACCGGACGCCCCGGCGAAAGACGATGCGCTCGCGAGCGCCATGCGCCGGCAAGGCCGCGTGGTGTTGATGGCGGAACAATCGCAGGTGAACCATCCCGGCTTCACCGGCTCGCAACCCAATCTGCCGGCGGAAATTTTTGTCAACGCGGCCGGCACCAACTGGGGCGTCGCCTGGCTCAATCCGGACCTGGATCACATCGTGCGCCGGCACTGGCCGTTCCCGTCGCTGGGACCGTATCCCAGCCTGCCGTGGACGGTGGCGCGGCTGGCGGGCGCGCGGCTGGACAAGCTGCCGCACGAACAATGGCTGCGTTACTACGGACCGCAAGGCGGCTGGACCACGATGAGCTACGCGTTCGCGCTGACCCAGCCGCCGAATTATTTTCGCGACCAGATTGTCTTCGTCGGCACGCAGCCGCACACGTCGCTGATGGACGGTGAAGAGGATGAATTCGCCACGCCCTACACGCGCTGGACGGACGAGTCTTCCGGCGGCGTGGAAATTCTGGTCACCGAGTTTTTAAATCTCATGAACCGCGACTGGCTGCGCCGCCCCCCGTGGCTGGTGGAAATGCTGCTGCTGGCCGTGACCGGAGCATGGCTGGGCGGAAACTTGTGGCGGCTGCGCTGGCTGACCGCCGGCCTGACGGCCACGGGGCTGGCCCTGGCGGTGGCGGTTGGGGCGATTTCATTCAGCTATTTCACCAATTGCTGGTTCCCGTGGCTGGTGATTGCCGCCGGCCAGGTGCCCTGCGCGCTGGCGTGGGCGGTGGGCGTAAAAATTTATGGCACGCAAACCGCCGTCACGCTCCACCACGAAGCGGCCGCTGGCCGAACCATTCCGATGGTGGCCGCCCCGAAAATTCCCGGCTACGAAATATTCCATCCGCCGTTCGGCGAGGGCGCTTACGGGCAAGTCTGGCTGGCCCGCAACCAACGTGGTGAATGGCGGGCGCTGAAAGTGATCTATCTCGCCCGGTTTGATGAGAATCCCGATCCGTATGAGCGCGAGTTCAACGGCATCAGCCGTTACCATCCAGTTTCCACGCAGCATCCCGGACTGTTGCGCGTGGATTTTGTCAGCGGAAAATTGGACGGCTATTTCTACTACGTCATGGAACTGGGCGATGCGCTCGCGCCGGGCTGGGAAAGCGCGCCCGCCACTTACATCCCGCGCGATCTGGTCAACGAACGCGCCCAATCCCACGCCAAGCGCTTGCCGGTGGCGGATTGTCTCCGCATCAGCCTCGCGCTGACCGAGGCGCTGGATTTTCTGCACGGCTGCGGGCTGACGCACCGCGACATCAAACCGCAAAATGTGATCTTCGTGAACGGCCAGCCCAAACTGGCCGACATGGGACTCACGTCCGAAATCCGTCCGGCCGATCAGGAACGCACGCTGGTCGGCACGCCCGGCTACATGCCGCCGCCGCCGGAGCGGCCCGGCACGCCGCAGGCCGATATCTACGCGCTGGGCATGATGCTCTACGTCTTGAGCACCGGCAACAAACCGACCTTTTTTCCGGAGCTGGCCACGAGCCTGGTTGACCCGAGTAAAGCCACGAATTTCTTTCCACTGAACACCATCATTCTCAAAGCCTGTCACCCGAACTGCGCCGAACGGTATGCATCGGCGGCGGAAATGCGGCGCGAGTTGCTGGCCACGCAGGCGGCACTCGCTGAAAACAAATAGCCCGGGCGCGGGCAATGGGCCAACCGCCGCCAGAACCGATGGTGAGATCGGTCTTGATCCAAAACGGACGAATGGAGGTGCCTGAAAGCACGAACACATAAGTGACGCCACGCGTCAGCGTCAGGGTTGGATGGTTCTGGGCGTTGATGATAAACGATGGGGTGCCATTGGGGCTGACCGCAGCCGCCGACCAAGTGAAGGCACCAAACAGCACAATGAGGAACAGCCAGCTAAAGTCAGACAGAATCGATTTCGACGACATGGCGATGGTAAGAGTCGCCAACCCGCAAAAAGTCCCCGCCCACGCCCCATCAAAGTGAAATAAATTTCGGAACGATGGCGCCGTTTTCCACGTTGAGCAGAGCCACGCTGCGCTCGGCACCAAACTTCGGCTTGCCGGCATAGCCGGGATTGAAGAAGAGGATGTCTGCCATAACTTCGCAAAACTGTTTGTGCGTATGGCCGAAGACAACGACAGCGGGCTGCTCACGCTGGATGCGGGCGTTAATTTCCTCTGGGAGCGCGCGCGGGTTGATGATGTGATGCACGAGAAATTTCTTTTCCGCCAGGGAGACCACCTCAGTTTCCTTGAAGGGCAGCCCCGCATCATTGTTGCCCAGGACGGCGGTGACCGGGGCAATCAACCGCAATTCAAATTCAATCATCGGGTCGCCGATATCCCCAGCGTGTAAGATGTGGTCCACACCGGCAAACAGTCGCTGCACGCGCGGATCGAGGAAGCCATGAGTGTCCGAAATAACGCCGATTTTCATGAGAGGTATTGGGGGATGCGTGAAGGGTGACTTGAAGATTGAGGACGAGAGATTGCCAAGTCACCCATCACAGCTCCGAGGTCAGGTCTTCGCTTCCTCCGGTTCCGGAGCCGCTTCCGATTCGTCCTCGGCTTCCGGCTCGCGCGCGCCGGCATTTTTTTCTGCGGGCGATTCGGCGGTGAGCTTGCCCAGCGCGCCAAACAACGCCGTGAACAGAGCACCACTCAGTAGCGTGTTGCGGAAAAACTCCCAGGTCGAAGGATAACCGCCCGTGCCTTTGGTAAGTGCGATCAGCCAGCCCGCGAGGTTCTTGGTGTATTCCGGATTATGAAACGGATTGAATAACCAGGACGCGGTGTTGGTGATGAAGTAAAACAAAATCGCGCCAAGTATTCCACCGCCCAGCAGCCCGAGAAATGAAGCTTGCGGTTTGAAACGTCGGCCGAGAAAAACTAAAATCGCGTAGGCCACATAATTGAAGGCGAGATTGTCGAGGTTCGCCGCATCCCAGACCGCCACGCCGTGCGCGGAGTAATAGCAATTCAGGCCGATATCCGTGGCCAGCATCACTCCGAGCGGCAGCCACCATCCCATCGGTCCACGAAAAAATACCCCGGCACAAAAAGCAAACGCATACGCCACGCTGAAATTCAGCGGCATCAGTCCGGGGATCCGCGATACTGCGAACATCAAGATGAAGATCGCCGGCAAAATCAATTTGCGTTTCACACCCACCATTTTAGCGCAGCTCGCCGCCGTTTCAAATTCCGAAATGAACTTTATGAGTGCGGCGCACCCTCGCTCCCGAAGTCAGGAAAGCGGATATGCCGTCGGGTTGGGGGGGTGCTTGCCCAGCAATGTCACAATGAGCGTCTGCAATTTCTCCTTGTCGAGCGGCTTCGCCAGATAAGCCGAGGCACCCAACGCCAGCGCCCGCGGCCGGGATTCTCCCTCATTGGATCCGGAAATGACAACGATGGGAAGGTTCTTGGCATGATCCGTCCGTCGCAACCATTGGAGAGCGGTAAACCCGTCACTCAAGGACACGCCCAAGTCTGAACTGTCCACCGGAAAATTGAGATCCAGTAGTATCAACTCCGGTTTTTGCTGGTGGATAAGGTTCAGGGCATCGCTGATGGTTCCGGACATCAACACGAGAAAGCCCTTGTCCCGCAGGGCAAAATAAACCGCCCGCTGGATGATTGGATTGTCATCAATCACCAGGATTTTGCGCAGCACGGTCGTGGCTTGCGCGGGCATCATAAGGGCAGAGTCACCTTTAGACATCGGTCAATCCGGAGGGAACTTGAGCTGGCTCTCGCCGTAAGCAGCGTTGCGCGACGGTGAACGTTAAGCCAGGCCGAAATCATTTTTTCAACAATTCGGCGACGGTGGCAGCCAGTTCATCCTTGCGGATGGGCTTGTGCAGATAGGCTCTGGCACCGGCCGCCAGCGCCCGCGGCTTGGCAGCAATCGGATCATCGCCCGAGATCACGATGACCGGCACGCCTTCGAGTTCGCCCAAATAACGCATCCACTCGAGGGCCCAGAACCCGTCCCGCAATCCGCCGCTGAACGTGGCGGAGTCGGGCGGAAAATTGATGTCCAACAGGATCAACGCCGGCTTTTCCCGGCGCACAAAATTCAACGCCTCGGCAATTTCTCCGGTCACGACCGTTTGATAGCCGAGTTCCTGCAACGCCAGCTGAACGGTGCGCTGGATGATGGCGTTGTCGTCAATCACCAGTATCTTCGCGGGGTTCGCAGGAGTTTCGTTCATGATCAAAAGCTTAACATCAGGCCATGGGAAATCCAGTGACGGGCTAGAAAACCAAAATGGTCAACCGCTTCGGCCCATGCGCGCCCAAAACCAAAATGCGCTCAATGTCGCCGGTGCGACTGGGGCCGGTGATGAAGGAAATCATGCTCGGGAAGTCCGGCGCGTATTTCGTTTTCACCAAAGCAAAAGCCGCCGGCAAATCCGCCACGAGTTGTTCACGTCGCGCAATAACGACATGGTGCGGCGGCAGCACCGACAAGGCGCGTCCGCCCGCACTGCGGCTCGTCACCAGCACGCTACCGGTCTGCGCGACGAGCGCATCGCACTCGCTGATGCCCGCATCGCAGGCTTCCATTTCGTGCACATCGTAAGCCTTATCCGTGCGCAACATTGGCAGGTTCAGCGGCGGGCAAATGGCATTCGTCAAATCTCCGGAGTGACAGGCCACGCGCTTCCAACCTTCCGCATCGCGTAACCGGACGAGGGCTTGGCGCATTTCCTCAGCCGAATCAAACAACTGAAAATCCGTCTTCAACTCGGTGGCGTTCTTTTGAAACAAGCCAAGTTGTTCGGCAAAACTGTTGCCGACTTTTGGCAGCCACTGGCGCACGCCGGCAGCGGAAGATTGCGCCGAAGCCGCCAGCGGTGCGAGGCCGTGTGCGCCGGGAACATGCGCCGGAACGCTCAGCGCCTCGCGCACGCGGGCCAGAATTTTTTCGCGTTCGCTCAAGACTGTTTCTTCGTTTTTCATTCTGCCTTCATCTATTTCTTTTTTTCCACCAGTCTTTGAAAGATTCTTGCGCCAGCGGCGGCAGATCGCGCGTTTGCGTCCACGACCGCGCCGGATCGAGCGCGGAGCCTTTCACCAGATTGTGCAACGGCTGGCTGAGTCGCCCGAGCTTCTTGCCAAGCGACCACAGTGCCGGACGGTTCGCGACGAAACCAAAAATCAGATACAGCGACCGCTCAATCAAAGCTGGTTTTTCTTTCGCGGCATTGCGACGGTTGTGCAGCAGATGATGGTGCAGATCAATTTTCACCGGGCACACCTCGGTGCAACCGCCGCACAGCGACGAGGCGGCGGAAAGATGCTTCCAATCCTGCAAGCCGCGCAGGTGTGGCGTGATGACCGAGCCGATGGGGCCGCTGTAAGTCGTGGCGTAAGTGTGTCCACCGATGTTGCGAAAAATCGGGCAGGCGTTCAGACACGCGCCACAACGGATGCAATGCAGCGCGTCGCGCTGCTCGGCGTCGGCGAGGAGTTCCGTGCGACGATTGTCGAGCAGGATGACGTGAAATTCCTCCGGGCCGTCGCACTCGCCGGGCTGGCGCGGACCGCCATACATCGTGTTGTAACACGTCAACGCCTGACCAGTTCCCGCCGTCGCGAGCATCGGTAAAAACAGCGCGAGGTCTTCCAATCGAGGCAGCACTTTTTCAATGCCAAGCAGCGAAACCATCGTCTTGGGCAGTGCGGCGGTGAGGCGCGCGTTGCCCTCGTTTTCCGTGATGGAAATCATGCCGGTTTCGGCGATGGCGAAATTGGCGCCGGTGAAGCCAATGTCCGCCGTCAGATATTTTTTCCGCAACGCACGGCGGGCCACCATCGTGAGTTCCTCGGGACTGTCGGAAGGCGCGTCGCCCAGTTCGCGCTCGAACAACTCTTTGATCTCGCCACGCGTGAGATGCATCGAGGGGAACACGATGTGATACGGCGGTTCATCGCGCAGTTGCATAATGAATTCGCCAAGGTCACTTTCGACGACTTCCAGCCCGGCTTTTTCGAGCGCGTCGTTCAGATGCACTTCCTCGCTGGTCATGGACTTGGACTTGATGACGGAGCGGGCGTTTTTTTCGCGAACGATCTCCAAAATGATCTCGCTCGCCTGCGCGCCGGTGCTGGCCCAATGCAGCTTCGTGCCGCGCGCTTCCAGTTTTGAAACGAACTCGACGAGATATTTATCGAGATGATTGACGGCTTCCCATTTGGTTTCCGCCGCCGCCGACCGTGCGGATTCCCAGCTTTGAAACGCGCCTTTGCGTTTGTCGCGGACGATCTCGTAATTGGTCAGCGCCGTGCGGATGATTTTGCGATGGCGCAAATCCGCCGTCATCACGCGGGCTTGTTTGAGAAAACCTGTGGCGAAGGTGCTCATGCGGAAAAAGAATGAACCACGGATGGACACGGATGAGCACAGATAAAAACTGACGCGAATTGACGCGAATTAAAGACCGGACATTGTAATTCGCGATAATTCGCGTAGTTCGCGTCTTTCCATCCGTGTCCATCCGTGTTTATCCGTGGTTGAAATTTCATTTTTGGGTCAGCACTTCCGCGAGGTGAATGGTTTTCAGCGGCTTGCCCTGACGCGACAGCAAGCCTTGCAGGTGCATCAAGCAACTGGAGTCGTTGGAGACAATGTATTCCGCGCCGGTCTCGGCGGCGCTGGCGCATTTCACATCGCCCATCGCGGTGGAGATCATCGGGAACTTCGCGGCGAAGGTGCCGCCGAAGCCGCAGCACGTCTCGGCCTCGGCCATCTCGACGAGTTGCAAACCCTGGACCTTGGCGAGCAAGGCGCGCGGCGATTTCTTGATGCCGAGTTCGCGCAAACCGTGGCAGCCGTCGTGGAAGGTGATTTTGTGCGGGAACTTCGCGCCAAAATCCGTGACGCCGAGTTTGGTCACAATGAAGTCAGAAAATTCCCACGTGCGCGCGGCGACTTTTTTGGCCATTGCTTCCTGCGGTTTGCCGGCGAACAGCTCGGGATAAAACTTTTTAACCATCGCGCCGCAGGAACCGGAACCGATGACGACGGCTTCGGCGTCTTTGAGTTGTTCCAGAACTTTGGCGGCGACCGGGCGCGCCTCGTCCCAGTAACCGGAGTTGAACGGCGGCTGGCCGCAGCAGGAAATTTCCGGCGGACAGACAACCTTGTGACCGAGGCCTTCGAGGAGTTGCACCATGCTGATGCCCGCGCGCGGAAACAGCGCGTCTATGAAACAGGGAATAAAAAGCGTGATCGTCATGCGTGTGTGCCGCGCTTATTCTTGACGCTGCCAACCCGCGTGTCATTAAAATTTTTGCCGACAAGTGAGCCTATTTTGGCTTGGGAGATTCATCTAATTCCAGTCGCAGATAATCGTAAATGATGCCATTCATCAAGCCACCGGCGGGAACGGTGAGGCTCAATACATTCGTCCCCGCTTTCATCAGCGACGCGTCGAACGCGAGATTGTGCTCCATCCAATAGCCGCCGATGCCATCGCGATTGATGGTCGCGTTATAGACGAGGTTGCTGACGTTGCCGATGGACTGGTCATTCAATTCTGCCGTGAGGGTGCGCGTGCCAACGCCGCAGATCGCCAGCCGCAACGTCGCTCTGCCCTGGGGCGGCGAAGGTAGATTGAACGCGACCGTCCAGGTCGTCGCACTGCCGTTGCCGCGACCGGTGACGTTGTTGGTGTCGTCATTGTAAGGCACCTGCTCGAAAAACCAGTCTTGGCGGAAATTGCTTTTACCGATGACATACTTCACGTCATAGGGAAACAGCTTCGGATATTGGAGATACCAACCCCAATGAAAATAATCGTGGCCCTTGAAGAACTCCGCGCCAGTGCGATTCGGAATGCCGATGTCCCACAGTTGTTTTCCGAATCGCACGGGCTGCCAGTCAATTTTCCCCAGCGCCAGATTTTTCCCGGATGCGACGGCAATGTTGGTTACAGCCAGATCGCCCAACACTCCATCCGCAATGGCGTGCAGCGTGTAGTTGCCGGCGCGGACATTCGGGATGGAAAAATTTCCATCCGCATCGGCGCGCACCCAAAACTGATAGTTTTTGGCGTCATTCTGCCAGTCCACCATGTGCGGGCCGGAGTTGAATCCGCCGCCGCCGCGCCCGCCGCGTCCGCGAAAACCGTTCGTGCCAAAGCGCGCAAAGGGATTGGTGCCCAATTGATTTGTGATGTTCCCGCCAACGCGCGGAGGGAAATTGGTTGCGTTGAAATCGGCGTTGCGGCCGCCGCCGCTGACGTTGCGCAGATAATTGGTTTCATCCTCGCCGCCGCCCCCCGGGCCAAAGCCGCCGCCGAAAGCACCGCGTCCGCGCGGAATGCTGGCCGGCGAATAATCCGGCGCGGACAAACCGACCAGCAGATTGCTCATGCGGAGATCGGGCGCTTGCGGATCATTCAGCGTGATTTTTCCGGTAACCGTCGCGCGTTCTGCTTGGTGCGGATAGTCCACGCCGTCGACCCAAGCGAATGGCCAGGCGGTGGATTCCATGTCGGCTTGAGCCAGCGCATTCTTCCACATCGCCTCGGGCGTCGCGCCGGAATTGCAATAGATCAAGAACGGCCCGATGACTTTGGTCCACGCATCGGTTTGCGCAATATTGCAAATGCTGCCGCCGTAATGACTGCTGCGCCAATAGTTCAACAACGTCGGCGGCGCGGGCGCGGTAAGGCTGTCGGTGAAGGTGGCGTCGCGGTGCGAGGAGAGTTCAAACTTTGTCGGCCCGCCGCTCAGATATTCCACGCTGGGATTCACGAGCCAGATGCCGACGTGATTGCTGCTGCTCGACCAACCCCACGCCCGCACGTCGAACTGGTTGGCGGAGTAATCGTATTTGTGTTCCACTTGGCCTTGGTAAAGCCCGCTGTTCATCCGGCGCATTTCCTTTCCGTTCATCTGCGTGCCGTGATTCCAATCGTAGGTCGAGATCATTTTCATGTTCCGGTTGGAATCCACCGTCATCCAATCGAAGAGGTCATCGTTGAGCTTCATGCAGAAGCGCGCCTCGCCCACGGAGGTGGCGGGATAATTGGTCGGGTGCGAAAAAATGGAATAGGTGTAAACGCCCGAATCGCCACGGCCGAGCGCGAAACGGATTTCCACATCCGCCACCACGCTGCCGCCCGGGCCGCTGCCGATTTGGTTGCCGCCGGAAATGCCCTTGATGGAAACTTCGCCGCGTTCGCCGGCGTTGGTCTTGGGATCAATGGTGACGCGCGTTTCCTGCCGGCCGCGCGCGGCGTTGTGTGACCAATAGGCAGGCTGCCGGTTGCCGGCATCCAGCATTTCGAGGCCGCGAAACTTCAGCGCAATCAAATTGCCGGAATACTTGGCGACTTCCGCCGTGACGATGCCGTTGGCGAGCGTGAAAGAGTTTTCATCCTCGACCACCGTGACGGCGGAATTGGTCGCCGCCGGGGCCATTACGGGGATCGCAAAAAGCAGAACCACCGCCGCTAGTCTGGCGAAATTCATAGAGGATTTTATCAAAGCGATCGGTTCCGGGTTTGATTTCTGCCGCGTTAGACGCAGGGCTTTGCGCTTTGGTAACCGGCTTTCGAGCTAATTTAGAACTGCACCCGCCGGCGAAAAGGTGCCGGCGCGCAGCTTGTCGCCATCGCTACACCCAATTGGCCGACCCTCCGACGCGACCCTGATTAGCACCGGGCTTCAGCCCGGTGGGTGCCGGCGGAGGGGATTCTAGTGTAGTGTTCTGTAAATGAGGGGTCATAACGGTGATGTGGCGACTTGGGCCGCCCGGGCTTTGGAAATCTTGGCCAGAATTTCCTCACCCTTCTTGCGCCAGACGTATCGCTTGGGCGCCAGATTTCGCTCCGCCA
>CAINLR010000108.1 GCA_903850425.1 uncultured Verrucomicrobia subdivision 3 bacterium | reverse complement strand
GGCGGAGCGAAATCTGGCGCCCAAGCGATACGTCTGGCGCAAGAAGGGTGAGGAAATTCTGGCCAAGATTTCCAAAGCCCGGGCGGCCCAAGTCGCCACATCACCGTTATGACCCCTCATTTACAGAACACTACACTAGCGGCGGGGCAGTTTTGTATGTCACGACTGGAGTCGGTTCAACCGCCGCCAACCAAGTCATTAAGCTGACCGATACCACCGGCTTTAACAGCACTATTGCCATCACCACCGGAAACAACGTGACTCTTTACACCGCTGGTGCCGCCGCCACGCTTAAAGGTATCGCCTTCGCCCCGACCACCTATTCCGTCACCTACAACGACAACGGCAAGACCAGCGGCAGCGTGCCCACAGACAGCACCGGTTATGGCCTTTATGCTACAGTTACGGTGGCGGCAAACTCCGGCAGTCTCGCGAAGACGGGTTACACCTTTGCCGGTTGGAATACACAGGCTGATGGCAATGGAACAACCTACACCGCCGGCAGCGGAACCTTTACCATCAACGCCAACACTACGCTCTATGCCAAGTGGACGGCCAACACCTACACTGTGACCTACGACGCCAACGGCGGCACCGGCTCGCAGACGGACAACAACAGTCCCTACAATTCAGGTGCGACCGTGACCGTGCTCGGCGCGGGTAGCATCTCCCGTGCGGGCTATACGTTCACCGGTTGGAACACGCAATCCGGTGGCGGCGGCACGGCTTATGCCCCCAATGACACCTTCGCCATTGCCGCCAACACCACGCTTTACGCGCAATGGACGGCCAATGGTTATGTCGTCAATTATGACACCAACGGCGGCACCGGCTCACAGGTGGACAACAATAATCCTTACAATTCAGGAGCGACCGTAACGGTGCTGGGCACGGGCACAATTGCCCGCACGGGATACACATTTGCTGGTTGGAACACGCAAGCCGGTGGCGGCGGCACTAGCTACAATCCTGCCGACACCTTCACGATGCCCGCTGGAAGTGTAACGCTCTACGCGCAATGGACGATCAATAGCTACACCCTGACCTACGATGGCAATGGCAACGATGGCGGGAACGCGCCCTCGGCGGTGTCCCAGAATTACAACACCACGGCCACGGTCTCGGGTGTCGGCACATTGACCAAGACCGGCTACACGTTTGCCGGCTGGAACACGGCGGCCAATGGCAGCGGCACCGCCTATGCCGCCAGCAGCACGTTCACCTTCACCGGGAATACCACCCTCTACGCGCAGTGGACGATCAACACCTACACGGTGACGTTCAACAACAATACCGGGTCCGGCACGATGACCGCGCAGACGGGTAACTACAACACCACGGCGGCCCTGACGGCCAACACCTTCACCAAGACGGGTTACACCTTCGCCGGCTGGAACACAGCGGCGGACGGCACGGGCACAGCGTATGCCAACGGGGCCAGCTACACCTTCACGGCCAGCACCACGCTCTATGCGCAGTGGGCGATCAACACCTACACGGTGACCTATGATGCCAACGGCGGCACCGGTTCGCAGACCGATCCCAGCAGTCCTTACAATTACAATTCCACGGTGACGGTGCTTGGAGTCGGCAGCATTACACGGAGCGGCGGTTACACGTTCACCGGTTGGAACACGGCGGCAAACGCCAGCGGCACCGCTTACGCGGTCAGCGATACTTTCACCATCGCCGCCAACACGACGCTCTACGCGCAGTGGAAGACGCCGTTTGGAGCCGGGGATTTGGCCATAGTGCTAGCAGCAGCTAGTGCCGCCAATACGACGTGCTCCGTGGTGGAAATCAATACCACGTCATCTGCTCAATCCGCCATCCAAACGATTTCCATCCCAGGCACAGGTGCCAGCGCCATCCGCGTTAGCGGTTCCGGCACCAGCACTCTCTACGCTGCCGATAACAATGATGGATCACTGTTTGCCTTCACTGGTGTCAACACCACTGATACTTCGGATAACGTGAACGGTCTGAATCCGCGTGCCGTCGTAACAGTGAATAATGCTGGCATGGTTGCAATTCCAACCACCTACACTGCGGGCACAAGCGGTGGAAAACAAACTCGTGGTGCATCAAGCGTGGATAACGCCAATTGGCTTATTGGTGATCAAAATGGCACTTTTTTGAATGGTGGCTCATCGCCACAAAACCCTGTGAATTGTCGCGCGATTAAAAGTTTTGGGGGCACTTTTTATGTTCTGCAACAGAGTTCAAGCGGGAACCCTGTTTCGACAGTTTCCGCGAATGGCGCTACCATCACAGTTTTGCCAGGACTCTCTGCTACAGGCACCGGCAATGAGTTTGATTATTATTTAGTTTCCTCTGGAAACAACGGTAGCACTTATGACGTTTTGTATATTCTGTCTGCAACAGCTACCTCAGTCGGAACCATCGCCAAATATGCGTTGGTCAGCGGCTCATGGACGGCCGAAGGAACCTATACCACTACCTTTGGTGGATTCGGTCTTTGTGCAGCCAAGGATGGCAGCGGCGGCTTTTATCTATATGCCACCACCGGCACGGGTGCCACAACCGCTAATAGAGTCATCAAACTCGATGACACTGCGGCTTGGAATGCTACTATAAACATAACGACTGCCAACAACGTCACGCTCTATACCGCTGCGACGGGAACCATCATCAAAGGTATCGCCTTTGCGCCTAAAGCCACACCGGCGTTTAACCTGTCTTCCAGCACCAATCCGTCCGGTTACAAGGATAGCGTGTCGTTCACGGCCAATGGCTTCGCGGCGGATGTTACCGGCACGGTGCAGTTCACCACCAATGGCGTGAATCTGGGGAGCGCGGTGGCCATCAGCGGCCAGAGCGCGGTCAGCATCGCTGCGGTTGGTCTGCCGCGCGGTGGAAATCCCATCACGGCCATTTACTCCGGCGATGCCAATTATGCCTCCGTCACGAAGACTCTCACTCAGACGGTGACGAATCATCCGCCGTCGGCCAGCGTGCAATACCTGACCCTGGTTTCCAACACCGTGTTGACGGTAAGCGCCGCCACGCTCGCCGGCCTGAGCTATGACGCGGACGGGGATAGCCTGACGATTACGGCCGTGAGCGCCAACAGCACCAATGGTGGCACCGCCTCGCTGAGCGGTGGCGACATCAGCTACACGCCGGTCCAGGATTTTGTGGGGGCGGATCAGTTCACTTATACCATTGATGACGGCATGGGCGGCACCAGCACGGGCACGGCCAAGGTCACGGTGCGATCTGCCAATCCCACGTTTGGTTCTACCTATATCCATTCCCCGGCGACCGGCAAGATGGACTTGCGGGCGTATGGCATTCCGGGCCACTACTATGATGTGCAGAAATCCACTGACTCGACTTTCCCGCCTGGAACCATCACCACCTTGAATGGATCGCCCCTGCAAGCGGCACCCAACGGGGTGATTCTCTACACGGATGAGAATGCGACGGAGCCGCAGGCCTACTATCGGTTTGTGGTTCGTTAAACCAATAGAGCCTCAAAATCTAATCAAAATATGAAAACGTTTATCAAACAAATTACTGGCGGTGCCATCTTGAGCCTGGTGTCGGGTCTTTGTATCAGCGCGCACGCCGGCATTTATTCCTTCACTGATTCCGGCGAGATTCCCCAAGGAGGCTCGGTGTTTTCGGCCGAAGGTGCGGTCAGCGGCGACGCTGCCAGCATCACGAGTGTGGAGCTGATTCTCAGGTTCAACAACACGGCATCGCTGGGCACCACGCCCAGCATGTTTGGGAGCCTCAATTTGGGGACTGGTGTCGGCTCTTATTCTGTGAACTTGACCCCGGTGCTTTCCCGCATGGCCGATGGCAACGCAGTCTATGACGTGACGTTTAACGGCCTGCCGGGCACACCGGGCGCGGGTTTCAATGGTGAGAACCCCAACGATACTTGGGGATTGGTGCTATGGGATACCAGTAATGTTGGCTTTGAAAATGGGTTGATCGGCTGGAGTCTGGAAATCAATCCGGTGCCCGAACCGGTGAATGTGGCACTGGCGGTCTTCGGCGTGGTGGCAGTGGGCACGGGAGGCGTTCGCCGGTATCTTAAACAACGGAAGTGAGTTTAATGTGGTTTTAACGGGAGGGTGATTATTTATGTCGAACATGGAAATAGGTATTACGATTCTAGTCTGGGCAGCGGTGTTGATGCTGTTCCTGTATTTCCGCGCCATGCAGCGGCGGGCGGAGCACAACCCGGCGGCGGAAGATAAAACTCCCCCGCCAGCGAAGCCGCTCCACTAATAGCCGGTCTGAACCCGGAGCGCGGCTGGGTCGAAAACCCGCCGCCGCACCGCGGGAATACGCCAAGCCACCGAAAGTGTGGGAGTTGCTGCGGCTGGCCGAGGACGACACCGTCGCGCTCCGGGATTTTCAGGCCGGCTCTGCGCCAGTGTTTTGCGCCTTTTGCGCCTTTTCGCGGCCATTCCTCGCCTCCCCTTGCTTCAGTCAGGGGAATAAATGGCAGGAGAATGAAAGCAGTTGAGCAATCTGGGGCGTTGTGCCACTGCTCGGTCCGGTTTCTCAAGGGCAGGGGAGACAAAACATCACGAACAGAAGAAGTGCTCCGGTAGTTTGAGTTTGAGCCAATCGGGCGGGTCATTCGCTTGCCGCCATTCGTTTGCGAAATCAAGGGCTCAAACTGGCTGCGGCGGTTGGGGTCAGCGCGGTAGGAGAGGCGCAAAAAACGGTTGGATAGATGCCGCTCCGTCTGCCACTCTTTGGCGTAAGTGAACCAGCCCTACAACAGCTTTGAAGCAGACAAGAAACGGCTCCGGAATTCGATTCTGGGCGTCGTGGCGATCCTGCTGGGGCTGGCGGTGGCCGGCTGGCTGATCCAGCCTTATTACTCGCTTTACAAGGAACGCCACAGCCTCGCGCAGGCGCAGAGCTTGCTGGCGGCCGGCGATTATCGGAACGCACTGCTGTGCGCCCGCCGGGCGATTGAGCTCAATCCCAACAACGTGCCGGCTTGCCGCGTGCTAGCGGACCTGGCGGAGCGTTCGCATTCGCCCCAAGTGCTGGATTGGCAGCGGCGGATGGTGCAGGCCGAGCCGACGGTTGAAAATAAATTATTGCTGGCGTCGTCGGGGTTGCGTTACCAAAGCCCGCCGTTTCAACTCACGGCGCAGCTCCTGGCGGAACTGGCGGCGACGGCCACCAATCTGGCCAGCTACCAGGTGGTGGCCGCGAATCTGGCCCTGGGCATGCACCAGCTGGCAGAGGCGGAGGCGCATTTTGAAATCGCGAGGCAACTGGAGCCGACCAACCGGCTTTACGAATTGAATCTCGCGATCCTCCGGCTGGGCGCGACGAACGAAACGAAGGCGGCGGCGGCGCGGGCGGTGCTGGTCCAATTGCGCACGGATGCCACGCTCGGACCGCCGGCCTTGCGGGCCTTGGTGGTGGACCGGTTGGCGCACGCGGACGCGGCGCTGGCCCGGGAGTATTCCACGCAGTTGCTGGCCCGGCCGGGGACGACCTTGGCGGATCAGTTGCAACATCTGGGAATTTTGCGGCAATTAAAGAGCGCCGAGTTCACGGCCGGCTTGGAGGCGGTGCAGCGGCAGACCAACGCGCCCGCCGTGGCGGAGGTGGCCGCGTGGATGCAGGCGAACGGGCTGGTGACGGAAGACCTCCAGTGGCTGACGAACTTGCCGGCGCGGCTGCAGGCGCAGGCACCAGTGCGGCTGGCGGTGGCGAATGGCTATTTGCAAAACGAGGACTGGCGGTCGCTGCGGGATTTCGCGTCCAAGGGCAACTGGGAGGAGATGGAATTTCTGCGGCTGGCGCTGGTGGCCCGCGCGTGGTCGCAACTGGGGGTGTCGCAGGTGGCCGACAGCAACTGGGGCGCGGCGGTGACTGAAACGGGCAATCGTTACGGGGCGATGACGATGCTGCTGGGACTGACGGAGCGCTGGCAATGGAAGCATGAGTCGGAGGATTTGCTGGAGCGGATCGTGCAGCAATTCCCGCAGGAACGCTGGGCGCAGCATACGCTGGAGCAGTTGTATGTGGCCAACGGCAACACGCCGGAACTGCACCAGCTTTATGTCCGGTTGTTCACCTTTTTCCCCGCGGATGCCGGCGTGAAAAACAATCTGGCGGCGACGAGCCTGTTGTTGAAAACCAATCTGCCGCAGGCTTACCAGTGGGCGGCGGAAGTCTATGCGGGACGAACCAACGACCTGATTGTGGTGGCCACCTACGCGTATGCGCTGCACCTGCAAGGCCGGACGGGCGACGGATTGGCGGCGCTGCAAAAACTTGATGACTTCCGCCGACACCAACCCGACGCGGCGCTCTACTACGGCGTTCTGCTGGCGGCCAGCGGGGCGACGAATGAGGCCGCGCCGTTCCTGAAAATTGCGCAAACCAAGACGCTGTGGCTGCCCGAGGAAAAACAATTGCTCTCGGCGGCGCTCGGGGAACCGTGAGCCGGAATGCCTCTGGGCATGACTGCGAAAAGGTGCCACGGGCACAAGCAGAGACCGGGCATGGGCGAGGGTTCGCGGCTGGCACCATTTATTTTATCCAGGCAACCGCCGTTGACTGGCCGCAATCAGGCGCAAAGGGTGCAACAACACTTTCGAATCTCCAGCTCTTATTTCGTGAACACGTCACCCCGTGGATGAAGCCTTTTCGGAAAACCGCCGGCCCCAGGTCGCCTTGGCCACCGCGTAAAAAACGGTTGGTAGGAGCCGGCTGAGTCTGCCACTATTCGCTCACGCATGGAAAAGTCGCACAATGGTTTTGAAGAGGACAAGCAGCGGTTTCGTTTCCAGGTGACGCTGGCCATCGTCATACTCATCGGGCTGGCGGCGGTGGGGTGGCGGGGCCGCTCGGCTTACCGGCATTACAAGGAACGGCATAGTCTGGCCCAGGCGCAAGCGTTTCTGGCGAGCGGTGATTATCGAAATGCCTTGCTCAGCGCCCGCCAGACGCTGCTGCTCAATCCCACCAATGTCCCGGTCTGCCGCGTGATGGTCGCGCTCGCCGAACTTTCCCATTCGCCAGCGGTGCTGGATTGGCAGCGGCGCATCGTGCAGACGGAGCCGACGGTTGAAAATAAATTGTTGCTGGCGTCGTCGGGGTTGCGTTACCAAAGCCCGCCGTTTCCGCTGACCGCACAAATCATGGACGAACTGGCGGCGACGGCGACCAACCGGGCCAATTATCAGGTGGTCGCTGCGAGTCTGGCCCTGGGCACGCGCCGGCTGGCAGAGGCGGAGGCGCACTTTGAAATCGCGGTGCAACTGGAGCCGACCAACCGGCTTCACGAATTGCAGCTCGCGATTCTCCGGCTGGGCGCGACGAACGAAACGAAGGTGGCGGCGGCGCGGGCGGTGCTGGAAACCTTGCGCACGGATGCCACGTTCGGACCGTCGGCCTTGCGGGCCTTGGTGGCGGACCGGCTGGCGCATCACGACGCGGCGGCGGCCAATGGCTATTCCACCCAAGTGCTGGCCAGCGCGCGGGCAACGCTGTCCGACCGGTTGCAGCAGTTGGGAATTTTGCAGCAACTCCAACGCGCCGAGTTTGCCGCCGGGTTGCAAGCGGTGCAGCAACAGACCAATGCCACCGCCGTGGCGGAGGTGTCCGCCTGGATGCAAGCCAATGGTCTGCTGGCGGAAAACATCCAATGGTTGACGAATCTGCCGGCGAAGCTGCAAGCGCAGTCGCCGGTGCGGCTGGCGCTGGCGAATGGCTATTTGCAAAGCGAGGACTGGCGGTCGCTGCGGAATTACGCCACCACCGGCGATTGGGAGGAAATGGATTTTTTGCGGCTCGCCTTGGTCGCTCGCGCCTGGTCGCAACTGGGCGTGGCCAACGATTTGGTGGCGGAAGACCTCCGGTCAATGACGGATTATTTGCAGGCCAGTCAGCGGACCCAGCAAGCCTTGACGAATGGCCAGGCGCAACACGACTCGCAACTGCGGTTGCAGGTGGCCAAGGGCAATTGGAAAAGCCAGGAGTATCTCCGGTTGGAACAGCAGGCCCGCGCCCGGACGCAACTGAGCACGGCGCGCGTCGTGGCGGAGGGTAACTGGGGTTCCGCCGTCACCGCGGCGGGCAATCGTTACGGGGCGCTGACGATGTTGCTGGGGCTGGCGGAGCGCTGGCAATGGAAGCATGAGTCGGAGGATTTGCTGGAGCGGATCGTGCAGCAACTTCCGCAGGAACGCTGGGCGCAAAACGAGCTGGAGCTGGTGTATCTGGCCAGCGGCGATACGGCGAGCTTGCAGCAGCTCTACAGCCGACTATTTGCCATTTTCCCGCAGGATGTCGGCTTGAAGAATAATCTGGCGGCCACGAGTCTGCTGTTGAAAACCAATCTGCCCCAAGCCTGTCAATGGGCGGCGGAAGTTTATGGGAAGCGCAGCAACGACCTCATTGTTGTCTCCACTTACGCGTATGCGCTGCACCTGCAAGGGCGGACGCAGGACGGATTGGCGGCGCTGCAAAAACTGGATAGCCTCCTCTTGCACCAACCGGATGCGGCGCTCTACTACGGTGTCTTGCTGGCCGCCAGTGGGGCGACGAACGAGGCCGCGCCCTTCCTGAAAATTGCGCAAGCCCGAACCCAGTGGCTGCCCGAGGAAAGACTTTTGATCTCGGCCGCGCTGGGGCAGAAGCTAATTCCGTCAGAATAATCCGCAACGCCGAGAGCGCGGCGCAGCGCAGTGAGTTCCGGTTGGGCTACGTCACCGAAACTCTTTGGACACGCATCTACCGTTGCCGTTGTTACTCACGGCGGTTGCGGTTCAGCGGAGCAGCGTGGCATGTCGTTTCAGCCAGCGCTCTGCGACGGCGTAATCCGGACAGACTTGTTCCACCTCCCGCCAATACCGCGCCGAGTGGTTCATCTGCCGCAAGTGCATCAGTTCATGCAGCACGATGTAATCCCGGACAAACGCAGGGGTTTGGATGAGTCGCCAATTCAGCGAAATCGTCCCGCGCCGGGAGCACGAACCCCACCGTGACCGCTGGTTGCGCACGGTGACCCGGTTCACGGACAGTTGGTGCCGGGCGGCGAATGCATGCACGATGGGCGGAAATTCTTTGGCGGCCAGACGCCACAGGTGCTTCTCAATTGCGGCGCGCAAGTCCGCCGCCAGCTCGGCCACTTTGATCGTCTCACTGCCGCACTGCACCCAACGACTCGGGTTGGGCTCACGTGCCGCCAGTTTCACCAACTCACCGCGGAACAGAATCTCGGTGCCAAGGATCCACTGGTCGGGACGCTGGGGCCGGGCGGCCTGCCGCTGTAATTGCCTGGCCAGCCAGGCCTGATTCCGTTCGGCAAAACGCTGCGCTTCGGGGACCGAGCCGCCGCGCGGAATCGTGACGCGCGCCGAGCCGTCGGCGCGCAGGCGCAGCACATAACGTCGCGCCCGCAGGTTGCGCACCAGCGTGACGCGCACCGGGCGGCCATCCACCACCAAGCTCCATTCCGCCGGGACTGGCGGGAGCGGATTCCAGTTGAACTTAAACTGCACGCGGAGAGTAAAAGAGTCGGCGCCCCATTTGGCAAACATTTAGCATTTTAACGATCCGCCCGCTCCCCTATTCTCCCGTCGTGATTGCCTTACTTGACTACGGCTCCGGCAACCTGCGCAGCGTCCACAAATCGCTGCTCAAGGTCGGCGCAGACGTGCGCCTGGTGCAACGCCCCGAACACATCGGCGACGCGCGCGCCTTGGTGCTGCCGGGCGTCGGCGCGTTCGACGATTGCATCCACGCGCTGCGCCAACAGGAATTGCTCGCCGCCTCGCGCGCCTTCATTCAGACCGGCAAACCCTTCCTCGGCATCTGTGTCGGCTATCAGGCTTTGTTTGAGCGCAGCGAGGAATTCAATTCCTGCGCGGCGGGTCTCGGCGTCTTTCAAGGCAGCGTCGTCCGCTTCGCCGAGAAGCCCGGCTTGAAAATTCCGCAGATCGGCTGGAACCAACTGGAGATCGTGCGGACCGATTGCCCGCTCTATCGCGGCATCGCCAGCGGCAGCTACGTTTATTTCGTGCACAGCTTTTATCCGCAGCCGGCGGACCAATCCATCATCGCCACCACCACGGATTATGGCGACACGTTTGCCTCCTCCGTCTGGCGCGACAATGTTTTCGCCACGCAATTTCACCCGGAGAAAAGCCAGCAGGTGGGCCTGCAACTGCTGAAGAATTTCGTGGACCTCGCCCAAGGCTGAACCGCCCCCGCCAAACCCGCCCCCACGCCGCCGCCGAAATGTCCGGGCTGCGGGAAGTCCATGTTCTGCCTCGGCACGCTGCCGCGCGCCCCGACGTGAAGCGCACCATAGGTCATGGATGATGGGCCAGGCAAAGGGCGCTGACCGCGCGCTGAGGGCGGGGTCTGTTCACGCGCCGGGAAAGTAGGGATTAGCCACGACTCCGGGCCGGTCACCGGGCGGAGCCTAGGCGGCTGATGGGCCAGAGGAGCGATCGCGTCGTCAGCCAGCGGCGCAACGGCGGGCGGCAGTAGCGATTGTTGCTGGTCTCAGCGGGCAAAGGCGGGAAAAGCAAAAGGCAGGAAGGATAACTTCAGTAACTCGGGGCTGGTTCAACAACGGATGGAAAG
>CAINLR010000107.1 GCA_903850425.1 uncultured Verrucomicrobia subdivision 3 bacterium | reverse complement strand
GGCGGAGCGAAATCTGGCGCCCAAGCGATACGTCTGGCGCAAGAAGGGTGAGGAAATTCTGGCCAAGATTTCCAAAGCCCGGGCGGCCCAAGTCGCCACATCACCGTTATGACCCCTCATTTACAGAACACTACACTAGCGTGGCAATGAACCAACAAACGGCCATTGCGGCCGAGATTGATGCTGAGACTTGGATTGTGGTCGTCGTGCCCCGGGCACAAGGATGAATAACCGTTGCCCGATCGACGCGGCGCACAATCCTTGTCGTCGAGCAGATTGATAAATCTTTTCAGGATTGGGGACTCACCTGCATCGGCGGCGTCAGTCTGAAGATTGGGCGTGTCAGTTTGCACGAAGACCCGCCTCCCGACGGGAGCGCGCGGAGCCGCGATAAAAGTCGGCTGGCTGAAGCCCTGGGTGCCACCCGCGGCGCACCACAAGTTCGACGCGGCGAATCGTCGAGCGGCTGGCTTTGGAAAAACGAAGAGATGACTTCATGATACCACCTCATCTCCCCGGCGCGGCACGTGCGGGACGCGAGCGAACTCGCCGGCGGCCGCGCGCTCCTCAAAGCGTTGAATTTCCTGCTGCCTTATGTAAATTTTACCGCTGATGTTAATCGTATTGACAAGACCATCGCGCCGCATCCGCCAGCCGGTGACGGAAGACTTGCCGAGGTCGTCAAGAAAGGTTCTGTATGGCACCAAGGCGCAAGTCCGAGGCTTGGATGAGATATCGTTGCAATTCATGGTCGTAAATTACAAGCTGCGGAAAGAGCAAGCACGATGGGCAACGAAAGAATTTGTTTACCCCTGAAATGAAACCCACTCGAAGAAAACTTTTGAAAGAAGAACTACCGGCAGCGAGCGAACCCAAGCGGGTTGCGAAGCCTCGGACGTTGCTTGAACAACATCTGATCCTCCAGCACAAGGAAAATCTGAAAACGCTACCGTCCGAGTCAGAAAAAATCATGTATAAGGCAGGACAGGCACTGGCCAGCATTATACCAGCGGTTCCGGTTGAGCCGGCCGGCGCGGATGGACACAAGGCAGAGGATGTTTTGGAGGCGCTCTACGAATCCATCGAGCATGGTGACCTTTATCTTTCTATGGCCAATCGGATCGTGGCCGAATTGGAGAAGCCGGTAAGGGAGCGCAACGAGCAATTGCGTCAAAAAATAATTAAGACGCCGTAAGCGGCGATCGTGCCGCTCATTTCGCCCGCCGTATGGCTGCGCTTAGTTCCGCGGCGGTAATGACCGCACCCGACAAGGGGAACGGTTCCGCATTTCGAACTGGCGGTATCAGGAATGCATTCAACAAATCAGGTTTCATTATCATTTGACAGGCCGGCAATACGAACGGGAAAAAACGCAGGGCGTGTTCGCGCGCCTGGCGTCGTATTTCCCAGCGGGCAGCTCTTTCTTCGTCCGTTTGCTCGGCCTCATTGCTGCCTAGCCCGATGCTTTCATACCGATGAGTGTGTGAAGTTTTTGGCGGAGAATGTTGAGGTTTTGATCGGGTAAGTGATCAAAACGAGTAATTTTTCCAGCTGTGGGCAGACTGCCCCCAACCCCCGTTTTTTTTCAGCGTGC